>JBILVQ010000063.1:0-14326 GCA_044370375.1 Bacteroidia bacterium
CAAAAAGTGGTTGAACCAGATGCAGCAATGCTAACTACTGGAATAGGATTTACGGTTACCTGAATAGTGTTAGAGGAAGCACTGCATCCGTTTTCGGTGAGGGTAACAGAATAATTGCCTGATTGGGTAACGGTAATACTTGATTGCGTGCTTCCATTGCTCCATAAGTTTCCTTGTGATGAAGAAGAGCTAAGCATTACAGAACCACCCTCGCAAAAAGTGGTTGAGCCAGACGCAACAATGCTAGCCACAGGAATAGGATTTACGTTTACCTGAATAGTGTTTGAGGAAGCACTGCATCCGTTTTCGGTGAGGGTAACAGAATAATTGCCTGATTGGCTTACGGTAATACTTGGTTGTGTACTTCCATTGCTCCATAGGTTACCGGAAGCAGCAGAGGAGCTAAGGGTAATAGAATCACCGGTACAAAATGAAGTGTTAGGAGATGCTGTAATTACGGGTGCTGTCAGATTACAACCAATGGGTTCGATACTAAAATCATCTAGCATTAATCCGCTATGGTTGGCCTGACTAAAAATATGAAACCCCAGGTAAAATATTCCGTTTTGAGCAGGAGAAAATGTTGCTGTTACTGCTTGTTGATAGGTTGTGTTATTAATCTGCAAATTCGAGAAAATAGGGCCTTGATTCATATCTGCAGCATTGGCCGATGGACCAAACTTTACTTGCAGTTTTTCTTGTCCGTAGCAGGAGCTAGCCCGATACCAAAATTTTACTCTGTATTGAACATCTTGCTGAAGTTGAAAGCCGGGGCTGAACAACCAATCATTGGCGGCCTGACATTCATTGGCTCTGTATCTTACTGCCCTTGGGAAGGAGCGTGGATTTATTCCAGAGATTCTCCAGGTCCTGCTGTCATAATTGGCATTTTGAACGGACCAGCCACAAGGAAGATTTGGGCTGCTATCAAAATTCTCGGTATGTGGAATACCAGTAATAATGGTGTTTTGAAAAGCAACATAGGCAGATTGTGTTGGGGTTGAGTTCCCGCAAAAACGAACGATGCACCTGAACCAGGTAGATGCGTTAACATTTACCACAGTGCTAACGCTATTGGCTCCTGCTATATTGGTCCAGTTAAAGTTATTGCTGCTTCTTTGCCATTGGTAAGTTCTGCCAAATCCATTTTGAATTCCTGCAATACTAAGGTTTACATTTTGTGCAACACATATTGAAGATGGATTTGCTATGGTAGTTCCTGCATTTCCATTGTTGGCAATACTGTTAGGCACGAAAAAGAATTGAAGGCATGGAATAAACAGAATTGCCGGACTGAGGTGTAAGTTTGTTCTCATAAGACTTCTTTTTGTTGTTTTCTAAGGATATAAATCACCAATAGACATAAAAAAACAGGAAATTAGACGAAGCCGTTTAATTTCCTGTTGACAATAAAAAAAAGAGAGTTTAATGCTCTCAAAAACTTCCCTTAAATTTTACCTGGTTGAGTAGTTGGGAGCCTCACGGGTGATGATTACATCATGCGGATGGCTTTCGCGAATCCCTGCTGCCGTAATTTTAATGAACTTTGCTTTTGTCAAGTCGGCAACATTTTTTGCACCGCAATATCCCATACCGGCCCTTAATCCGCCGGTTAACTGATAAATAACCTCTGCCAAAGAGCCTTTGTAGGGAACTCTTCCGGAAATACCTTCAGGCACAAGCTTTTTGATATCATCTTCTGCATCCTGAAAGTAGCGATCTTTTGAACCTTGTTGCATCGCCTCAATGCTACCCATTCCTCTATATGATTTAAACTTTCGCCCCTCGTAAATGATGGTTTCGCCGGGAGATTCTTCCACTCCTGCAAACATAGAACCAAGCATAACGGAATTGGCACCGGCTGCAAGGGCTTTTACAATATCTCCTGTAAATCGTATTCCACCATCGGCAATAACGGGTGTTCCTGATTTTTTCAGTGCTTTCGATACTTCCCAAATGGCGGATAATTGCGGAACACCAACACCGGCAATAATTCTGGTAGTACAAATCGATCCCGGACCAATACCCACTTTTACTGCATCAACCCCAGCCTTTACCAACATTTGAGCGGCCTCAGCAGTTGCAATATTTCCAGCAACCAAATCAATAGATTTATAAGCTTTTCTGATGAGTTTTACCGCATCAATAACCCCTTTTGAATGACCGTGTGCCGTATCAATTATGATAGCATCAACACCGGCTTTTACAAGGGCATCTACTCTTTCAGCAATATCTGGTGTTACACCAACTGCCGCAGCAACCCTTAATCGGCCAAGACTATCTTTGCAAGCATTGGGCCTGATTCTTGTTTTGATGATATCTTTATAAGTGATTAAGCCTATTAATTTATTGTCCTTATCAACCACCGGTAATTTTTCAATTTTATATTCTTGAAGTATTTGTTCGGCTTTATTTAAATCTTTGCCATTGTTGGTGGTGACAACCTTGGTGGTCATAATTTCTTTTACACCTCTTTTGAGATTTTTTTCGAAACGGAGATCACGATTGGTAATAATGCCAACTAATTTTTGGTTGTCATCTACAATAGGAATTCCACCAATTTTGTTTTCCTTCATCAATTGCAAGGCATCAGAGACCTTCGCAGTAAAATGCAAGGTAACCGGATCTTGAATCATGCCGCTTTCGCTTCTTTTTACTTTTTTTACATGGTCGGCCTGGGCCTGAATACTCATGTTTTTGTGCAAAACACCTATTCCTCCTTCCTGGGCAATAGCAATGGCCAATTGATACTCTGTAACCGTATCCATGGCTGCAGAAACAATGGGGGCTTTCAATAGAATATTTCTGGAAAACAAGCTTGAAATATCTGTTTCGCGGGGGAGAATTTCGGAATAGGCCGGGATTAGTAGGACATCATCGTAGGTAAGTCCTTCTCCTGCAAATTTTTCCTGAGTAGGCATGGTAAAAAAAATTTGCGCTCAAAATTACTTAAATAAGCGAGTAAGAAAAAAATCTTTTTACAAATACCCGGCGGTAAATAGTATTTGGGTTTTTTTTGGGTTAAGCATTTTTTTTTGCGGTCAAGTCTATTAGGGCTATGGAGAGTAAATCCCTGTTTGGCAATTTTGATTTTTTTTGGTGTTTTTTTTAAAAACTATCCATTTTAGAAGTTTTTCAACAGGGCAGCCTGTTAAAACAAATAGGAAAAATATGAGGGAATTGATTTTTTTTGTAAACTTGAACTTTCAAACCCCTGAAATTCGATGAGGAAATTAATTCCAACGCTTGTTTTTATTTTTATTTCCTTCAATTTCCTGAATGCACAAACGGTATTTTGGAGTGAAGATTTTGAAGGTGTCATTTGTAATCCTCCTAATGCGGGTTGCTCTGTATCAGGTTATTCTGGCACCAATGGGCTTTGGACAGAAACCTTTTTAGCAGGCCATACAGGCGATGCACCTAACGTTTGGTACGTTAGCTGTATGGAAGCCGGTTTTCCTTTGGGAGGTTGCGGGAATACTTGCATAGGTGCTACACCGCCCCCTCCACCACCCAATCCCTCCGCAACAGGCCAATCATTACATTTGGGCAGTACTTTACTTGGAGATATTGGGGCTGCATATAATGCCGGTTCCGGTTTGGCGGGCTTTTTGGATGGTTCCACGGAAACCAGGGCTGAAAGCCCCGTTATTGATTGCTCTGGACAAAATACCATTCAACTTAGCTTTAATTACCTTGAATTTGGGGATGCTGCCATTGATGATGGTTCTGTTTGGTATTTTGATGGTGTAAGCTGGTCTTTGTTATCGAATACAATTAAAACAACGTGTTGTTTAGGATTGGGTCTTCCATCTCCCTGCACAGGGAATGAACAGGGGCTTTGGGGTTCTGCTACATTGAATTTGCCGGCAAGTGCCAATAATAATCCCAATGTAAAAATTGGATTTCTTTGGCAGAACGACAATGATGCTGCTGGTATTGATCCATCTTATGCCATTGATAATATGGTTTTGACCGCTAATTCAGGGTCTAATACGGTAAGTTTGAATAATCTTCCTACCGGACCCTTTTGTGAAGGTCAGGCCATTAACTTCAATTTTACCTCCAATGGAACTTTTCCTGCCGGCAATGATTATCAGGTAATCATGTCGGATGCTGCCGGTGTTTTTGTTTTACCGCCTACTGTTGTAGGTACGCTTACTTCAAGTTTAAATTCCGGGGTGGTGAATGTTACCATTCCGGTTGGAACTCCTGCCGGTGCAGGTTATCAATTCAATATTATTGCTACTAATCCGGCCACTGTTGGCAGTCCGGTAGGCCCCTTCACCATTGATCCAATTGTGCCGGTATCTGTAAGTATTTCGGTTGCACCTAACGATACGGTTTGCGCAGGTGCCCAACTCACATTCACGGCCGTTGCTGTGAACGGTGGTGCAGCTCCAACTTATCAATGGCAGAACAATGGGGTCAACATTCCCGGTGCCACTGCTGCTACGCTGGTAACCTCTACCTTGTTAACAGGAGCCAACATCAGGGTAATTTTGAATAGCTCATTTCCTTGCACCAGCAATGACCCTGATACCTCGAATGTTATTCCCATTACGATTCTTCCAACCACACCATTGACCGCAACCATTGCTGCAGCGCCAACCGGAACAATTTGTGCAGGAGATCCTGTGGCCTTTACTTCAACGGTTACCAATGGCGGTACAGCTCCGGTATATCAATGGTTGTTAAATGGCAATGTTATTCCGGGCGCCAATGCTGATACCTACAATACAACCACCTTGAACGACCAAGACACGATACAATTGGTGGTAGCTTCTTCGAATATTTGTGCAACTAATTCGCCGGACACAACCAATTTTATTATTACCACCGTAATTTCATCGCAACCTGCCACCATCATTGCCTTTGCAGATACACTACAGGTTTGTTCAGGCGGGACCGTGAATTTTTCAAGCACATCTACCAATGGTGGCCCAAGTCCAACGTATCAGTGGTATGTAGATGGTCTTCCAATTGCTACGGGTATTAATAGTACTTTTTCGACAACCTTTACAGAAGATGCAACGGTTTATGTAAGCATTCAGTCCTCCTTGCCTTGTGTACCTGCGGGTACCACTTTTTCTGATTCCATTTTCATTGATGTTGTGCCAATTGATACACTAACCATTGGTATTGCTCCTACCACAGGGATTTGTGCAGGTCAAAATGTATTATTCCTTACTTACTCTCCTAATGCAGGAGTAGGTGCTACCTACATTTGGACCAACAATGGTGATACCATTGGATCCGGCTCAACTTTAACAATTCCGGCCAATAACTTGGCTACCGGTGATGAAATAATTTGTACCGTAACAGCCACCAATCCTTGTATTAATGTACCCTCAGCCTCCTCACCAGCTTATAATGTTGTTTTGTTGCCCTTTGTGAATGTGGATGCCGGTCCCAATGTGGAAATTACCTACGGTGATACAACCACTTTGGTTCCTGTTATCACAGGCGGTGTTGTTAATGCATTAGGATTTACTTGGTTTCCCGACTCCACTTTAAGTTGCCGGGTATGCAAAAATCCAATTTCCTTCGCTTTGGTTTCCACTTGGTACACTTTACAATATACCAGTACGAATGGTTGTAAAGGAACAGATTCTGTTTTGGTGGATGTGAAGCCGAATTATGAAGTTTTTGTTCCATCTGCTTTTTCACCCAACGGTGATGGAAGAAATGATGTCCTTTATGCACGAGGACCTTTTATAAAGGATGTCACCATGAAAATTTACGATCGCTTTGGGCAATTGATTTTTGAAAGCCCGTATATTATTTATGGTTGGGATGGTACCAAAAATTTTGTGCCATTAAATAGCGGTGTTTATGTTTATTTGGTGGACGGAACCTTTTTGGATGGAACCACCTTTAGTAAACAAGGAACAGTAACATTAGCGAGATAACAATAAAAAAAAAGAGCAATGCTTAGAAAACTACTTCTCATTTCATTACTGACCGGAAATGTTTGTTTAGCTCAGGACAGTCATTTTTCACAATTTTGGGCGAATCCCCTGCATCTGAATCCAGCTTTAGCAGGCAATACGCTGTCGGATGTAAGGATCATTTCAAATTACCGAACTCAGTGGAAGGCGGTTGCCGAACCCTATAACACCATTGGTGCTTCGGTTGATTTTACCTTGCCCGGAAATTCAAGATCAAAGGATTTTTGGGGTATGGGGGTAAATTTTATTAGCGATAAGGGTGGACTTGCTTCCTACAAAACCACTAACGCAAATTTTTGTATTAGTTATAACAAACTGTTGGGTGGATCAAAAACCAATATTTTTTCAATTGGAGCAATGGGTGGTTATGCCCAAAGATCTTGGGATGCCCCAAGTTTAAGTTGGGATAGTCAGTGGAATGGGGTTAATTACGATCCTTCATTGCCAAGCAATGAAGGTGCACAGATTTTACCTTCTCTCTCTTATTTGGACGTTGGTGTTGGTGTTGCTTGGAATTATCAGTTTTCTAAGTATGTAAGAATGTTGTCCGGAGCGTCTTTGGCACACTTTAACCGCTCGGATATTTCTTTTACAAAGGCAGAAAAGGATCCACAAAAGATGAAAACAACAGTGCATGCATCCATGCAGATTTTAAGTAAAAAGAAAAGTAATTTGTCTTTTATTCCATCGGTTATGTATGTTCAGCAGGGTCCGCAAAGTATGATAAACTTTGGAGGCGGTGGAAGATTCAGATTGCAGGATAGAGCAAGATATACTGGATATGAAAGCGAAGTTGCTATGTTCCTTGGCTTGTTTTATCGTTGGAAAGATGCAACTTACGCTGTGGTTAAAATTGATTTTGCTGATTTTGCCTTCGGAGTCTCTTACGATGTGAATGTTTCGAAATTAAACGTTGCCTCCAATGGTAGAGGTGGACTTGAGTTAAATCTTGCCTACTCCAAGGTGATTCACGGTAATTCTAAGAATAATCCTAAAGCAGGGATGAAATTCGTTCAATTATAAACCATTTAGCTCCATGAAGTATGAAAAGGATTTTACTGTTTTTTGGAGTTTGTTTTTTTGTTTTTAAGGTCTCTTTTGGACAAACTATTCTGTGGACAGAGAATTTTAATGTTGCTCCCAATTGGACCTTGACCGGAAATGGTTCAACCATTATTTCGGGTTCGGCCCCAAGTCCGGGTGGGAGTCCCAATAGTTGGATCATAAACAATGTTGGACAAACCATAGATGGAAGTGCAAACTTGCACATAACCTGCACGGGCTTTATTTGTAATTTGTTAGGGGCGCCTGGTCCGATTTACAATGCCTCATCAGCAGCTAATAATACCAATACCGCAGCCTTTTCTAACGCGGATATTCCTGCCGTTACATTTTCCGGAAGTGGTCCGTTTACTCTTTCTTTTCAATGGTCTTGTTCAGGGGCCTCCAATCCTAATAATGGATCTGCCCGATTAATTTATAGTACCAACAGTGGGGTTAGTTGGTTGGAATGGCCAACCAATTATAATGGAAATGCAGGAGTAAACAATGAAAGCATAGACGTTTCTCTCTTAACAGGTTTTGTGGCCGGCACAACTCCTTTAAGACTTGGATTTCGTTGGTTTAGCCAAGGCACCAGCGGTCATGTTGATCCGCCTATGATTGTGGATAACTTGCAAATTACTACTCCGGCAGTTTCCGCTAACACGATTACTACCGGAACAATTACCGGTTCCCCCTTTTGTGCCGGAGATAATATCCTGGTTCCTTTTTCTTCAACCGGCACTTTTTCTGCTGGTAATATTTACACTGCACAGCTTTCGGATGCAAGTGGTTCTTTCGCAGCTCCTGTTGTTTTGGGTACGCTGAATTCAACGGCCAATGCGGGCAATATTGCCGGTGTAATTCCTGCAGGAACTGCTTCCGGTGCAGGATACCAGATCAGGGTTATTTCTTCTAATCCTGCTGTTACAGGCTCCTCTTTCGGCCCCATCATCATCAATGCTCAATTAACGGCAACTGTATCAATTTCCGCCAATCCTTCAGGCGCTATTTGTAGTGGAGATAATGTAGTGTTTTCGTCTAGCATTACTAATGGTGGCTCAACACCTGCTTATCAATGGCAATT
Source organism: Bacteroidia bacterium (assembly GCA_044370375.1). Taxonomy (GTDB): domain Bacteria; phylum Bacteroidota; class Bacteroidia; order UBA4408; family UBA4408; genus JBILVQ01. Next base: position 8,080 of record JBILVQ010000063.1, read on the forward strand.
AAATGGTGCCAATATTCCTGGAGCTACCCTTTCAAGCTTTTCTTCAGCCACACTATCCACTGGTGATGTGATTTCTTTGGTGCTTACGAGTAATGCTGCCTGTGTTGTGAATTCACCGGTAAGTTCGGCAAATTATACTGCACAGGTTAATCCGGTATTACCGGCTTCGGTAAGTATTAGCGCTTTACCAAATGCTGCTATTTGTCCGGGTGAAAATGTTGTTTTTACGGCAACTCCATCAAATGGTGGGGCAAACCCTTCCTTCCAATGGTTGTTGAATGGTAGCAATATTTCCGGTGCTACTTCATCCACCTTTTCGGTTTCTACTTTGGTGAATGGCGATGCGGTATCTGTGGTCATGACCTCTAATGCCAATTGTGTTTCCGGAAACCCTGCCACTTCTAATATTATTACACAAATTGTAAATCCAGCAGCACCGGTAAGTGTTGCCTTGTCGGTTTTGCCTGCTGGGCCGGTTTGTGCCGGAACAAGTCTTACTTTTACGGCTAGTCCGGTAAATGGAGGAATCAGCCCTACCTTTGTTTGGTTTGTAAACGGGGCTGTTCAATCAGGAAACAACACGGATACCTTTGTGAGCAATTCACTCAATGATGGTGATCAGGTTACGGTTGAACTTACTTCCAATGTTTCTTGTTCAACGGGTAATCCTGCTTTATCCTCAGCCATTCAGGTTCAAATTCAAACCAATATTTCCGCTTCAGTAAATATTTCTGCCAATGTTAATCCTATTTGCGCGGGTGACACGATTGATTTTTCCTCTTCATTGATTGGTGCAGGAAGCAGTCCGGTTTTTCAATGGTTGGTAAACGGAGTTGCCATTGCCGGGGCCAATGATTCTGTATTTTCATCTCATACTTTAAACGATGGTGATTTGGTGGTGTTGAATATGATTTCTTCATCAGGTTGTGTCATTAATCCCAATGTAAGTTCTTCATCACTTTTGGTGAATGTTAATCCCTCCGTTTCTGCCAGTATTGTAATTACGGTAAATCAAGATACCTTATGCAGTGGTGTATCTCCCCAGTTTTTTGCTGTTCTTCAAAATGAAGGAACAAGCCCGTTGGTGGATTGGTTTATTGATGGTGTTTTGAATGCGGCAAATCAAGGTGTTAATTTTAATCCCGGTATTGTAACCAACGGGCAAATAATTACCGCCCAGTTAACTTCTTCGCTCGCATGCGCTAATCCTATTCCTGCAATATCAAACCCAATTAGCATTACAGTATTGCCTAATGTTCAGCCAGTGGTTTCACTTACCGTTGACTTCGATACGCTATGCACCGGTACTCCATTTAATTTTACGGCCAACCCTACAGTAGCAGGAGGCAGTAATCCAACTTATACTTGGTTTTTGAACGGGGTAGCGATACCGGGAAATGTTTCAGCCAACTATTCATCTGTTTTAAATAACGGGGATCAGGTTCAGGTGGAGTTATTTTCCAATGATCCTTGTGCAAATCCTACAAATGCACTTTCCAATATTATTACCGTAACCGTTACCACGCAAGGTCTTTTGCCTACAGTAAGTATATCGGCCGGCAGTTTGATAATTTGTTCAGGCACACCGGTTAATTTTTCCTCTTTGGTATCAAACGCAGGATCATCACCCGGCTTTCAATGGCAAATCAATGGTGTTGACCTGATTGGTGAAACAAATCCCCAATTTACCTCCAACACGCTTAGCAATGGTGATGTGGTAACACTGTTAATGACCCCCAATTCAATTTGCGCGTCTCCTTTGCCGGTTGTTTCCAATTCCCTTTCCATTACTGTGAACCCTTCGGTAAACCCAACCGTAACGATAAATTCCACAGGAAATATTATTTGTGCGGGGCAATCCGTAACCATGACAGCGGTTGTAAACGGAACGGGTAGTTCGCCAGCCTTTCAATGGTTTTTAAATGGAAATGCAATTGCCGGGGCGACTAGCCTAAGTTATACTACAACTCCATCAAACAGTGATAATTACACCTTTCAATTGATATCTTCTGATGTTTGTGATACAGCAGGAGTTCCGGTATTATCAGCACCACAGATTATTGTTGTTCAACCGAATGTTACACCAACGGTTTCAATTTCTGCGAATGATACATCGGTTTGTGTGAATCAATCTCCGGGATTTTCTGCCCAGATTACAGGGGGTGGTTTAACACCCGGCTATTCTTGGCGGGTGAATGGGGTAGAGGTGAGCAGTGGTTCTGCCGGTTATGTATTTAATAATTTGCAAAATGGTGATGTGATTTCTTTTGTACTTACCTCATCGGCCCAATGTGCCAGTCCGGCGGTGGTAACTTCCAATTCCATATCAGTAGATGTTTATCCACTTCCACAGATAAACCTTGGGGTGGATCAAATTATTCAGGAGGGGGATAGTGTTCAAATAATTGCTTCTGAGAATCTTGGTTATCAATATTTGTGGACACCCACCAACGGTTTAAACTGCAACACTTGTGCAACGGTTTGGGCGTCTCCGCAAACCACAACGGCCTACGAGGTAATCGTTACAGATATCAACACCGGTTGTTCTTCTTCCGATTCAATTTTGGTAAGCGTTGAAACCAAGGAAATAATTTTTCTTCCGAGTGGCTTTACACCCAATGCTGATGGCTTTAATGATGTTTTATATTTGAGAGGAACTGGAATTGAATTGTTTCAATTGGATGTTTACGACAGGTTTGGAAACTTGGTATTTAGCACCAACAATCAGCAATATGGTTGGGATGGTTTTATTGACGAGAAAGCTGCCAATGCAGGAAGTTACACCTATCTGTTAACCGGAAGTTTCAAAAGTGGTGCTGCCATCAATCAAAAAGGAACACTAACCCTGGTGCGGTAGTTTAACCCTACTCCTCAAAGCAGTTGGTAAAAAATTTAGTTTTCTTCGTAGCAACCAAGATCAGGAGGATCACTTCTTAGGACATTGTCCAAATCATAAGGAACCTGCTGTGATATGATATTATTTCCTTTGTTGGAGGCAGCGGAAGCAGTTATGAGGTGATAATTATTTAGTGATACATCCTTGAATAAGGGGTTTTTTGGAACACCGTCAATCATAACATCTGCTGGGTTTTTGACGATATTAATAAACCTTGCAGGATCGTCTGTATTCACGGTATTATCAACTTTCACCAAACAATGGTCGAACCAATAATTCGGACTGCTGCCAGATTTCAGGTCCAATGAAATTTCATTGGTGTAATTTCCGGTGATGATGCAATTACCAAAATAGGCACTATCGAGGCTTAGCGTTTGCTGGTCGTTGTAATTGTTGATAATTAGGGAAGGAGATTTTCGATTGGTTCCGTTCCAATAATTGGCAAAGGTGCAATGCCTGAAGCTATAGCTGCCTCCTAATAAGATGGCAAGTGTTTGCTCCTGGCATTCGGTGATAATGGTATTTGCGGATCGAATTTTATAGAAAATGCTGAGTATTCCGAAACCGGACATAGAAGAGATTTGGGTATTGTTTAACACCAATTCTGTTTGGTCGGCAGGTTCAATGCCTACAATTGTTTCGGCCTGAATTCCAACAAAACCATTTTTTATGATGGCATAATTAAAGGAACTTTTAGCTCCTTCATTGATCCAGATTCTGTCCCATTGACCGGCAATATATCTGTAATCATTATCCAGGCGGTCTCCTTGAAAGGTTACGGGTTGTTCTTTGGTTCCGTTTACCTGAATACATCCATAACGGTAAATCCACATGCCTGAATTTTTGTGAAAGTGAATTCTTACTCCCGGGTCAACAACCAGGCAGGCGGCAGAGTCTACCACTGCATAACCGTAAACCACATAAGGTTTATCGTTGGTCCATCTAACAGAAGTATCTTGTCCGGCAATGATTCTGAAGGCAGGGAATCCGGGGATATAGCGGTTGGCGAGGATATAATGCGCATCCTGCCCCCAGGCAACCAGTTCAACGTGTTGGGTTTTTCCATTCCAATCAAACATAATAGAATCGCTTACCACCAGCGGGGCGTTGGTATTGTTTGGATTGACAGTGACCTCTACAAAAATGAATAAACTGTCGTTGGGCATTATTTCAACATCCGAGGCAAAGTTTCCGGGCACCCCATCAATATTTAATCGAAACTGAGAATTATTTCCTCCGGCTAGGAAGATGTTGGAAATCAATACCTTTTGTTTAAAAGGGTTGTAAACCTTCAATTGTTTGGTAACAGACCCAACGCGGGTAAAAACCGTATCGAATAGAACCGTGTCGTTAGAAAATTTTAGATTGGCATTCCGATCTTTTAGCAGAGCAGGATCTTTCTTGCAGGAGAAAAAACCTATTGCCAAACAGGCCCAAAGCACCAAAATTTGCGTAAAATCTATCTTTTTTAGGTCCATTGCTTGAAAAAAACGAATGTTGGCGGTTAAAATTGTAAGAGCCTGAAATATTTTTTCGGTACAAAGATGACAAATAGAATGAAATTCTTAACTTTGCCGTCCCAATTCAGAAAAAATGAAAAAGAATATTCACCCAGAAAATTACCGATTGGTTGTTTTTAAGGATTTATCCAATGATTACGCCTTTATTTGCCGTTCAACTGCTGAAACAAAAGAAACGATTGTTTGGGAAGATGGCAAAGAGTATCCGGTTGTGAAATTAGAGATTTCTCATACCTCACATCCATATTACACCGGTAAAATGAAGTTGGTAGATACTGCGGGTAGGGTTGATAAGTTCAGAAACAGGTATACAAAAAAAACTGAAGGAAGTAACAATTAATCCATTAGTTAATTCTTCTAAAGAACCTTTCCAATATTGGGAAGGTTTTTTTGTTTAAACTTGAACCAATTATTGCCATGGACTTTATTTTATTTGACGATCAATTGCGGAGTGATTTTTACCCATTTACACTCACCCGACCGGTTTCAGAACTCAGGCTTGGAATGATGACCATTCGAGAAAAATGGGAAAAAGCCCTACAAGGAAGAGCTTATTGTGTAACCGCACCTTGGTTGGCGGCCAAATTTGCCGGAAATGTACCTCCCGAACGTCCTTTTGTATGGATCAATGCGCGTTATTTACCAACAGAACCACTGGTTCAGGCCATTTTACAACTGATTGAAGGCCAATTGATTCAGCAAGATGGGGTTCCCGTTGCACTTTTTGGGGCCATGGATGCCCAAAAGGGCGGAAACCCTACAGCTAACTTTCAGGTGTTTAATGCTCCTGGTGAACTGAGCTTTATTTCCAAAGTTTGGGAATTATTTACCCGAAATGCTGAATGGATTAAACAAGACTTTCAGGCACTCACCCATGGGAGAAAATCAGCCAAAATTTCATCTTCGAATAGAATTATTGGTGAAGATATTTTTTTTGAAGAGGGAGCGGTGGCCGAAATGAGTATTATAAACACCACCACCGGACCGGTATATTTAGCAGCTCATGCAGAAATTATGGAGGGTTGCATGGTACGCGGAGCCTTGGCCATGGGCGAACATGCAACGCTGAAAATGGGCGCCAAAATTTACGGACCAACTACGCTAGGACCACAGGCCAAAGTTGGAGGTGAGGTAAGTAATTCAGTGATTTTGGGTTACAGTAATAAAGGGCATGATGGATTCTTAGGTAATTCCATTATTGGTGAATGGTGCAATTTAGGCGCTGATACCAATAATTCCAATCTGAAAAATAATTATGGATTGGTAAAAATTTGGAGTATGGCCCGAAAAAAAATGGAGGATACCGGACTAACCTTTTGCGGTTTAATGATGGGAGATCATAGCAAAGCAGGAATCAACACCATGTTTAATACAGGCACTGTGACCGGAGTTTGCGCCAATATTTTTGACGGAGGCTTCCCTCCTAAATTTATTCCTTCATTCTCCTGGGGAGGAAAAGAAAATAGTCCTTCCTATGAAATTGAAAAAGCACTTGAAACGGCCAAAGCGATGTATTCCAGACGTGGGGTTGTTTTCAGTGAAGAGGATGAAAAACTTCTTCGTTATCTTTCTATGAACCAAAATACACTTTAATGGCACGGGAATTGGCCCATAGGGTGGGGAACGATTGATTGAAAAATTAAATTGCTGATTTGCAGGGTTTAAATAAAGGATTGGTCCATCCCGAAATTTTTTAAGTTATTTTTTGTGTCATTCTGTCGGCTTTGCATGATAAATTGACACTTAATGGAAGGAAAAAGCATGAAACAAGACGAAAATATTTTAATGAATCCTCTGGGACTTTCCTCGTTAACAGAAGAGGAAACAGATT
>JBILVQ010000277.1:0-4084 GCA_044370375.1 Bacteroidia bacterium
AAGTTATAATTTTATTTATTCTAAACCTGCTTTTGAAACCACCATTACGCAGGCCTTAAGTTTTACGGGCGACATCAATGTTACGGATAAATGGAAGGTAGGATTTAATTCGGGATATGATTTAAAGATGAAGCAATTTACCTATACCTCCATGAATATTTACCGCGATTTACATTGTTGGGAGATGCGATTTAATTTCATTCCTTTTGGGTTTAGGAAAAGTTATTCGCTCGACATCAATGTAAAGGCCAGCATATTGCAGGATTTGAAATTATCAAGGAAGCGTGATTGGTATGATTTGCGGTAGGAGTGAAATTTGTTTAATAAACCTGCACTATTTATTTCATCCAATTCCCAGAGCATTTGTCCGCTGTTTGCATGTTCAATTTTAACTAAAAATCCTTTACTATCAAAATTATTTTTTATTTCAAGGTTGCCGGGGTAATGGTGGGTGAGTTCCCGACCATAGGCATCGTAGGTGTATTGGTTGATATAGGAAATTCCATCGTAGATTTCTTCTTTTTTTATTTATTAAAACCGATATAATTACTAACGTTAGCGGGTATTTCCTAAGTTTTACTCACCTTAAAAGCTTTTTCTCCATCCTCAGTAATAACTTTTAACAGGTAAAGTCCGCTGTTTAATTCAGAAAAGTTTAAAGGATAATTGCTTTGCCCTTTCAACTGCTTGGAAGACTCTGTTTTAATGAGCCGGCCATTTATATCGAATAATTGAATGATAATGTTTGAGGCTTGCGGTAAAGAAAGAGTCAATGTGCAAATTTCTTCAACAGGGTTAGGACTAAATTGCACATCGAATTTTAATGTTGGCGAAGTGTCTGTTGATGGACTTATGGAAGCACTAAGGTTATTCTGTTCCTCCAGTATGCGCTGTTGGTTCATGGATAAAATACTTGTTTGATTGCTTTCTGCAACTGTTGAATTTGCATATCTTCCTCCAGAAAAACAATTGTTGAGTGCAGGGTCAATGAATAGCCTTACCTCTGAGCCGGCCTTGAAATGTACTTCACCTTTAATGACAATTTTGTTACCGGCAGAAATGTTAGCGGTTACATTAGGTTCAACGGTAAAATTATCAGATTGAATAATGGGTGCTGCAAAAGAATTCATCCCCAATTGATGGTAACAATCTTCTGCAGTAGGATGAATGGTTAGGTCATGCGGAGCAAATAAATCTTGATTGTAGTTTAGTTTGCGGTTGTATATGGTAACATCTACACAATCATAAGCCCATTGCGCATTGGTAACGTGGGAAAGACCATGAACTCTGCCCCCATTAATCCAACTTCCCGGACCGGCAATCTGTAATTGTTGTCCAAGAATTTGTTTTGTGCTGTTATACAAAGAATGATTAGAAGTGTTATCGTAGCGATGGAGGGAGGCCCAAGCAATAGCATCCCATGCAAGCACAGGATCCCCAATTTGACAAAAGGAAGTTTCGCAACCAGCAGTGGATTTCGTGAAATGCTCATAGCCTACACCCCTAACATTAGGGTAACATTTGTTCTGGTTGGGATTCCAAATAACATTTTTGAAAGTATTTGCAAATTTCTCCATGTCACTTGGGTCGAAAAAGTGATAACCTTGCGTGGAGAAATTGTTTTTTTCACAAACCAGGGGAAAATACATCGTTCTTACGCCATGACTGATGTCCTCAAAAAACCTAACACCATCTTGGGATGGATTAAAAGAAAAATTTTCCCATTCTTCCCGGTCCACTACATCTATGGTCAAGCATGATTCTCTAGGAATTGCATATCCATCCACATACCACCAATAGCTGTCTGTTGCAAGTCTATAAACAAATGGTGTTTGACTTTCACAGGTATATGGGAGGCATGTTATCGCTGAACCTCCAAGAATAAAATCACAAACCAAAAAGGGCTCCGTAAAAAGTGTAGCAATGTTAGCCGCTTTATCTAGGTAACTTTGCAAACCTGAATAAGTGGTAGAATTGCCAAAACATGGGGTGGTATTACTTAAATGACCTAAATAAAACAAAGCAGCGCCAAAAGAAGATTGTTGATTAATGGCTCCCGGGCCTCCATCTTCATCACGAAAACCAATAGTGGACCCCAGCCAGAAATTCGAGATTAAAAAATCCATGCTTTCCACCAAGCGATGTACCAGCCAATCGGCATAGTATCCGTAGGTGTCCTGTGGCAATGTTGCTAAGGCATTCCCATATTTTTCTAATAATAGACGATTGAAATTTTGAGTACATAAAGTGCTTTGCTCTTCAATTAAAATAACATGGCATAAGTGCGCCATAGCCCAAATAATTAAACTTGGGTTATGTGGAGAATAAGTTCCCTCACCTGGGCCTAAATCTGATGATCCATTATTCCAGGCAAAGGAGGAAGGTGAATTTGGCCCTATCCCCCTCATAGAAATCCAATGTACGGATAGGTCCATAGCCCAATGAAGATAAGCTTTGTCATGCGTTGTTTCATACATCACCAACAAAGATTCAATGAGACGGGCACCGTTTTCGAGGCTGCCGAAGGCAGATTGGCACATGGCCGCTGTTATGGTGGTGGGTGCAGAAGGCAGTTTATATGTGTTTCCTTGGAAATTCCATGAAAAAGCCTCATATTCAAGGTTGAGATTCGGAAGCCAATTATCATCTAGAAAAAAAGATTCTGCAAATAGGAGTTCATAGTATTCTTTGTTTTTTTCTAAGGAGGCATAATCTTCTCCTGCACACGGAATGGTTGGTTGGGAGTATGCTAATCCATTAATCAAAAGAATAGCTTTGAATGTAGCACGGGAAATTAATTTTAATTTCATTTCTTCAGAAATTAATTTTTAATGTATCTGGAACGGAATTGGGGTCGATTGTTGCAGTATTCAGGATGTTTAATGGAAGATCAGTGGATGTAGATGGATCACGAGTAAATACCCTTATAAAATAATAGGAGAACGGAACTACAAATTTTTTTATGCCAGTCGTGTCAAAATCATTTCTTTCGTTTTTGTAATCTTGGTATTTATTTAAGGTTGGATGATAAGGAGGATACCAAAAGCCATATCCTAGGTTTCCGATTTTTTGCCAGAGGCCAATATAAACCAATTCATTACTATTGTAATCTAGATATGGGAATTGGTCAATCGCCTTGACATTAAAAGTAATTTCTTTCCTCAAATACAAATTTACATTTTTATTATTCCTTGAGCCTTCCACCTTTTTATAGAAACCATCAAACTCATCAAAAGCTTTATCGGCAAAGGTAATTTCGTATCCCTCTTTTTTTGCACTTACAATATAGACGGAATTCCAACCCTCTTCAAGGTATTTTTCTTCGCTTTTAATTTCATAGTAACCTTGCTCATCCGTTGTTGCAGAGTCATAAGCGTGGTAAAAATCGCTTTCCTGTATTTTACCGAAAACCACGGTGGCATTTGCCAGCGGTTTTCTTGTGTAAAAATCAAATACTTTACCACTTATTTTGGTGTCAAAATACTTGTTTCTGGCTTTTTGACAGCCCGTTAAAAAACCAAGGAAAGAAAACGACAAAAGAATTAAAATTAAGTTTTTCATGATGGTTACTTTTTTAATTCGTTTAATGACTTTTTCAATAACTCAATCTCTTTCTGCTGCTGAATAACATGCAATGTTAATTCCTCAATTTTTTTTAATAAAAGCGGGGTTATTTCTCCTACACTAATTCCATTTTCTGCTACTTCGGCTGTAGCCGGTATTTCGGGTAAATGTTTATGCTGCTTTAAATAATCCGAAAGTTGGTCTAATGGTGTTAATTTGTAGTTTTCATCAAAAACATAATCGGGCCAAATGAGCGGAGAATCAGTAACAATTACCTCCCTTGCAAAAATTTTTCCGTGTACGGCTAATTTGGTTGTGCTCTCGAATTCGGCACTACCAATGTGCACATTACCATATAACCAGGTTTTACCATGAACTTGAAAAATGGTTAGCGGGTCTTGTTCTAAATCTGTGTGGCCAACACATAAACGATGACGCGCAATTAAATCGCCAGAATTTTCATTTCCTATCCAAACATTTCTGCCACAGTTATTATTAATGAGTAGAGTTGGTTGATGAT
>JBILVQ010000278.1:0-4068 GCA_044370375.1 Bacteroidia bacterium
CATACTATTAAATATTGTATCGTTATGTCAACTATTGCTTCTTCTTTATCCTTACAAATTCTAGACCACTCGAGAGATGCGATTATGCTAATGGATGCTAACCTGAAGGTGTCTTTTTTCAACAAGAGATTCAGACAACTTTTTTTAGCTTCACCAGATTCTTTGCCACCGACTACGCTCTCTGAATTGTTTTTCAGGTTTCCTGCGCAACTTTTCTCCGGCGAGGGCCATGCCAAAAGGGTGGAAGAAGAATTTTATCTGCAACCGATGGGTGGAAAATCAAGGTGGTGTCGCATCAGGGTGGAGTTGGTGAGGGAAGAAGCAAGCAATGCTTTTGTTGTTTTTATCACCGATATTTCCAAGAAAATTTCTTTCAGAAAACACTTGCATCAAAAAGTGCATTGGATTGATGAGTTGTGCAAATCGGGAAAAATTAGATCGGGAGATTTTTCAGGGGCCCTCAACGAAATATTATTGGGTGCGGCCAAGGGCATGGGTGTGGCCAGGGTGAATGCATGGCTGATTGATAGTGCATTTACTCAAATTCGGTGTATGGGTCATGTGCATGAAGGACAGGTGGCTGAACCAACCGATACTGCCTTGTTGGAAAAGGATTATCCTCATTATTTTGAATTGTTGCAAACCGAGCAATTGATTGCGGTGAATGATGCCATGCAAGATGAAAGAACCATGGAATTCACTAAAAAATACTTTCCAACCTATGGCATTTCTTCCATGTTGGATATTCCTGTTCGTATTGAAGGACGGATGGTTGGGGTGGTTTGTTTCGAGAATACAGGTCCTGTTAAACATTGGGATATTGTTGAGCAAAAATTTGGTTATGCCATCGCACAGAGTATATCGCTTGCCCTTGAGACCTATGAACGGAAATCAGTGGAGGAAGAATTAAAACAATCATTGGCCGATAATATTCTTTTGTTAAATGAGCTGAAGCACCGAATGAAGAATAATTTTTCCATTCTTGCCTCGCTGCTGCGTTTAAATCAAAACATGGCCAAAGATGAATTTCATCAAAAGCTTTTTGAGGAATGTTTGAGCAGGGTTTATTCTTTTTCTGAGATTCATGATTTGTTGTATTCGGGTTCTGCTGCAAGAGGCACTGTTCCTGTGGATAGCCATATCAGAAGTATCGTGAACCGCGTGGGTGACACATTCCCGCATTTAAAGAACAAAACCAGTATTCAGTTTAACTTGTGTGATCGAGAGGTGGATTACAAAATTGCGGTTCCGCTTGGATTGATGGTGAATGAAATTGTGACCAATGCCTACAAGCACGCATTTTCGGTTGAACGCAGCGGAAGGCTTGAGGTGTTGTTGAACGAGAATACGGAGGGGCTGCAATTGTTAATCAGCGACAATGGACCGGGCTTAGGTAAAACCGCCATGGTGAGGGGCAGCGGATACGATATCCTCGAAGGCCTCAGCGAACAGGTAGGTGGTAGCATTGCCTATGCAGATGAGAAGGGAGGCTATAAAGTGGAAGTATAAATTCCCTTGGATGCGGCTCATTAATTTTTTATCGACACCGTTTTTTGGTGAGGCTAAATAGCGGTTATTGGCCACTCAAAAAAACCAGATTTTTCCTTTATTTTAGTACTTTTGCAAAAAAATAAACAAGCGCATGGCAGAAGATCATAAAATTATTTTTTCGATGGTGAAAGTGAGCAAAACGCTCAGCACCGGAAAAACGATTTTGAAGGATATTTATCTTTCTTTTTTTTACGGAGCAAAAATTGGCATCATCGGTTTGAATGGTAGTGGTAAATCTACCCTTATGAGAATTATTGCCGGTGAGGATAAATCCTATCAGGGAGAGGTTGTTTTTTCACCCGGATATACCATTGGTTACCTGGAGCAGGAGCCTTTTCTAGATGAAAGCAAAACCGTAAAGGAAGTGGTGATGGAAGGGGTTTCGGAGGTTGCGGCCTTGTTGAAAGAATTTGAAGATATCAATTTGAAGTTTGGTGAACCGGAGGTTTATGAAAATCCGGAGCAAATGGAAAAATTAATGAACCGCCAAGCGGTGGTGCAAGATAAGATTGATGCCGTGAACGGTTGGGAAATTGATAACCTGCTGGAGCGCGCCATGGATGCTTTGCGCTGTCCGGATGGAGATACACCCATTAAGGTATTGTCGGGAGGTGAGCGCAGAAGGGTTGCTTTGTGCCGATTGCTATTGAAGAAACCGGATATTCTCTTGTTGGATGAGCCTACCAACCATTTGGATGCTGAGTCGATTGATTGGTTGGAGCAGTTTTTACAATCTTATGCAGGTACCGTTATTGCCATTACGCACGACCGTTACTTCTTGGATAATGTAGCAGGTTGGATTCTTGAATTGGATCGCGGTGAAGGTATTCCATGGAAGGGAAATTATACGGCCTGGCTCGATCAGAAATCGAAACGATTAGAGCAGGAAGAGAAGCAGGAAAGCAAGCGAAGAAAAACACTTGAGCGTGAGTTGGAATGGGTTCGCATGGGCCCTAAAGGTCGTCAAGCCAAGCAGAAAGCCCGTTTGAGTGCCTATGACAAAATGCTCTCCGAAGATGTTAAACAGAAAGAAGAAAAGCTTGAAATTTTTATTCCTAACGGTCCGCGTTTAGGGAATGAAGTGATTGAATCGGTGGGGGTTGCCAAATCTTTTGGCGATAAATTATTGTTTGAAGATTTGAATTTCAAATTACCTCCTGCCGGAATTGTTGGCATTATTGGTCCCAACGGTGCCGGTAAAACTACCTTGTTCAGAATGATCATGGGACTTGAAAATCCCGATGGCGGTGAGTTTAAGGTAGGACCTACGGTAAAGATTTCTTATGTTGACCAATCGCATAAAGACATTGATCCGGAGAAAACAGTGTACGAAGTAATTTCGGGTGGTGCTGAAAATATTGAAATGGGTGGTAAATTAATCAATGCCCGCGCTTATGTATCGCGCTTTAATTTCAATGGTGCCGATCAAGGAAAAAAATGTGCGGTGATATCGGGTGGAGAGCGAAATCGTTTGCACCTGGCCATTGCCCTTAAATCAGAAGGTAACGTATTGTTGCTGGATGAGCCTACCAACGATATTGATGTGAACACACTGCGTGCCTTGGAAGAAGGTTTGGAAAACTTTGCAGGATGTGCGGTAATTATCTCTCACGACCGTTGGTTTTTGGATAGAATTTGCACCCATATTCTCGCCTTTGAAGGAAACTCACATGTTCAGTTTTTTGAAGGAGGATATACAGAGTACGAAGAGAACAAAAAGAAGAGAATGGGTGATGCTCAACCGCATCGTATTCGTTTCAAAAAGCTTACTGTTTAAAGCATGACGCAATACAATATCCGTGTGTATGGCATTTGGCAACAGGCCGGAAAGGTGCTTGTTTCGGATGAATACATGAAGGGTATTTATATGACCAAGTTCCCGGGTGGAGGGCACGAAATGGGTGAAAGTTTGCCCGATGCCCTTATCAGAGAATGTATGGAGGAAATGAATTTACCCATACAAATCAAAGGTCATTTTTATACAACCGATTTTTATATTGCCAGTGCCTTTAGTGCCTCGCAGCAATTAATCAGCGTGTATTATTTTTTCGAGCCTGCAGAAACTCCTGCCTTTAGCATCAGCGAAGTGCCCTTTGATTTTGATAAAGAGCAATCGCAGCAAAGTTTTCGCTGGCTGGATATTTCGCAGGGCAGCAGAGAAGATTTTACGTTTCCCATCGATCAAAAGGTATTCGAGATGTTGAAGGAAATTTTTCAGGAACAAAAACATGCATCGCTTCATGGTTAGGACATTGTTTTTTTTGTTGTGTATTTCGCTGATGTACTCCTGTGCGCCCACCAGGAATGTTAAGCCCTTGAAAAAAAATGAACAACAGCTGAGTGGTTCTTTTGGCGGACCCATTATTCAATTTGCGGGCTTGTGGATGCCCATTCCTTATACTTCATTGGCCTACTCACGCGGATTAAGCAACGAGGTTACCGCCTATGCAGCTTACCATACAACAGCAGCCTTGTTTGGCAATATGCAGGTGGAGGGCGGCAGTAGTTTCTGGTTGC
>JBILVQ010000279.1:0-4043 GCA_044370375.1 Bacteroidia bacterium
AGCTGATTGTAATAAGGCCATTGAACTTGACCCAAAAAACGCTGAGGCATACAAAATTAGAGGTTTGACGAAAATTAAATTGGGACAAAAAGACAGTGGCTGTCTTGATTTATCAAAAGGTGGAGAACTTGGTGATGTGGAGGCTTATGGATTAATTTCGAAAAATTGCCAATAAAAATTTAATTGAACAATTATTTAGCAAAACTTCATTCAAATATTAATCCTTGTACCTTATTTGTACCTTAAGAATTTCAATTCCTTCAAAATGCCCGAAAACAAATAGACTTAAGCAATTAGTTACTTTCTGCTTTGGCAAATAGGTCCGAAAAATTAATATTATTTGGGCGTTTGCCGGCGGGACCTGCCATAAAAAAGGCCATCTCAAAAAAATGCTACAACCGGCCTCATCCAAAAGTCGCCGGCACCGGGCTATCCGCTCATAGTTGCGCCAACAGAATTCATTCCCGCCTCGGGTAAGATGCAAATTCATTCTTTCACAAGCATCCCGTTTGGCGCAAGCTATCCGCTACTATCCCTAACGCGAATAGCAACGCCATACCGTTGATTTACCCAAGGGACATTAGAAATAAAGTCAAGGAATAACTTCACAAAATAGTTGTATTCCACAAGTTAAAGCTTTACGTTTTGTTTTTTTGCCGATTGATGGATTGTTGGATGCCCTTATTAAAAGCATGCTTCCGGGTTGGCACCCAAATAATGATGCGGAGCAGCAAGACCATGAAGCGCTCGGCCAAGCCCTAAAGAAAAAAAACATTGAAGCCCAGCATGGAAAGAGCCATCCTAAACAAAAAGCAAAACACAAAAAATCTTAGGAATTAATATAAAATTATCCCGTCACAATAGCTACTTCACCAATATTGGATAGTTCAACATTAAGAAGAACGAAAGCCATTTTTGTGAGAGAATACAAACCTAAAGGAGCAACAATATTTTTGCTTACAGCAGCTAGCTCGCTTGAACAGGAAAACTTCATTGGTAATATTCGTAAAAAAGCAAACTAGGCTATAACCGAATCATATCTTTAGCCATTAGGATTATTTATCCATTGGGTCAATCCGTCTAAACCTATTGAACCCGGCACCCTAGAAGCTGCCATTTTTTCTCCAACGATGTACCCCAAAGGGTATAAAATTAACTTAAATCACTTTTTTATACCCTAAGAGGTATAATTCGAATAAATTCACTAAATTTACACCCGAAAAGGTATAATACTATGAAAACTTCATTATTTGTAAAGCAAAAAAGAAGCTTATCGGGACTTACACAACCAGAACTTGCTGAAAAGTCAGGTGTCGGTCTGCGCTTTATAAGAGAGCTTGAACAAGGCAAGGAAACGTTAAGGCTTGACAAAGTAAACCAAGTTTTAAAACTATTCGGATATGAAATGAGCCCTGTAAAAACTGAACAAGCAGAAACCAACGAATAGCAATTAAAATGAGACGCGCCAAAATATTAATGCACAATGATCTGGCTGGCTGGCTGATTGAGGATGAAAATGGTTACCATTTTCAATACGCACCCACTTACCTAAAAATGAAGGACGCTCAACCAATCAGCGCAACGCTTCCTCTTCAGGAAAAAGAATTTAATAGCAATGTATTATTCTCCTTCTTTGATGGATTAATTCCTGAAGGATGGCTACTTGACATTGCTGAAAGGAATTGGAAACTGAACCCCAGAGACCGAATGGGCTTGCTCCTGGCATGTTGCAAAGACTGCATTGGGGCAGTTAGTGTTCATCCATTAAATGAAAATGAGCTATGAATAAAAGATGTTTGTTCTGCTATCAACTTCTACTTGAAAATGAAATTGACTTTCATGGAGCGTGTAGTAAAAAGATATTTGGAGTCCCCCATCCTCCCGAATTACCATATTCTGAAAATAATATGAATGAGCTTGCATATCAAGTCATCCAGTCTCAAACTACGGTTACCGGTGTGCAACCAAAATTATCGCTTCATTTGGCATCCGCAGAAAAACCAAATCTTGTCAAGCGATTCACCATCACAGGCATGTGGGGTGGATTTATTTTAAAGCCCCCATCACAGTACTACCCACATTTACCCGAAGTGGAAGACCTGACCATGCATTTGGCAAGCATGGCGAAGATAAAAGTGGTACCACATAGCCTTATTAGATTAGTATCAGGAAATCTCGCTTACATCACAAAACGAATTGATAGGGTAAAGAAAGAAAAACTCCACATGGAAGACATGTGTCAGCTTACAGATAAACGGACCGAAGACAAGTACCGAGGATCTTATGAACAAGTGGCAAAGGCCCTTTTAAAATTCTCGTCTACCCCGGGTTTGGATGTTGTCAATTTTTTCGAATTGGTATTGTTTTCATTTTTGACCGGCAATGCTGATATGCACCTAAAAAACTTTTCGTTGCTTCATCAACCCGCAACCGGACCAGTGCTTTCTCCGGCCTACGACTTGCTGGCAACCGCTTTGGTAAACCCTGCCGATGAAGAAGAGCTCGCCCTAACACTCAATGGCAAAAAGAAAAAAATTAACCGCAATGATTTTATTAGCGCATTTACCACACTAGGACTAGATGCGAAACAACAAGAAAATATTTTCAATAAAATGGAAAGGGCCAAGTCAAGTTGGTTAGCGTTTGTTGATATCAGTTTTTTAAATGACGAAATGAAACTTGCCTACAAAAATCTTTTGCAAAATCGTTTTGCAAAATTGCATCCAACAAGCAACCTTCAACCAACAGATGAAGACCAACAGTCTATAGCGTTAGGGTAAAGAAGCACTTATCAAATTGGTCAACCAGTCAGGGCGAAAGTTAAAGCTCATCGTGGTAGACGAAACAGAAGGGTTGCGGGTAAATTAATTGAGTTATTGATTGCTTAGATGCCCATAGAACGAAAATCCATTAAACCAACTTTATTTTGAGGATAAAATTGTTTGCCAAATCTTTTGGCCAACAACAACACCCGAAAGCACCTCACTAAGCGCAATCCTTTGGGGTTGG
This sequence comes from Bacteroidia bacterium, assembly GCA_044370375.1. GTDB lineage: Bacteria > Bacteroidota > Bacteroidia > UBA4408 > UBA4408 > JBILVQ01. Next base: position 3,010 of record JBILVQ010000279.1, read on the forward strand.
GCAACCTCGGAAATAATAAATGGGCGTTTATCCAAATGATGGTTTAAATAGAAAAATTTGGCAGGGTTTTCATATCCAGTTAAGTTAGAAAATCCTTCATAAATAATCGAATTGTCAATTATTAGTTTTACCGCAATTGCGTTACTGGGTGAAGATTGACTTAAAAAAAGCTGAATTTCTTTTCCATCAGGGTCAACCCCTTTCCATTGACCCAAAAATTTGTTGATTGTCATAAAACGAATTTATTTGATTATTTGTTAGAAAAAATAAGAAATTGACACGAATGCAAAGAAAATTACAATTCCTAAACACCCTTTAGATTCAGGAATTCCAGCACCAGTTAACACACCTGTAAGTAATTTTTGGAAATTGGTTATTGAATTGGCGCAAGTCGAAGAGTCCGCCCTTGAAGTGCTATCAGGAACAACACGAAAATTAATTTGCGTCTTTTCAGGTTCAATTTCTTTCAGATTTATGTTAATTTGAAGGGAATTAATTCCTAACTCAAAAAATTGATATGTTCCCATAACATCATTCAGGTTATCCTGTTTTGATGGGTACTTGGTTGTCTTTTTTGCAAGTATTTCTTTTATTGCATTTTTAACCTGCAATGAAGAAAAGTTTACAGTAACACTTTGTTCGGCAAAATGATTGTTTAACATATTTCAAATTTTAGGCAAGTTAACAAAATTCCCAAAACCGACCATAAAGTATACTTTGATTTCCACTTTCGTAACTATAAATAATTTCAATAAATTTACCAGTTAAAATAAATGCCATTAGACCAGACTCTCTATTATGAAAAAGATTCTTATTTTATTTTGTGCGTTATTTATTGCTTCAATTGTGAAAGGCCAAACAGCAGTGGAGTATTTTGAAAGAGGATTATCAAAATACAAATCAGGTAACTATAGTGAAGCAATTGCCTATTATACTTTGGCTATTAAACTTGACCCCAATTATGTCGCAGCATTTATCAATAGAGCTATTGCTAAGGCAGTATATGAAGATGAAATAGGAGCTATTCCTGATTT
>JBILVQ010000236.1:0-4781 GCA_044370375.1 Bacteroidia bacterium
TGCTGTGTGTTCGTTCAATCCGGCAACATAGGTAAGCAGACTTTTGCTTGCCGTGTTTAGATTTACTCCTACTTGATTTACACAACGCTCAACAACGGCATCTAAACTTTGTTTGAGTTTGTTTTGATCTACATCGTGCTGGTATTGTCCAACCCCAATCGACTTGGCATCAATTTTCACCAATTCGGCCAAGGGATCGGCCAACCTTCTGCCAATGGAAACAGCACCTCTTACTGTAAGGTCTTTGTCGGGAAACTCTTCGCGGGCAAGCTCTGAGGCGGAATAAATGGATGCACCATTTTCATTTACCATGTAAACTTCGATGGCCTGTGGAAATGAAATTTCTTCAATGAACTCTTCGGTTTCGCGTCCTGCAGTTCCATTGCCAATAGCGATTGCTTGCACCCGATAATCCTGAACCAATTGCAGGAGGGTTTTTTTAGCAGCAGCTGATTCGCGTTGTGGTTCGTGAGGATAGATAACCGTATCGTATAGCAATCGTCCTTCCTCATTCAGGCATACCACCTTACAGCCTGAACGAAAACCGGGGTCGATGGCCAACATCCTTTTGCTGCCTAAGGGCGCAGATAGCAACAACTGTTTTAAATTTTCAGTAAAAACGAGGATGGCTTCTTCATCAGCTTTTGCCTTTACATTGTGTCGGAATTCTGTTTCAAGGGAAGGGGACAGTAATCTTTTATAGGCATCTTTGAGGGCGAGGTCTAACTGCTGACTGCTGCGATTTTTTCTTTTGATAATTTTTTGTTGCAGCACATGAATAGCTTCTTCCTCATCGGGTTGCATATACAGGCGAAGAATATCTTCCTGTTCTGCTCTGAACACTGCCAGGACCCTATGGGAGGGGCATTTTTGCCAGGGCTCTGAGAAATCGAAATAGTCTTTGTATTTGCTGCCGGCCTCTTCTTTTCCTTTAACAACTTTTGAATGAACGATGGCTTTTTGCTGAAACTGTAGGCGCATTAAATTTCGGACCTCGGCATCCTCGTTGATTAATTCGGCCACAATGTCGCGGGCGCCTTGCAAAGCATCATCGGCATCTGCAACAGCGGGGTTGACAAAAGACTGGGCATGTTGCATCACATCTCCTTCATTTTCTTGCATGAGCCATAGGGCAAGAGGTTCCAGTCCTTTCTCGCGGGCGATGCTTGCTTTGGTTTTTCTTTTCGGTTTGTAGGGCAAATAAATATCCTCGAGAAGCGCCAAGTCCCAACAGTGGGTGATGGCTTGTTCAAGTTCTTGCGTCCATTTGCCTTGTTCTTTGATGCTGGCTTCAATACCAACTTTTCTTTTTTCGATTTCTGTATATTTTGCTTGTAGGTTTTTGATTTGCTCAATTTGAACTTCATCCAGCGAGCCGGTCATTTCTTTTCGGTAGCGGGCAATAAAGGGTGTAGTTCCACCTTCTGCCAAGAGTTGAAGGGTTTTTTGGACAAAGGAAAATCCAATGCCAAGATGTTTGGAAATGAGTTGGGGGATTTGATTTTGAATCATTCGCGGTGTTGGCAGGTGAAGCCGAAGCTTTTCTTGACACTTTGATTAAATTGGTGTTAACACAACCTAAAGTGCAAATAACTTCTGTTTTTTTGGACAAATATATGTGGTTTTTAAGTTTAATGTTAATTTAAGCAGGCTTTAAGAAAAACAGCAAGTTGAAGCGCATGGCGACCCAATTTTTTTCGGATTTTTAGCATTAACCACCGCTTTTTTTCTTATTTTGAGATGTTTTTTAGTTAAATCTTACAAGCAACTTTGAAGAAGTTTTTTGAGGGTTCAAAAAAGTTGTTACATTTGTTTTTATAAAGAACAATTAAAGTGCCTATGGTTTAAATGAAATAGTAAAAACTTCGAAATCCTGTCAGGGGATGATACCTGATTTAAACTCTTTGAGAAATTAGAAATTTATCCAAAAATAATTTACTTATGAAAACAATTACAAACCGAAACCAGTCAGCAGTCAGCAGACAGCAGACAACAGACAACAGACAACAGACAACAGACAACAGACAACAGACAACAGACATTAAAATTCAGTAAAAGTAATAAAAGTACTATTGTTCTTATTCATGCTGCCTTTTTAAGATTTAAACATCGTTTACAAATTTCTAGCGCAAAAAAATACAATTTCCGTTTTTACTACCCAAATAATTTGGAATTTATTGTTACTAATACACACGAAGAAAAAGTCAGAAATAGGAATTTCAATATTCAATCGTTTCTAATTTTATTAGGCCTGCTAACATGTTTTGTTCCAATTCAGAGTTCCGCATGTTCCGGTGGAAACTATGTCACCGCTCAAACTTTTTGTTTGAGTCAAACAGTTCCTGTTACCTTAGAATTTGACCAAACATGCTCAGATGCTACCTTAGCAGCAGGGTTAGGAAATGTTTCCTTTCAGTGGCAATTTGAATTTACAGCAAATTCAGGTGTTTGGCAAGACTTTACTCCGCTTGTACCAGGAACAAATTATACCATTCTTCCTGGTCAGGACAATTTCCTCACAGAGAATTTTAATTCAGCTTTATTCAATGTTTCTGCTGGTTTTATTCACTTCCGTGTTTTAATCTATGGCGTTTTACCATCAAGTTTTCTTACTATTATTACAAATAGTCCTGTTGCGATTATTAACACGACCCCTTCTGGTTCATTTACTGCCCCCTTTACGTTTTGTTCAGGCACAAATCCCGACATATTTTTCTTTACTAACGATCCTCTCAATACTTTTGATTACAACAACTCTACCATTGATTTGGACGATTTTAACGGACCTCAGCCCTTAACATTGCCTTTGATGCAGGCCCTTAACAATCCGAATTTGGGACTTGTTGCGCCTTGGAATACCACCGGAACTTATACTGTAAGTTTGCACCTTGTTAACGCTTGTGGCTTTCTCGATATCCAGCAAACTTATACAATTCTCGATCAAATTACCTTTTCTTCTCAGGATGTAGCTATTTGCGAGGGTACCATAGGAACGGTAAATTTACTCGTGAATTCTCCTTCTGGGATTGTTTTCGATTGGTTTGAGCAACCCTCCAATACTTTCATCGGTACAGGAAACCCATTGCCTATCAATGCTCCAACAAGCACCACAAGTTATTACGCTGAACCCCAACCCGCCTGGCAATATCCTTGCGCAAGCCCAATACCAATTGTTCAAAATGTAGTAATTATCGCTCCTCAGACCATTGAACTTGATGGCCCAATTGAACTTTGTGGAAAAAACCCTTTTTATTATGAAGTTCAGAACCCGATTAGCGGAGTGGTTTATGAATGGACCATCACCGGAGGCAATCCAAGTTCCTATTCAGGTAATTCGTTACCTGTTTTCTGGAATGATTTAAGCGTAGGAGGCACCATCACGGTTAGTGCTCCCGGTTTTCCGTGTTTGTTGCCTGCTGAAATTACAACAAAGCCCTGTTGTAACCCAAACACAGAATTTTCACTATATTTAACCGGAACCAACTTTGCAAGCAACATAATTCAAGCCGGAGGCATCTTTAATCAAAGCTGGATGAACAATCAGGGACCCTATACTAATTTTATTGTGGACGGAATTTTTATTGTGGATATACCGATAACTTTTTCAGGAGTTACTGTTGAGTTCATGGAAGGTGCTTCCATGCGCATTGAACCGGGTGTAACTGTTGCTCTTGAAAACGCAACAGTATTCAAAGCGGCTTGCGATAAAATGTGGGAAGGAATTGTAATAACAGATCCTACAAGTTCACTATTGATCAATGGTCAATCCATTTTGCAAGATGCAATCATTGGTGTTTATGCCAATTCTTGTTCTGTCGTAAATCTTTTTGAAGCCGAATTAAATAAAAACTTGTATCATATTATCTATGAAAATTGTTCGGCCTCCAATGGCTTAAGGGTTTTGAAATCTAGTTTTGCATGCGAACCAACCAACACTTCCCCGGGAATTGGGTTATTAGCACCTTATTTAGGTGAATCGAGTTATTGCGGCATTTATGCCATCGTGAATGATTTAATCGAAATTGGGAATGGAACCAATCAATCAGACAATAATCGCTTTAAGGGAATGGCTTATGGTATTGTTAGTCATTACAGCAATATTAATGTTTACAACAATACCTTCCTAGAGATTAATCAATCTGTTCCGGTGGTTTTGCCTCTTCATTATCAACCATTAAGAAATGCTTGCAAATCGGGCACGGCCATTTGTATTAGTGGCAATACCATAGACCCACAAATTCTTGGAGCATTAACTTATGAGGCAAAAATTGGCGACCTATTCGCTAATGCAGGTTCTCAATACTGGGGAAATGATATTGATGATGCAAATGTTGGAATAAGAACCTTAAGCAATGTTTCTGTTTCCATTTTAAACAATGATATTAATAATATTAATCAGTCGGCTATTTATTTGGGCAACAAGGACTATACAAGGGTTACGCATTACTTGGAAAAGAACAGAATGAATAATGCAATGGATTATTATATTCAAATTCAAAACGCTCCCTTTAATGTTGTTGATGTGCGTGAAAATGAAATTAACAATCAGTTTACCAATCCTGCTGCCTCAGGCGCCATTGGGATTTATATTGCGGAATCGTCCCAATCAACCTACCCTGTAAATATTGAAGATAACGTCATTAAGTTCGTGAGGACAGGGATTCAGTTGATAAATAAAAGGAGAGTTTTGATATATCACAATGAAATTTTTCCGGAGGCACAAAGTGCTTATGTTTATGGAGCAGGGATAAAAGTTTCAGATTGCACCGGCTCTCACATAC
>JBILVQ010000043.1:0-17993 GCA_044370375.1 Bacteroidia bacterium
GTAAACAGAAACAACATATGGGTGGATGGTATCAGGATTTCTAACTCTGTTTTTGATGAGGTTCATTGCAATTATTTGTACAAAACAGGCTCAGGTTTATTTTTTGAAGGAAATTGCGGTCCAACAAAAGTGTATGCCAATAATATGCGTAGGAACTTTTGGGGATTGGTATTAAACTATGGACAGATAGGCAACCAATTGGTTGAAAACGGTGTTGATTATGCTGCGGATAATATTTGGACAGGCGATTACTCTACCCCTGACCCGGGCCACAATGGAAACTACTGGCATACCAATGCTTGGGCTTCTATTCCCATGCTCTCTATTTTGAGGACCAGAAACCAGCCGGGTACACCCTATTTGCCCAATCCATTTTTTGCAACAACAGATGTTGCAAATCCAACTTTTTCTAATTTTCTTGCCCCAGACTTTATTAACCCTCAGTGGGGTAATGTTCTGTTCGTTGATGTTAACCAAAATGATTTCCCCAATTTCCCTTATACCTGCAATAATCCGAATGCAACCGATTTAAGTTTTGGACCTGATGAATTGGAGGACCATTTTACCGGGGGGAGTAATGCAGGCAATGGTGATGATGAGGCCAAAGCGTGGTGGTTAAATTATACTTTTTTAAAAGAGTATAGAAACAACCCTGTTGGTCTGTCAACACCCCTGCAAGCCTTGTACGATTCATTACTGCTTGCTCCAATGGGTCAATTATTGGATATTCAAATCGCCATTGCCGATAGCTTTGGAGTAGATGAAGCTTATCTCCTAAATTTATCCTCTTCTATGGTTGGTATTTCTACAACACTGCAACAAGAAATATCTTGGAAAGAAGCCCTTGAGTTGGTCTTAAACCAAGAAATCAACCAATTGGATACGGCCTATACTACTCCTTCATTGGCAGAAATTTCGGCCATAGAAAATTTGGCTGCATTGTGCCCACTCACCCACGGACCGGGAGTTTATTTGTGCAGGGCGTTGTATACCTCTATTACAGGCTTGGTTGATGGTTTTGTGAACGACTGCGAAAAAATTGGGGTTGGTAGTGGTGCCCGATTAGCGAATTCGCTTCCCTATGCTGAATATATTGCGCCCGGGGAAGAAGAGGATTTGAATTGGGAAAAAGCAAGCACAAGCAATTATGCCAACAGGATGCACTTTTCGGTTTATCCTAATCCTGCAAGCTCCACCATTTCTTTTCAATTGCCGGAAAACACGGTGTTGAGATTAGCTGAAATTTATGATGCCAGAGGTAAACTGGTGTCACAAATTTCTTCATCAACAGAAAGGACATTGGATGTTTCGCAATTATCGAACGGACTTTATTTTTTAAAGTTACAATGCACCAACGGAAAAACCTACACCGAAAAAATCACCATTCAACAATGATTTTTTCTAGAAACAACAAGGGCAAAATTTATTTTGCCCTTGTTGTTTTTTTCATCGTTTTCGGTGAACTAAGGTTAAGCGCCCAGCCCATGCATAATTTGGTTCCAAATCCATCTTTTGATATGACTGATAGTTTAGGTTTGCCCCCAAGATTATTTATTATGGACCCCTGGATTGACCCCAATGGTGCAAGTTCTGACCCGTTTACAAGTTTTTATGCTGATTCATGCAATTTCTGCGTGCCTTACAACGGAGGTGGTTTTCAATATCCCAGAACAGGAAACGATTATGCAGGATTTCTAACATATTCCCCTAGTCCAGGGGGTATTCAAAGGGAATACGTAACCACCCATCTATTGCAAACCTTAACCTCAGGGAGAACTTATTGCTTTACCATGTATTTATCCATGCCGGAAAAAACAAGGAGGGCTTGTAATAATGTGGGGGTTTATTTTAGTGTGGATACTCCTATTTGGGCTCCTCCTACCAATATGCCCTATGAGCCACAGATAAGTAATGATACGGCCAACCATTTAATAGATACGGCCAACTGGATGCCGGTACAAGGAAGTTTTGTGGCAAATGGCGATGAACGAGTTTTAACCATAGGTAATTTTTTACCAGATTCATTGCTTTCCTTTTCTTTTTATCCGCCCGGCCCAGGCTTGGGGGATTGGTGTTATTATTGGGTAGACGATGTATCTTTGTTCGAGTTACGGGCTTTAGAAAAACCCGACACCTTAATTTGTCCTTTCGATGGTTTTCCACAAACCTTAAAAGCCTATGCGGGTTATAATAGTTATCTATGGAATACCGGAGATACAAGTCGAACGATTGTAGTGAATGTACCTGGACAGTATTGGGTAACTGCATCAAACTGGTGCGGAACCGTTACCGATACCATTGAAGTAAAAATATTTGATACTTTGTTGGTGCAAAATCTTTTGGGTTCCAACAAATCTATTTGTGCAGAGCAGTTTCCTTATAGTTTAAGTCCGCTTCAAAACAATGGTTTGCTTAGCAATTATGTATGGAGTACCGGCAGCAACAGCGAGCAAATTCAAGTTAACGAGCCGGGCACCTATTGGTTAAGCAACACTTATTATTGCGGCACGGTTACCGATAGCATCACTGTAAATTTACTGCCCTCACCCAACTTAAATCTTGGCTCAGACACCACACTTTGTTTAGGTCAGCAATTACAGCTAAGTGCGCCTGATAGCTTGCAATATTTTTGGAGCAATGGTTCAAACAATAAAACAATTGTGGTTGATACCACCGCAAACATAACTTTGCTTGTGCTTAATCAATTTGGTTGTAGCAACAAGGATAGTATTCAGGTAATTTACGAGCAGGCTTACAATCAATTTTTACCCAACGATACTACACTTATTGCGGGATATACTTTAAGCATTGAAATACCCAACAACCTGAATAATATTTTGTGGAATGATGGTAGTAATGCAATGCAAAGAAATATTGCCGAGGCAGGCTTATATTTTGTTCGAGCAAGCGATGAAAACAATTGTTTGTTGAGCGATAGTGTTATGGTAAATTTTAGTGCCATTAATCTGCAAATGCCGGGTATAATTTCAAAAGGAGATTTTTTTGTAATTCGTAACTTACCGCCGGGAGCAAAATTAGAAGTTTTTAATTCTTTAGGCCAATTGGTTTTCCTGTCTGATGCTTATCAAAATGAATGGCAGCCTAATTTCGGGGATGCTGTTTTTTTGGCCAGATTAACCACACACAACAATGAAGTTTTTATTTCAAAATTCGTTTGTTTTGGAAAATAAATGTTTGTTTTTGAGAAAGCTTTCTAGAAAGAAGTTAAAGCCCGGCTTAGCGATTGACGTGGAAAGCTTTTGTTATGAAGCAAAGCGGAGTAACAAAACTTGGAACAGAAAGCGCGGCCACTTTTGCATGGAACTTTAATTTATAGCATTTAGTACAAAGTACTAAACATGTTTTTTGTTTTGTAAGCGCAAAAGTGGAAAGCCCCTGTTTATTCAATTATGCTGTGATGGTTTTTGTTTCATGATAGGTGGGTTGCTGAGGAAAATAAAAATCCCTTTTTTGACCATTTTTTTTATCTTCGCAGCCAAAATTCTCATTCAATGAGCCAAACAGAAAATTCAGCCGCCACGCAGGGTACTTTATGGGAGGTTTTTATTCAGGCAAACCCCGGTATTCCGCATAAGCATGCCGGAAGTTTGCATGCCCCCGATGCCGAAATGGCCCTGCAGGCAGCACGCGATGTTTATACCCGCCGAAACGAAGGCATGAGCATTTGGGTGGTGCCGGCTGCCGCCATTACAGCATCAAGCCCCGAAGATGCAGGCGCTTTTTTTGAACCCGCCAACGATAAAGTTTATCGCCATCCTACCTTTTATAAAGTTCCTGAAGGAGTTAAATATCTTTAAGCATGGACCAATTGCAAGCTGCAAAATTTGATTATTGCCTGATGTTGGGCGATAGTGCCCTTATTTTGGGTCACCGCCTAAGCGAATGGTGTGGCCATGGACCTGTGCTGGAAGAAGATATTGCCATGATCAATGTGGCCCTCGACCTGGTGGGCCTGTCGCGCAATTTGCTTAGTTATGCCGGTGAAGTGGAAGGAAAAGGCCGAGACGAAGACCAATTGGCTTATTTGCGCGATGCCAAAGATTACCGCAATCATTTATTGGTTGAACAAGACAATGGTGATTTTGGAAAGACCGTTGTACGACAGTTTTTGTTTGATGTTTATGCTCAGTTGCTCTACAAGCGCCTAAGCGAATCGAAAGATGAACAATTGGCTGCCATTGCGGCTAAAGCCGTTAAAGAAATGGATTACCATGTGCGCCACTCTTCGCAGTGGATGTTACGTTTGGGCGATGGTACGGCCGAAAGTCATGAGCGCATGCAAAATGCCCTTGACGATTTATGGATGTACACCGGCGATTTGTTTGCTACCACCGATGGCGACCGCCTGCTTGAAGCACAAGGTGTGGCCGTTTGCCCCGATGCTTTGCAGGCTGAATGGTTGAAGACGGTAACAGAAATCTGCCATCAGGCTACCTTGGTAGTTCCTGCTTCGGCTTATGCGCTAAAAGGCTCGCGCGAGGGCCGACATACCGAACAGTTGGGCTTTATCTTGGCCGACTTACAGTTTGTTCAAAGAGCCTATCCGGGCAACCAGTGGTAAGGGCTTAAGGCTTGACACAGCTAAACTTTAGGCTGCTGTCAGGGACCCATTTGCTGCAAGTGTTCACTCTTTTTTGACTTGTCTCCTTGTCATGCCTTAGCTGCTTTTTCAGGCAGCTTTGTCAGCAAAAGGAGAGCGGAATAACTTTTGTGCAACAAAGCAAAAAAACCTTATGCTTTTTCGCATTCTCATCCTTTTTGCCGCCTGGTTTTTATTAGACGGTTATGGTTTTAATGTGCTCAAATCACTTGAGCACAGCAGTTTTCCTGAACTATGGCAGAATGTATTCCGCATCAGTTATTGGCTGGTAGATGCCTTGTTTGTTTTGCTTTTGGTGAACGAAGGGTTTAAAATCAGGAGCAATAAAGGACCGCGGCCGCGCAGTTTTCAGTTGGTAGGTATCTTTTTGCTCATTTTTGTTCCGAAATTATTTTTGGGTTTAATGATGCTGGGGGAGGATGTTTTTCGCTTGGGGCTGGGCTCCTTTGATTTATTAACGGCCGGAAACTGGGATTGGGCGGAGCGTTCGGCCACCTACAGCATGACCGCTTTGGGTTTGGCTTTTATTCCTTTTGCCGGGGTTTTGCATGGCATGACCCGCGGGAAGTATCAATACAAAGTAAAAAATCTGGCGCTGAGCCTGACAGAATTACCGCCTTCATTTGACGGGTTTAAAATTGTACAGATTTCGGACATCCATGCGGGAAGTTTTGATAGTGTGGCTGCCGTTAAAAGGGGCATTAAGAAGATCAATGACCTTCAACCCGATTTAATTGTTTTTACCGGTGATTTGGTAAATCATCATTATTCGGAGGCCGAGCCTTGGGTAGATATTTTTGCTGCGCTGGAAGCACCTTACGGGAAAATTTCTGTGTTGGGCAATCATGATTATCCGCTAAGTTATTTTAGCAAGGGTGATGAAAGCAAGTGGAATCATCATTTGCAGCAAATAGGCAATTTGCATCAAAGAATGGGTTTTCGCTTGTTAAAAAACGAGAGCACAGCCATCAATATCGGTAAAGAAAAGATTTTTGTAAGTGGGGTAGAGAATTGGGGCATACCGCCTTTTCCGCAACTGGGTAATTTGCGGGAGGCCTCGGCCATGGTGGAGCCGGGCAGTGTAAATATTTTGCTTTCGCACGACCCATCGCACTGGGATGCAGAAGTAAAAGATTTTTCTATAAAATATCACTTAACTTTGTCGGGTCACACCCACGGAATGCAGTTTGGCTTTGAGGTGGGTAATTACAAATGGAGTCCGGTGAAATACAAGTATCCTAAATGGGCGGGTCATTACAGCGAGAACGATAAACATTTGTATGTGAATCGTGGTTTCGGATTTATTGGCTTCTCTGGCAGGATAGGAATTTATCCGGAGATTACCTTAATAACACTTAAAAAAGCGTCATGAACGATACAAGCAGCAATGCACTTCAACAATTTAACCGCTCCCAGGTGGCCTGGTTATGGGTAGGCATTCTTTTGACCGAGTTTTCATCTTTGATGAATTTTTTCGGACCCATTGAGAGTCCGGTGTATGGTTATCTTTTTATGGTAATGGCCTTGGCAAGTGCCTTGGTTTTTGTATTGAGAGAAAGGATTACCTTTATTCCGTATAAGCCTACGGTATTGTTGATGTTTCAGGGTTTGTGCCTGGCCATGGCGGGTTATAGTTTTTACCACATGGGCAAGATGTTTATGCCACATATTTTTGTATTGGCAGGAGCAGGTTTTTTTGTGCTGAGCGGCATGAAATTGTTGGATAAGTTGTAGGGGAGGTTGTAAATCTGCAGCTCCTTATGCGTGTTATATTCTTAACAAAGCTCCAGTTGCACTTATCAGCTTTTTGGAGTGGCATATCTAATGCAAATCAACCAAGGCTTTAATTAACTCCCTAGGAGCGAAATGCTATTTGGCCCCTTAGCAGCCATCATATCAAAAGACCTGGCCACCGAATGGCCCAAAAATCAATCATTTGCTTCTGTTCAAAGCATAAAATTTTTACTCTTTTTGAAAAGTATCCTAGCTATCTTCTATGAAATTGGAAAGGGTCAAGACTGTCATTTCTGCCCAAAACGTCAGGTCATCCACTTTGGTTAGCGCCTATGGTTTGCTGACAAAAAAAAATAATTTCAAAGACCTCTTTGTAGCCTAAAAAGTGTACCTTTGCACGCGGAATTTCAAGGGTATTCTACTTTTTCATGCGTAAATCACTCAAATTCAAACTATTACCTGCCGTTCTCGGACTACTCATCCTCGGATTTGTTTTCTTGCGTTCAGGTTTTGCTCAAGACCATTCTCATGGTTCCGACTCTTCTCATCATGAGGCGGCTGCAACCGAAATCGAACATGCTGACGCAACAGCGCATTCACATGAGACCACAGACGGGCATCACAATCCTGCAGATGAAAAATTCAATGCAGGAAAAATGATCCTGGAGCACGTTGCAGATGCACACGATTGGCATATTGCCGGACATCTATCCATTCCCTTGCCCGTAATTATCTATGCACCGGGCCTTGGTTTAGACATTTTTTCTTCTTCCCGTTTTGAACATGGTCATGCCACGGTTTCTTCAAAGCAACTGTACAGGCTTGAAAATCAGCATATTGTGGTTGTTAATGAAGATAATACCCCCAATGAGGAGAAAACAGCAGCCATCTACGACCTATCTATCACCAAGAACGTAGCTTCCCTGTTTTTTAGTCTTTTGGTGCTAACACTTGTCTTTATTAATGTGGCCAAGGCTTATACCCGCAACCCCAACAAAGCGCCTAAAGGCATTCAGTCTTTTTTCGAGCCCATCATTATTTTTATCCGCGATGATGTGGCCAAGGCCAGCATCGGTGAAAAAAGATACAAAAAGTTTATGCCTTATTTATTAACGGTGTTCTTTTTTATCTGGATTAACAACATGCTTGGTTTGATTCCCCTGGCTCCGGGTGGTGCAAATCTTACCGGTAATGTTGCTGTAACCATGACATTGGCCCTCTTTACTTTTGCCATAACGGTTTTCAATGCCAACGGTCATTACTGGCGACACATTTTCGCCATGCCCGGTGTGCCGGCATGGGTATTGGTGCTCCTAACCCCCATTGAAATTTTAGGTTTGTTTTTGCGCCCCTTCGTTTTAATGGTCCGTTTGTTTGCGAACATTACCGCAGGTCACATCATCGCCCTGTCTTTCTTTAGCCTTATTTTCATTTTTGCTGAAATGAGTTTGGCGGCCGGATTGGGTTTCTCCTTATTTACAACCTTGTTTACCGTGTTCATGATGACCATGGAATTACTGGTTGCATTCCTTCAGGCTTATGTATTCACCCTGCTTTCTGCCGTGTACTTCGGTGCTGCGGTTGAGGAAGCGCATCATGATGATCACCACTAAAAAATTCAAAAGTATTCCTGCATAAGGCAGGATTTGTTTAATCCTTAATCCAAACACTATGTTATCAACAATTCTTCTTGACGCAACAACTTCCGGAGCTAACATCGGAATCGGTTACGGTATCGCTGCCTTAGGTGCAGGTCTTGCTGCCCTTGGCGCAGGTATGGGTATCGGTCGTATCGGTGGATCTGCCCTTGAGTCAATTGCCCGTCAGCCGGAAGCATCAGGCGACATTCGTGCCAACATGATTCTTACCGCTGCGCTCGTTGAAGGTGCTGCCTTCTTCGCGATGGTAATCGGACTTTTGGTTGTTCTTACCAAGTAAAAAGGATGGATATGGAAATGATGCAGGGGTTGCCTGCATCATTCCATATTGTTTTGATAACGCGTAAAAAAGGAAATTTAAAAGATAAACTATGGAACTGGTAAAACCCGAATTTGGTCTTCTTTTCTGGATGTTTGTAACCTTCTTCATTGTGCTTTTTCTAATGAAGAAATTTGCATGGGGTCCGATCCTGAAAATGATTCACGAACGTGAAGAAACCATCGAAAACGCCCTCAATGAGGCGCAAAAAGCCCGTCAGGAAATTGCCGACATGCAAAGCAGTAACGAAAAATTACTGCAGGAAGCACGTATGGAGCGCGATAAAATTTTGAAAGAGGCCCGCGAAATCCGTGAGTCGATGCTTAATGAGTCAAAGGCCAAGGCCACTGCCGAATACGAAAAGATTTTAGCCACTGCCAAAGCAGATATTCAAACCGAAAAAATAGCTGCCATCAACGAAATGAAAAATCAGGTGGCTGTGCTTTCCCTTGAAATTGCCGAGAAAATTTTACGCAGCGAACTGGCCTCCGATCAAAAACAAAAAGATTTGGTGACCAAATTGGCTTCTGATATTAAATTGAATTAATCAGGATTTCATGAAAGGATCTAAAGTAGCCATCCGTTATGCCCGCTCCCTCTTCGGAATAGGCCTTTCTACGCAGCAGTTAGAGAAGATAAAACTGGATGTGGCTTTTTTGAATGAGATGCTTCAGGAGCAGAGAGATTTCAGAACCCTGGTAGCCTCTCCGGTCATCAAAACAGAAATGAAGATTTCTATTTTTAAAGAACTTCTCAGCGGTGCCATCAGCAATGATACCCTGCTGTTTTTGAATTTATTGGCGCAGAAAAGAAGAGAAGGAATGCTGGCTGATATTTGCCATTCTTTCATGAAGATATATTACAAGCACAATAACATTGAAGAGGTTACCCTCACCACTGCCATTGCTGCAGACGATCAAATTCGTCAAACAGTGAAAACATTGGTTGGTAAAATGACCCAATCTTCATTGTTGTTTACCGAAATTGTGGACCCTAAAATTATTGGTGGTTTTGTGGTTCGCCTAGGTGATACCCAAATTGATGCGAGTGTGGCAGGTAAACTGCAACAATCGAAAAACCACCTGTTGAAAAACGTGTACTCATCAACCATTTGATTTAAACTTTCTCAAACAAACGCTATATGGCCGAAGTTAGACCCGCAGAAGTTTCTGCAATTTTAAGACAACAACTTGCCGGTGTACGCACCGAAGCTGAACTACAAGAAGTAGGTACTGTGTTGCAAGTGGGTGACGGTATTGCCCGTATTTACGGACTTTCTAATGTTCAATCCGGTGAATTGATTGAATTTGAAAATGGTTTACGTGGTATCGTTCTTAACCTCGAAGAAGACAACGTAGGAGCCGTATTGCTCGGTTCTTCCAAAGGGATTAAAGAAGGTGCTGTTGTAAAACGTACCGGTAAAATTGCTTCTATCAATGTGGGTGAATCCATGTTGGGAAGGGTGGTTGATACCCTTGGAAATCCAATTGACGGAAAAGGTCCTATCACCGGAGATTTGTACGAAATGCCCCTGGAAAGAAAAGCTCCGGGTGTAATTTACCGTCAGCCGGTTAACGAACCATTGCAAACCGGACTAAAGGCCATCGATGCCATGATTCCCATTGGTCGCGGTCAGCGTGAGTTAATCATTGGCGACCGTCAAACCGGTAAAACCGCAGTTGCCATTGATACCATTATTAATCAACGCGAATTTTTCGAAAAAGGAGAACCTGTATTCTGTATCTATGTAGCCATCGGACAGAAAGGTTCTACCGTTGCCAATATCCTTAAAACCCTTGAAGAGAATGGTGCCATGAAATATACGGTTATCGTATGTGCCACCGCATCAGACCCTGCTCCAATGCAGTTCTACGCTCCCTTTGCCGGTGCTGCCATTGGTGAATTCTTCCGCGATACCGGTCGTCCGGCTTTGATTGTTTATGATGATCTTTCTAAACAAGCCGTTGCTTATCGTGAGGTTTCCCTCTTGTTAAGAAGACCTCCGGGACGTGAAGCTTATCCGGGTGACGTGTTCTATTTGCATAGTCGTTTGCTTGAGCGCGCTGCTAAAGTGAACGCCTCCGATACCATTGCCGCTGCCATGAACGATTTACCTGATTCCTTGAAAGGAAAGGTAAAAGGAGGAGGTTCATTAACCGCTTTACCAATTATTGAAACACAAGCAGGTGACGTTTCGGCTTATATCCCAACCAACGTAATTTCTATTACCGATGGTCAGATATTCCTTGAGAGTAACTTGTTCAACAGTGGTATCCGTCCGGCTATCAACGTAGGTATCTCTGTATCCCGTGTAGGTGGTAATGCGCAAATCAAATCCATGAAAAAAGTAGCAGGTACTTTGAAGTTGGATCAAGCACAATACCGTGAATTGGAAGCTTTCGCGAAATTCGGTTCTGACTTGGATGCTGCTACCAAATCTGTTTTGGATAAAGGTTCAAGAAACGTTGAAATTTTGAAGCAAGGACAGTTTTCTCCGGTAACCGTTGAGAAGCAAGTAGCCATTATTTACTGCGGAACCAAAGGATTATTGCGTGAAGTTCCTTTGAACAAGGTAAGAGAGTTTGAAGCCGATTATTTGTCGATTTTGGAAGCAAAACACAAACAAGTTTTGGTTGATTTGAAAGCAGGAAAACTGACAGACGAAATCACCAATGTGTTGGAAACGGTGGCAAAAGATCTTTCTAAGAAATACCGCGCCTGATTAAATTTTTGAAATCCCGTCCATGGCGAATTTAAAAGAAGTAAGAAACAGAATTGTATCGGTAGGCTCAACGCAACAGATTACAAAAGCCATGAAAATGGTTTCTGCTGCCAAGTTGAGAAGAGCGCAGGATGCCATTGTGCAAATGCGTCCCTACTCTGCCAAATTGCAAGAGATTTTGCAAAATGTAAGCAGTGGTTTAGATTCATCTGAGGGTGGAGCCTATGCGGCACAACGTGAAATTAAAAACGTACTGCTGGTGGTGGTTACCTCCAACCGCGGATTGTGCGGAGCTTTTAACGCAAACGTTATTAAGCGTGCCATTTTATTAGCCCGTAACGAATACAAAAACGCAACTGTTTCTGTTCTTTGTGTGGGAAAAAAGGCCAACGACTATTTCAAGAAAACAGATTACCATATTGTTGGAACCGATCTTCCGAAGCGTTTGCACGAATTGTTTGATGCACTCACTTTTGATAATGTGGCTCCCGTTGCTGAAGTTGTGATGAAAGCTTTTGCCGATAACCAATTCGACAGGGTGGATATCATTTACAACCAGTTTAAAAATGCTGCCGTTCAGGTAGTTGAAGTAGAACAATATCTGCCGGTAAAACCCATCGTTGCTGATGGAAAGAAAAGCAACAACGAGTACATTTTTGAACCTAACAAAGCCGAAATTGTACGCGATTTAATTCCGAAATCTTTAAAGGTTCAATTCTATAAAACATTGCTCGATTCTTTTGCCTCTGAGCACGGTGCCCGTATGACCGCTATGCACAAGGCAACAGATAATGCCGATGCATTGATTAAGGAATTGAAACTATCCTACAACAAAGCCCGTCAGGCTGCCATTACCAACGAAATCCTTGAGATTGTTGGTGGAGCGGAAGCATTGAATGGATAAACTTTAGTGCATTGTACTAAAAATTAGGCCGGACTGCCCGGCCTTTTTTTTTCAATAATGTTCTTAAATTCACCACAAAAACTCATCAATTATGTCGTTTTTATTAGCCATCGTAGGACGACCCAATGTTGGGAAATCAACCCTCTTCAACCGTTTAACCGGCACCAGAAAGGCCATTGTGGATGAAGTGAGCGGAGTTACACGCGACCGCCACTACGGCAAATGCAACTGGAACGGGAAAGATTTTGGTGTGGTAGATACCGGTGGGTATATCAAAGGCTCTGATGATGTTTTTGAAGCGGAAATCAGACGACAGGTAGAAATTGCCTTGCACGAAGCCTCGGCCATCGTTTTTATGGTTGATGTTAGTTCGGGCATTCTTGATACCGATAAAGTAGTTGCTAATTTGCTGCGCAAAGCAGGAAAAAAAGTTTACCTGGCCGTGAATAAGGTAGATAATTCCGAACGCCAGTTATGGGCGGCAGAGTTTTATGCCTTGGGACTGGGCGATCCATACGCACTTTCGGCCACCAGTGGCGCAGGAACGGGTGAATTACTGGATGATATTGTAAAAGAGATAAGAGAGGATGAGGTTTTTGAGGACGAAGAAAATTTACCCAAGATTGCTATTGTGGGTCGTCCGAATGTTGGAAAATCCTCCTTCCTGAATGCAGTTACCGGTGAAGAGCGAAACATAGTAACCCCGGTGGCAGGAACTACCCGTGATACCATTCATAAACGCTACCAAAGTTTTGGCTTCGATTTTTTATTGATTGATACTGCCGGACTTAGAAAGAAAGCCAAGGTGCATGAAGACCTTGAATTTTATTCTGTGATGCGCAGTATCCGAGCCATTGAATCCTGTGATGTTTGCATGATCATGATTGATGCAACCATTGGATTTGAAGCCCAGGATCAAAGTATATTCCATTTGGCACAACGCAATCACAAAGGCATTGTTATTTTGGTCAACAAATGGGATTTGGTAGAAAAAGAAACCAATACCACCAAAGAATTTGAGGAGAAAATTCGGGAAGAAATTGCTCCCTTTAAAGATGTACCTATTGTTTTTATTTCGGCACTTACCAAACAAAGAGTTTACAAAGCCCTAGAAACAGCCCTTGAGGTTCACAAAAACCGAATTACTAAAATTCCTACCCGTAAGTTGAATGAGGCCATGCTTCCTCTGATTGAAGCCTATCCGCCTCCGGCTTGGAAAGGGAAATATGTTAAGATTAAGTTTGTTTCTCAACTTCCTTCCCATACCCCTCAATTTGCTTTCTTTTGTAATTTGCCGCAATACGTGCGCGATCCTTACAAGCGGTTTTTAGAAAACAAAATGCGCGAAATGTGGAATTTTACCGGTGTTCCGATCGAGATTTACATGCGTAAAAAGTAAGTTCCCGGGAAATTTCTTTCTGCCTGATTTTTTTTTCTCCATTTTTAAAGTAAAATTCTGTGCCCTGCGTCTTCTTGTTTATGAAGGCAGAGGTCGACCTGCAAATGGAACAAAAACGCAAAAGCGAAGCGGTAAGCCAATTAAGCAATAAATTGTTTGGCTTTATCCGTAAACGTGTTTCTTCCAATGAAGATGCGGAAGATGTGTTGCAGGATGTGTGGTTTCAGTTCAGCAATTTTTCCGGACTAGATTCATTAGAAAATGCCGGAGCCTGGTTGTTTCGGGTGGCAAGAAACCGCATCACCGATTTGTACCGCAAACGCAAGACCAACTCTTTGGAAGATTTTTCTTTTGTCAATGAAGAGGGTGAAACCTCTTTTCGTGCATTGTTGTTGGCGGTAGAGTCGGAACCGGAATTGCAACAGTTTAAAAGTGTTTTTTGGGAACAGTTAACGGAAGCCCTGGATGATTTGCCCGAAAAACAACGAGAGGTTTTTGTTTTGAATGAATTGGAAAATAAAACCCTGCAAGAGATTGCCGATGAAAGCGGTGAAAATTTGAAAACCATCATCAGCAGAAAAGGTTATGCCATTAAGCATTTGCGAACCAAACTTTCTGCCCTTTACGATGAATTAAACAGTTAAAAAAATGAGTATGGAAAACATGCATCTTTCAAAAAAAATAGCTTGGGGAATTTTGTTTGCCCTTTTGTTTGCCGCCATGGTGTTGCTGCTCGGACAAGTAGTAATGCTCCTTTGGAATTATGTTCTCCCGCAGGCAACGGGTTGGAATGCTATCAATTATAAACAAGCACTCGCCTTGTTGGTGCTTTGTAAAATCCTTTTTGGTGGCTTTGGCAGGGGCGGAAGAGGGGGGAGGTTTAAAGATTCGTGGAAAAGTAAATGGGGTAAAATGAGTGAAGAAGAGAAGGCACAATTGAAAGAGAGATTTAAACAATCTTGCAGAAACAATTAGTACTTTCTATCATGCTTCTTTCTACGGATTCAAAATAATTTTCAATCAATACGTATTCTTTTATTGGTTTAGGGAAATGAATTTTTTTGTCGGGTCATAGCCATTTATCCTGACCAACTATTCTTATTTTCACCCGACAGTTTTCGCCACTGATTTGTTTACAGCCTAACGAAAAATTTTTCCTTTGCCGCTGAATGTAGCTTAGGGCTTATCTTCTGCGAATATCTCGCGGAGAAAACTTTCTTCTTCTTCTTTTTCTTTGGCTGAGTAGTCCTCGAAGTTCATTCTTTGCTCGTGGGTATTGGTATAAAACAGAAACAATTTCCCCCGATAAATTTTTTTTGAATTGAATAAAGTAAAATGAAATTGTTTTCGTCTTCCTAAGAAACATTAGTACAATGAACAAAACAACATCAATTCTCAAATCCATTGTGATGGGTTTGATCTTCGGAAGTCTGGTATTTTTTATGCCTTTCTTTCTGCTGAAAGTTTTTATTTTCTTTATGGTGATTTCCTTCTTCATGAAAATGATGTGGTGGAGAGTCATGAGCCATGGCGGCGGGCACTACCTGCGTTATGCCGAAAAGGTGAGAAACATGTCGGATGATGAGTTTAGCCGTTTTAAAAGCAAAGGTTATCGCTCTTGCCAACACTATGATGATTACACAGAAGTAAAACAAGAAAAGAACGCCAATCAATCCTCAACTGAAAACAAATAAATCATGAAACCACGCAACAAATTTTTAATTGGTTTTTTAACCGCAGCACTTACCTTCGGGGGTTTATGGGCTACATTGGGACCCAGACATTGCCCTAATGGTGGGCATTACCGAAATCATTGCTACAACCATGACCATGGCTGCTACAACCAGGGTGACCGAACGCATTTCGGAGATAAGGATGCCGATTATCGTGAACACGAACAAATGCATTGATAAGAGAATAATCCTCCGGCTGGTGTAATACACCAGCCGGTAAGGATGATGTAAGGAGTAGAAACCAAAATTCTTATTTTATCCTTCACGATAATTTACCAACGAACTATTGTGCTGAGGAGTGACCACAACCGCCTAGGTTCATACAAAATATTCATGCTAATTTTCCTTAAGGGAAAATTCTAATTTGCTTCCATCAGCGCAACTAAATATCAAGGCATTTTCTAGTAGCTCAAAACGTATCACCATGCGCAATAAATCGAAATACATTTTTTCGGCACTGTTCTCACAAAACATACGGGTTGACTGAATATCTTTCGAAATGCTGAATTCCTTGTCATTCAATTTGAAGGAGGTGGAATAATCGTTGCAGCCTCCGTTCCCTTCTAGGATAGAATCTTCGAAGTGAAATTGCATCGATGGAATTTCGCCTTCAAAGGAGTAGGCGTTAAATTCCTTGCCATTGATTTTCCTGATTTGCCAAATACCATTGGCGAGCTTATCCTGTATGGATTGGGCACCGGGTTTCGCCTGCAGAAAAAAGCGGGTTGAATCTTCTGTAAAACCGCCATCGTTTTTGAAGCGAGGTATTAATCCTTGCGCTGTTTGCCGAAAAACCCAAAGACTATCATTTTGCTTGAAGAGAACAATGCTCTTGTTTTTTTCTTCGCGGAAAGTCCCCAACATTGTTTGCAGCGGGCCACTACTACATTTGTTAAAACAGGAGATTTCGAATTGAAAATTTTCTTTTAAAATTAACTGGGTTTTCAAGCCATCACAATCGGGCGAGGGCAGTGAACCGCTGAACACCCTTTGGTTCTTGTTTTGAGCCAATGCAGCCAACTGCAACAAAAGCAATGCGCCAAAAACCAGAACACGCAGCATTAATGCTGAATTAGGATGGGTTCGGCTTTGCTAAAGGAGCCTGATTTAAAATGATAATAATACAAACCGTTGCTTAGGTTTTTTACAGGAAATTGAATGGTTTTTTTTCCTGCTTCGGTTTTACCGTCAAAAATGGTGGCAATGGTACTTCCTTTGGCATCGCTCAAAGTAATGCGAATATCTTTTGCCTGTTTACTTTCAAGGCTGATTTGAAGAAATTCATCAGCTGGGTTTGGATGAACCACTACCGTTGCAGGTTCCTCAATAAGAATGCCACTTCCGCTGATGGTTTTATCAATGAATACTTCCAGCACGATAGGACTGGCATCACTTACGCTTGGGTCGGTATCAGAGATGTGTGCTTGTGGCGATCTGATTCCGCCAATGATATAACCTACAGAAGTAATACCGGTTAAAGCATTCAGGTTAATAATTTTTTCGGCACTAAGCGGAATGTTTGGGTGCATAACAAAGCGTGCATTGGTTCCAAGTAATTCAGGCATCACAATGGGCTGCCAGGTTTCGGTCATGTTGCCATTGGCGAAACGGCTAACCTGACTAATGGTATTAACGAAAGGAACCAATGTATCAACCGTTGTAGTTCCGCTGGCCAAATCCAAAACATATTTGGCAATGCCTCCGAAAAACAGGGTGTGCATGACCGTATCGTTGGCATCCCAGATAGGTAGCGTTGCCGTTGTATAGGCATTTAAGAATTGATTGAAAGTATTATTTACCTGCGCCCCTGAGGCGGTGATATCAACCGAATTATGAAAAGGTTGATCGATGCCGGGCAGAAAAACGCCCGAAAATGCTGTCAGACCGTAATCGCCGGACGGAAACAATTGCGGTACCAGGTTATAATCTCTTCGGTGAAACTGAACTGTATCCGTTTGTGTTTGATAATTAATGAGCTGTAGATTGGGGTTGTTGTTGTCGATATTGAATTTTCTAACCTGATTGGTATAATGCTGCACAAAAAAACCGCCATTGGGATTGATGCTGTAAATACCATCAAAGCGATGACCGAATACCAAATGAAATTGATTGTTGAGGTATTCTGCTTCTCCACCGCATACTGCCATTCTTTGATCATGGGCTACATGAATGTAAGGATCGATGTTACTGCCATTGATAACAGCCTGTACCAATGGTGCAAGTTCAATTTTGGCGAAATTAGGAAAAGTAATAAAGTCTTGCGCGGCATCGCTCCAACCGTATCCTCCAAAGAAATAGAGCAGGCTGTCGTGTTGAACAAACTGCATGTTGCTGCTGCCTAAAAAATAGCGAACAGAATCGGGCAGATTGAAAAGACTAGAAGACCATGCCTGATCGGTTTGTGGTTCGTAAACCCAGATATCGAAATTGGCTCCCGACAAAGGAAAAGCCAAGGGAGGAAGAAACCCGTGCAGGCCGTTGTTTCTTCCTCCAATAAAAATCCATTTTCCATTCCACTGTGCAAAGGCCCCTGAATGTATTCTTGGGATATTTTGCATGTTAGTAACAGGGTTGATTTGCACTGAAAAATTTTCCTGAGCAAAAATAGTACTGTGTCCTAATCCTGCGAAAATCAGGATGAGAAGAAAAATGGATTTAAGCTTCATTTATTTTTGTAATACAATTTGTGAAAACAAAGAGGTTCCATTTTGGTTAACACGCAAAATGTATTGTCCGTTAACCAATCCTGAAAGATCAAGAGTAGCAGCGTTTACAGCGCTTTCACCGGAATAATTTGCGGAATAAACTTCCTGACCCACCAGGTTTAAAACAGAAACAGATTGAATACTTTCATTGCTATTGTTCAATTGCAGGTAAAATAGGCCGTTGGAAGGATTTGGGCG
>JBILVQ010000046.1:0-17435 GCA_044370375.1 Bacteroidia bacterium
CATTAACGGGAGCTGAAGTGCTAACGCAAGGTGCACCGGCTTGGGTACTAACGGTAACGGTATAGTTTCCGGGTTGGGTTGCATTGTAAACGTTTGAATCTGCACCAACAATATCAACGCCATTGAGTTGCCATTGGTAAAGAAGAGCAGGGTTGTACGGTGTACTAAAATCGATACTGCTACCTGAGTTGATGGTTACTGAATCGGATGGCGCATCAATCATTGCAACAGGGTTGCAGGAGGCTCCGTTAATTTTATAAACAATGCCACTAGTGTTATGGCCTAAATACATTTCACCATATTGGTCTTGGCCAAAAGTGGTAAATGCATTATTGGCAAAATCGCCCTCAGAAACGGTTGTAAAAGTTCCATTTGCATTTCTTACCGTGCTTCGCATTTCTCCTGAGCAATAATCAATGAATAAATACTTTCCCCATAAATCTGCATGCAAGGCACCTCTGTAAACGTATCCACCGGTAACCGAGCAAGCTCCTCCTGTGTGGCTGTAAACGGCCGCAGGCGGTACAGTGGTGTTAAAGGCCGGACAGCCAACTTGACTAACACCGGATGTGGTTACAAGACCTTCGTAACATCTCCAGCCATAATTTAAACCACCTGTTGAACCGATGGGTTCAAAATCAATTTCTTCCCATGCATTTTGACCTACATCACCGGCCCACATATCACCATTCATTCTATCGAAACTAAATCTCCATGGATTTCTCCAACCATAGGTCCAGATTTCTTTTGGGGTTGTTGTTGAAGAAACATAAGGATTATCGGCAGGAATACCATAGTTAAGTGGAGGGGTAGGGTTGTCAACATCAATGCGCAGCATTTTGCCCAACAGGGTGGTTAAATCTTGTCCGTTTCCATCCGGATCGTTTCCGCTACCACCATCACCCATACCAACGTATAAGTAACCATCGGGTCCAAACTGAACGCATCCACCGTTATGGTTTGAATATGGTTGAGGAATATCTAATAATACAACTTCGCTGGTTGGATCGGCCACATTGGGATCCGTGGCGCTAACATTGAATCGTGAAACATGTGTTGCATAACCATCGGTGGCAGCTGTATAATTTACATAAAAATAACCATTGTTGGCATAATCGGGATGAAAAGCAAGACCGAGCAAACCTCGTTCATTCCCTCCGGTGCTTCCTCCCGGAGCTGCCAGACTGCTCAGGTTGATAAAAGGAGTTGGCAGAATCGCTCCATTTTGAACGATTCTAATCAGGCCGGTTTTTTGAACCACAAACATTCGGTTGTCACCGCAATTTTGGATATCGACAATGTTGCTCAGTGAGCCTTGAAAATTGGTAATGGTAATTTGAGCTTTAGCACTGCCAATAAGCAATGTAAGACATAAAGCCAGTAAGGGTAAGGTTTTTTTCATGCGGATTGTTTTGAGGATACAAACTTAATGATTTGCGTGGTAAATAGTTACCGAAAGTAAACCTTTATGTGTTTCAATTGTTCACACACCGCCTGTTAAAAGTTAAACAAATTTAACACTGGAAACAAAAATTGCATAAAAAGTTTCCATAGTTTTGCGCCACCAAAAAAATATGAAGAAAATACTTCCCTTAATAATCCTTGTTTTTCTTGTTACAGGAATGGCAAGTAGCCATGCCCAGCAGAAGTTTACCATTAGCGGACACATCAAGGATGCCGGAAACGGAGAAGACATTATTGGTGCAACCATATCGGTGGCAGAGTTGCCGGGCCTTGGCGCAGCAGCCAATCTCTATGGCTTTTATTCCCTCACGCTGCCTCAGGGAAAATACAACTTGGTTTTTTATTCTATCGGTTTCAGCAAGGTAACACGTGAGGTTGACCTGCAGGCGGACCTTACCTTGAATATTGGCTTACCCTCTTCTTCCTTGGAGTTGCAGACGGTAGAAATATCCTCAGAGAAGTCTGATGCCAATGTAAAAAACATTGAGATGAGTGTAAACAAATTGGATATAAAGGCCATTCAGAAAATTCCGGCCTTGTTGGGAGAAGTAGATATTATTAGGGCCATACAATTGTTGCCGGGGGTTAGTACCGTAGGCGAAGGGGCATCAGGATTTAATGTAAGAGGAGGTGCCGTGGATCAGAATTTGGTTTTGTTGGATGATGCTCCGGTGTTTAACTCCTCACACTTGTTTGGATTTTTCTCGGTTTTTAATCCCGATGCCGTAAAGGATGTTAAACTATTAAAAGGAGGAATTCCTTCTCAGTTTGGCGGCCGCTTGTCTTCCTTGCTCGATGTGCGGATGAAAGATGGAAACAACAAAAAGTACCAGGTAACCGGTGGAATAGGTACTATTTTTAGCAGGCTAAGTGTAGAAGGTCCGCTTCAAAAAGAAAAGAGCTCTTTTATTATTGCCGGACGAAGAAGTTATTTCGATTTGTTTTTTCCATTTTCAAAGAACAAAGACATTAAAGATGCAAAGGCCAACTTCTATGATTTAACCGCCAAAGTAAACTCGGTGTTGAGCGACAAAGACCGCCTGTATTTGTCGGGATATTTTGGTCGCGACCAATTTCGTTTTGGCGGCAGAAATGCTTTTGGTTTTAGTTGGGGGAATGCTACCGCCACCGCTCGCTGGAATCATATTTACAACACCCGAGTTTTTTCTAATGTTAGTTTAATTTACTCGAATTACGATTATCAGTTAGGTGCCGGTGATATTGAAGAGAGTGGATTTGAGTGGAAATCAAGAATCATCAATTACTCGGTAAAGCCGGAGTTTACTTGGTATCCTAACCCCAAGAACACCGTTACTTTTGGTGCCCAAGCTACTTATTATGATTTTGCCCCCGGTGAGTTGGCCTTTAACAGCAATGGCACCCGCAGAAGCATTAATGGCGATAGAAAATACACAGGAGAGGGTAATTTATTTATTGGTAATGAGCAAAGGGTTGGTGGAAGGGTAACCATGCAATATGGTTTGCGTTATTCTTATTTTGCCTATATGGGCGAGGGGATTGCCTATTTTTATAACGATACAACACCCAATGTTAGAAGAGACACCATTGGCACCAAGCGCTATGCAAGTGGTGAGATTATTAAAGCCTATCAATACCTGGAGCCAAGGTTTTCTATCAAAATTGATTTGGATGACAGAAGTTCTTTTAAGGCTAGTTATAATCGCCTTACCCAGCCTCTGCATTTGATTTCCAATACCACGGCCTCTACACCGTTGGATGTATGGACACCAAGTACCAATAATTTAGCTCCCCAAATTGCCGATCAGGTGGCCATCGGTTACTTTAGAAATTTCGGGGAAGACGATATGTACGAAACCTCTGTGGAAACCTACTACAAAGACATGCAGAACCAAGTGGATTATATTGACGGAGCCAATTTGTTGTTAAATACTTTGTTGGAAGGTGATTTGTTAAGCGGACGAGGGCGTGCCTACGGACTTGAATTATTTGTAAAGAAAGCGAAAGGAAAATTGAACGGATGGATCAGTTATACCTTAGCTCGTTCGGAGCGCAAGGTGGATGGCATTAACAACAATGAGTGGTTTGCCAATCGCTTTGACAAATTGCATACGCTGAATGTAATTGCCAATTATGAGCTGAATCAGAAGCTAAGCTTTTCTGCCAATTTTGTATTTGCCACCGGAACCCCCGCTACTTTCCCTACCAATCGCTATGAGTGGCAAGAGTATGTTATTCCGCACAATGTGGATGCGGCCAGAAACAATGTAAGAATTCCTCCTTATCACCGCCTTGACATATCGGCAACTTTTGAATTGAAAAAGAAATTTAAAGGAACCTACAACCACAATCTGGTTTTATCGGCCTATAACGTTTATGCCCGAAGGAATCCTTTCAGCATTTATTTCCGCAGTAATCCGGATAATCCACAAACAACCGAAGCTGTTCGTTTTTCAGTTATCGGCAATGTGATTCCATCTTTAACCTACAACTTCAACTTTTAGTCATGAAAAGTTTAAAAAATATATTCGCCTTATTGCCATTTCTTTTGGTTTTTTCCTTGCTGCTTTCATCCTGCGAAGACGTTGTAGATGTTGACTTGGAGGAAGGAGAAACTCAATTGGTTGTAGATGCAATGTTGACCACCGATAGCGGGACACAAACGATTTATTTGCGTAAATCGGCTGCTTACCTTAACAACAGTATTCCGGCAGGCGCCACCGGTGCGATTGTGAAAGTAACAGACTTAGCCAACAGAGAATTTGAGTTTAAGGATGTTGATGGAACCGGCAAGTATCAGTGGATTCCAACCGGTACAGAGCCCTTTCCTTTTGGTGTACCGGGTAATGTTTATACCTTGGATATCAAGTATCAAGGAGAGGAATATTCGGCTGTTGCCTTTATGGATTCGGTATTGACCATTGATAGTTTGTGGACAGAGTTCAGGGAACAAGCGATACAGGGACCGGATACCATCAAGGCCGGTTATGTTTTAAACATGAAAGCCTTTGATATACCGGGCGAAGGAAATTGTTATTGGTTTAGAACATACAAGAATGGAGTTCGCTACATTAAACCCGAAGAAATTAACTTGGCCTATGATGCAGCTTTTGGACCTGGCTCGGATGGTGTAGAGGTTATTCCTCCCATTGTTGGAGCATTGTCACCTGAGCGTTTTCAGCCGGGAGATAGTTTGGTGGTTGAGTGTTTAAGCATTGGCATTCCTGCCTTTTATTTTTTGAATCTTGCGCAGCGTCAAATGACCAATTCGGGATTGTTTGCCGAACCTCCGGCCAATGTTCCTAGCAACATTGAGAACAAGAACAAAGACAGTAATAAAAAGGCCCTGGGTTGGTTTTTTGCCTCATCGGTGGAGCGAAAGGGATTGAGGGTAAAACCTTAGGAATAATTCAGCTGCTGAATCCTATATTGTAATTAACAGCAGATTGGCCATGGGTTGATTGATTAGTGAATGAATCACTTTTCCTTTAATTTCGGTTTTACTAGTGGTAATTTTCTTTGATGGTTGTGCTTAACAATTGGTCAATGCAACTACCGGCAAACAATTTATAGAAAAGCGAAACAAGGATAAAAGCAAAAACAAGAAGTTTTTTTTATGTGATCACTTTGTAATTTTAAATATAAAATTGCGAAGTGATTCTTTTTTCTGCCTATTCCAAAACCTCTATTTCTACTTGCGTTAGTCCTTGCCTAATAAAATCTAGTTCTGTGGCTGCCGCCTTCGAGAGGTCTATGATGCGTTTCGATTTTTTGGGTAGGCGATCATTGATTTTTACCACCACCACTTTGTTGTTACTTAAATTGGTCACCCTAACCCTCGTGCCAAAGGGTAAGGTTTTGTGGGCAGCGGTCAAAGAATCCTTCCTGTATTTTTCTCCGCTGCTTGTCCTTCGTCCTTCAAATTTAGCCGCGTAATAACTGGCCTTTCCCTTCATGTTCGTTTTGTTTTCCTTTTGTGCCCATGCGGGGAAAGCACAAAGGAAAAGGAATAGTAAAAGGGTTGAATAAGGAATATTTTTTTTTTGCATCAGCCTTCTTTTAATGCATCTACTACCGAAATGGATGAAGCCCTTAGTGCAGGAATTAAACCTGCCAGCGTTCCGCTCAAAATCAATACCAGCATGGCTGAAAAGATTACCTGCATGTTCACTTCAGGGTTCCTGAAAAAATCACTGTTCAATTCAAGGTTTTGAAAAAGCTCAATCAACCAAATTCCACAACACATACCGGTTAAACCTGCAATGCCGGTGATAAAAATTGCTTCCGAAACAATTTGTCCTACAACATTAAAGGGCGTGGCTCCCAATGCTTTTTTGATGCCGATTTCACGGGTTCGCTCTTTCACTACTATCATCATGATATTGCTTACACCAACAATTCCTGCTATCAATGTTCCAATCCCAATGATCCAAACAAAGATCCTGATATTGTCTAACATACTCATGATTCTTTTGTACTCCGTATTCTTATTGTAAATACCTATTGCATTTAAATCTTCAGGATTGAAATTATGATTGGCTGCCAGCAAACGCCTGATTTCATTCAGCATTTGTTCTGAACGAACAATGCCTGCATTGCCTGTGGTCAGCCAAATTACATTGACTTTGTTTTCTGCTTGAAAAATTTTATTGGCCGTTGATAAGGGTATGTATATTCTGTCTAAATCTCCTCTACCGGGATCATCAAAAACACCTACCACTAAAAAATTGGTTCCTTCTACTTGTATTGTTTTTCCAATCGGATCTACGTCTTTGAAGATAGCCTCTTGCACATGCAATCCTATCGAACAGGTTTTTCTCGATTCCTTTTGATCCTGTACATTGATAAAACGTCCTTCTTTTAAAGTAATGTTCTCAAGATATCCATGCTCGGGTAAACAAGCCCTGACCAAAAAAGCACCATCTGTTTTGTTGTAACGTAGTGTTTTCATTCCCCGGTCCCAAGAGGCGGATAGAAATTCTACTCCTTTTACATTCGATTGAATAAGGGCAATGTCTTCGGTGTTTAATTCAATAAATCTGCCGGGCTTCATGCCTTTCCATGCCATGCTGGTGATGCCATTATCAATCCAGATACTGTTCACGGCATCAGAAAGAAATTCATGCCGAACACCATTTTGCAGGCCTTTCCCAGCACCCAAAAGAATAACAAGGATAAATATTCCCCACGACACACTAAAGGCCGTAAGAAAGGTGCGCAACTTGTTTTTACTGATGGTTGCAAATATTTCCTGCCAACTGTCGCGGTTAAACATCACTAAATATTTTTCCGTCTTTGAGTCGAATGATTCTATCTGTCATTTTCGAAATGTCATCTTCATGCGTTACCAGAATAATCGTCATACCAGCTTTGTTGACTTCTTTAAATATCTCCATTACTTCCTGTGAGGTTTGCGAATCAAGCGCACCGGTGGGTTCATCCGCCAAGATTACCTTCGGCTCTGCAATCAATGAGCGGGCAATGGCCACCCGCTGTTTCTGGCCACCCGATAATTCACTTGGTAAATGAAGGGCCCAATCTTTTAACCCCATTTTATCGAGGTATTCCATGGCCAAGAGATTTCTTTTTTTGCGACTCACTTTTTTGTAATACAATGGGAGTGCAACATTTTCCATTGCGTTCTTAAAGGAAATAAGGTTGAAGCTTTGAAAAACGAATCCTAAAAACTGATTTCGAAGTTGTGCCGATTTGGTGGCCGAAAGATTCTTCATCAACTGATTGTTGAGTTTGTATTCTCCTTCGTCATAATGATCCAGTAATCCCAGTACATTTAACAAGGTTGATTTTCCTGAACCCGATGAACCCATAATGGATACGAACTCTCCGCTACCAATGTGTAAATCTATTCCCTTAAGCACCGGCATAGGTTTGTCGCCTATGCGATACGATTTTTTTATTTGCTTTAATTCTACCATCGATAGCTAAGGTAAAACTATTTTTTGAGGAGGTTTGTTAAAAAAGGTTGTTGGAGGGTCCTTCTGCCCCTTAAATGCTTTCAGTGCGCTTGTAACCTGCACAGCCGGCCGCTTTCGTTATGCAAAAGGGGTTTGTTGGTAATCGCTGTGTGCATGTTGTTGTTGTTTCAGATGATGGAACAAAAAAAACATGCCTTCACCTAGGTTTTGCTTTACGCTTTTTCGTTTTGCAGAATGTAATTTATCTGCAATTTTGCTTCTATTCAAACAAAGTACCTCGGTTGCGCTGCGATAAATAACCCAAATGTTTATAGGCCAATTCGGTTACTTCCCTTCCGCGAGGTGTTCTGGCAATGAATCCCTCTTTGATTAAAAAGGGTTCATAGACTTCCTCAATGGTTTCTGCTTCTTCTCCTACGGCCGTTGAGATGGTGGTTAATCCAACCGGACCACCTTTAAATTTTTCTATAATGGTTTTCAAGATGCGAATATCCATTTCATCCAAACCATGATTATCTACATTCAGTGCCGTAAGCGCCATGGAAGCAATCTCCATGCTGATGCTTCCATCACCTTTGATTTGTGCAAAATCACGGGTCCTTCTTAACAAGGCATTGGCAATTCTTGGTGTTCCTCTGCTCCGTCTGGCAATTTCCATGGCGGCACGCGCATCAATGCCAATGCGCAGTATTTCAGCTGAACGGGTGATGATGCTGGCTAATAGTTGGGCATCGTAATATTCAAGCCGTGAATTAATCCCAAACCTTGCCCTGAGCGGAGAGGTGAGCAAGCCTGAACGGGTGGTGGCGCCAACCAAGGTAAAGGGATTGAGTTTTATTTGAACCGATCGGGCATTCGGGCCGGTATCAATCATGATATCAATACGGTAGTCCTCCATGGCAGAGTATAAGTACTCTTCAACAATCGGACTCAAGCGATGAATTTCGTCAATGAACAACACATCAAAAGGCTCCAGGTTGGTTAATAAACCGGCCAAATCACCGGGTTTGTCTAACACAGGGCCGGAGGTGCTTTTTATGTTAACCCCCAAATCGTTGGCAATGATATTGGCCAATGTTGTTTTGCCTAATCCGGGTGGACCATGGAGCAAAACATGATCCAAGGCTTCTTCTCTTCTGCGGGCAGCTTCAACAAAAATTTTCAGGTTTTCAACCACCTTGTCTTGACCGGCAAATTGATGAAAACTGTCGGGCCGTAAAACCTTTTCAATTTCTTTTTCGGTACCGCTCAGATTTTCGGCTGAGGGATCTAAATTTTCATTCGGACTTGCCATTGCACAAAGTTAGTTCAATGTTACAAATATTCAGCAGCAATTTAATTTTTGTTTATTCCCTGTTTTGCATGGGTTATGGATTGCTACAAACGGGTGATTTCCTAACACTTAGGGCATTTTTTGTACAATTTCAGAAATAGGGATATCTCGCATGCATTTAAAATGCTTTTCGGGGCAATCATTCCGGCCAATTTTTGAGCAAGGCCGGCACCTCAGATTTTTTACCTCAACAATGTGCGATAAATTCATATTTTGAGGCATCCAGGGTGTCATTCCCAACTCGGGAACTGTGCCACCCCAAATAGAAATAATTGTTTTTTGGAAAGCAGCGGCAATGTGCATCAGTCCGGTATCATGGCTAATGACAACCTGCGCATTTTTTATCATAAATGCCGATTCATGCAAACTTAATTTTCCACAAGCATTGCTTATTTTTTCTGGATGCAGGGAGGAAAGTTCTTCGGCAATTTTAAGATCTTCTTTTCCGCCTAGTAAAATTATTTTTCCGGGAATTTGTTGTACGAGCTCTTTTAGTTTTTCTATTGGCAAGCGCTTGGTATAATGTTTGGCTCCAATCACCAGGGCCGTGTATTGCCTTGGCTCCAATCCACCAAGTTGTTCGGAATTCATGGCCGATTCATCCGGAATAAAATAATCGAGCCCTAATCCATCGTCATGAATGTTCAAAGGACCCAAACACGACAAGTATCGCTCCACCACGTGGCCTGCAAAGGGTGTTCGGTTTTTGAACCAAACCATTTGCAATCGCTGAAAATGATATTTTTTCACCGAAAAGGAGGGTACATTCAAATAGGTTTTAACCGTTAAACTGCGTAAATTGTTGTGCAAATCAACAACATAATCATATTGTTCTTTTTTTAAATCTACCAGCAATTCACGGGTGGTTTTTTGAATGGAATAGATTTTATCCAGGTAAGGATTGGCCTCTAGTATTCCTGCAAAATTCTTTTTGGTCAGATAATGGATTTGTGCTCCTGCCATCTGGTTTTTTAACCACCGGATAACCGGTGTGGTCAACACAATGTCCCCGATGGAACTGAATCGAATGATTAAAATTTTGGGCACGCTCAAAGCTAATGGATAATTTTGGGATGTCACAATTCCTGAGCCATTTTTTAATTATTTGCAGATTCAAGAAAAATAGAATAGGTTTGATGAATGCAATGGATAGATACACACGCGCATGTTTTTGTGAAAGAATTTTCTGCCGATTTGAATTTGGTTTTAGCTTCTGCAAAAGCAAAAGGGATTTCGCATATTCTGATGCCCAATATTGATGAACATACGGTTGAGCCCATGTTGCAATTGGCCAAGGATCATTCCGGTTTTTGTTTTCCCATGCTTGGTTTGCATCCCGGTTCGGTAGAGAATGGTTACCAGCATTTTTTAAATCAAATGCCGGCCATGCTAGAAAGAAATACTTACTGTGCCATTGGTGAAATTGGCCTTGATTTGTATTGGCGGAAAGATAACCTGGCCGAACAATTGGATGCTTTTGAACAACAGGTTCTATTGGCAGTAAAATATGATTTGCCCGTGGCCATTCACTCGCGCGATGCGTTTTACGAGTGCATACGGTCTTTAAAAAAAATCAAGAATACCCTTAGTGCAGGCAAAAGATTAAGAGGTGTTTTTCATTGTTTTACCGGAAGTTTTGAAGAGGCCAATGAAGCAATGAAACTGGGTTTTTACCTTGGCATTGGCGGGGTGCTCACTTACAAGACTTCTAAATTGCCGGAACTGATTGAAAGGATTGGTTTAGACAAAATTATTTTAGAAACCGATTCTCCTTACCTGCCCCCGGTTCCTTATCGCGGCAAAAGAAATGAACCGGCCTTTCTGCGTGAGGTAGCACAAAAGATGAGCGAAACACTTAACATGGATTTAGCACTTGTGGCCGAAATTACCACACGCAATGCTATGGAATTATTTTCTCTTGAAAAATGAAAAGAAACATTTTATTGATTTATACGGGCGGAACCATTGGGATGGTGGAAGATGTCCAATCGGGTTCGCTTATTCCCTTTGATTTTGAGCATTTAATTGATCAGATTCCTGAGTTGAAAAAGTTTGCTCATCTGGAGGTGAAAGTACACTCTTTTGAAAACCCCATCGATTCTAGCGATATGAATCCGGGCGTATGGGCAGCGCTTGCTTCTTTGATTGAAAAGAACTATCACCATTTCGATGGCTTTGTGGTCCTTCACGGTTCCGATACCATGTCTTTTACCGCATCCGCCTTGAGTTTTATGCTCAAAGGATTGAATAAGCCGGTTATATTTACGGGTTCCCAATTACCCATTGGCATGATCAGAACCGATGGAAAAGAGAACTTAATTACAGCGCTTGAGATTGCCTCCGATCATCACCAAGGTATTCCTCTTGTTCCCGAAGTGGCCATTTATTTTGAGTACCAACTTTATAGAGGAAATCGCACCCATAAATTTAATGCAGAGCATTTCAATGCTTTTGTTTCTCCTAATTATCCGGTACTGGCCAATGCAGGCATTCATATCGACTATGATTATGCTGCTATCAGAAGGGTGAACCAGCATCAATTGCAGGTGAAAACCAAAACCGATAACCATGTTACCGTGTTGAAATTGTTTCCCGGCATTAATTTCGATGCTGTTGAACTAATGTTGAATCAACCCGGATTGAGAGGAGTGGTCATGGAAACTTTTGGTTCCGGAAACGGTCCTACCAATGAACGCTTTCTTCAATTGTTAAGCGATGCGGTTGACCGTGATATTGTAATTTTGAATATTTCGCAATGCGATAAAGGGGCCGTAATGCAAGGTCGTTATGAAACCAGCAGAGGCTTTATTGATGCAGGTGTAATCGGTGGTTCGGATATTACTTTTGAAGCTGCCATCACCAAAATGATGTTTGTGTTGGGAAATTATTCGGATGTGGAAAAAATACGTGAACTCCTCGCACTTCCGTTGTGCGGAGAACAAAGTTAAAGCTTATGAATGAAGAGCAAATAAGAGATTTGGTAATTCTCTGGCCGGGAGTTACTGAGCATTTCCCTTTCGATGAGTTTACGCTCGTTTTTAAAGTAGCCGGTAAAATGTTTTTGCTCGTGTCTCTGGAAGAGGACCCTTTGCGTGCAAATATGAAAGGCACCGAAGAACAAAATGCCGAATGGAGAGAACAGTATCCGGATAGTATTTTTCCGGGCTATCACATGGATAAGAAACATTGGAATACGGTTATCATGGAAGGAGACCTGCCGGGTGTTTTCATAAAGCAAATGATCAAAAATTCTTATGACCTTGTGTTGAGTAAACTGCCCAAAAAAGTACAGGTCGAATTGAAAGGTTAGTTTGGATAGGATGGATTTATCAATCGATAAAACAATTAGCAGAAAAGGAGCCAGACGTATGTCGGAAATTCCTCCTACTATTTTGAAACAGTTGAATGCAGGCACCTTGCCAACCGTTAATTTGGTAGAATGGCTTGCGGTTGATTTATTGCAATTGATGCAAAAGGTAGCTCAAAATTTCGATGTCCCCGAATTATTTCCCTATGTAAAAAAGAAATTGAAAGATTCACCCGGGGCAGGAGTCAATCAATTACATTGCATCATTGGTGAAGCCGTTTTTCAATGGACAGATGCCCATCCCCAGCATAAAGATTTGATGACCGGATTTTCGGTGCACTCCTCCGATATTGTTCGTGGATGGGCTGTATATATGCTGGCTGCCGACAAGAAATTATCGTTAAAGAAATTGCTTACCGGCATCAAAGTTTTTGCCGATGATCATCACTTTGGTGTTCGTGAACTTGCCTGGATGGCCGCTCGACCTTCCATTGCTGCTAATTTGGAGCCTGCCCTTGAATTGTTGCAACCGTGGACCCAAAACAAAAGTGCCAACGTAAGAAGGTTTGCAAGTGAGGTGACAAGGCCACGTGGCGTTTGGTGTAAGCACATTGAGCGATTAAAAGACAAACCCTTTTTAGCCGCTGCCCTGTTGCATCCCTTGTCGGCAGATCCTGAGAAATATGTGAAAGACAGTGTTGGTAACTGGTTGAACGATGCTTCCAAAACGCGCCCTGAATGGGTGATGGAAATATGTGACCAATGGTTGCAGGAAAAAAAAGGTAATCAGCACACAGAATATATTATCCGAAAGGCATTAAGAACCATACAAAGCAGGAGCTGAGGACCCATCCTTCCGTTATTTCAATTTTTTAAATCAAAATATCTTCTACACTTTTTTTGATGCTCAAGGCAATTTTATCCGTGGGCAGGTCATTGGCATCTCCACCAAAAGGCTCTTCAATTTCTTCAGCAATTAACTCTAAACTTCCTAAAACGAAAAAAATAAAAACCACCACGGGCACTACCCAGTAACCCAATGAGAATACATAACCAAAAGGCAATGTCATTACATAAAAGAAAATAAATTTCTTTACAAAGACCGAATAAGAATAGGGAATTGGAGTGTTTTTTACCCTTTCACAAGCTCCACAAATATCTGTGAAGGAGCTTAATTCGTTGTTGATGAACAATAATTGTTCGGGACTGATTTTTCCATTTTGTTGCAAGCGAACCAACCTACTTGTCATTATTCCTGCCAATTGGTTTGGCATATGCTCACTTGATTTTATACCCGCAAGTTCAGGATGTTCTTGTTCATCAAGTTCGAGCCTGGTTTTTTCTGAACGCAAATGACTTCTTAACAGTTGTGCATAAAGAGGAATTGATCTGCGAAAAAAATCTCTTTCTTTTTTATCCTCTGCCGGAAGGAGAGCATTCATTTTCATGGCCAGGTTACGACTGTTGTTGACCAAACTGCCCCATAATTTCCTTCCTTCCCACCAGCGGTCGTAGGCGGTGTTGGTTCTGAAAACCAAAAGCATCGACAAAACAAAACCCAACAAACTATGGGTAACCGTAATATTCTTGAGTTGATTGTCGGCCGACAAATTCCAGTACGACAATTCAAGATAAGCAATAATCAAAGAATACAGGGATAAAATAACCATAAAGGGAACCAATTGCCTAATGGTATCACTTCTTTTGGCGGTGAAAATAAATTTGAACCACTCTTTGGGTTGGTAAGATATCATTGGTCTTTATTTATTTTTCTTAACTCCATTTTCTCCTTCTCCGCCTGTTTTAAAATTTCTTATCTGGTAAGTGAATACTAGCATAAAGTAGCGGGTTAGGACATTGTACGAACTATCCTCCAGGTAGAAATCGTTGATGTTTCTTTGAACGCTGATGTTTTGTTTCAACAAGTCGAAGGCAACAATTCGTAAGTCTGCCGTTTTATCCTTCAGGAATTTGTATCCTAGGGCACCATTGAGCAGCAGGAAAGATTGGTTGAAGCCACCACTTAAGCCCTGATTGATTTGATGATTGATTTCGGTTAAGAAGGTAAGCCCGTTGTTGAGCGTTATTTGCACCTTTGCTTTGTTATTGTAGGTAAGAAAAAATGAGTTTAATTGCGATTGCAAGGTGTTTCTTACATCGGTATAATTGACATTTCCATTCAAACTGAAATCGATGTTGCTACTGATGTTGCTGCTGTATCCGATACCGGTTCCATAGCTTTTTGAGTCGGCACGGTTGAGTAATCCGTTAAGCAACGAGGGTGTATTGCTATACAACAAGCTTCCGTAAACATTGATGTTTCCTTTTAGGAACTTCAACGGAAAGCCATAATTTACAAAACTGCGAATATTGGCGTAGTGATTTAAATTCACCGGTTGTAGGAATTGTGCACCTCGTTGCAAAAACACATCCTCATTAAGAAGGGTATCAGCATTTGCAATTAGGGTACTGTTGGCAACATAATTTTGAGTGTAGGTTCCGCCCATCATGGCAAAGAAAAAGCCGCCTGTTTTGGGGTTAGTGGCAGAATAGCGCATAAAGGCATTGTGCTGGTAGTTTTGTTTCAGGTCAGCATTTCCGGAACTGATTTGCAATGGGTTTGTATTATTGACTACCGTTTGCAGTTGCTCTACAGAGGGAGGATTGTTGGAGGTGCGATACATGAATCGCAAATTTTTGGTTTGGGTGAAACGAATCTGACCTGAAAGCGTAGGCAAAATGGATTCAAATTTTTTATCTATTCTAAATGCAACAGGAAACTCTTGATCGCTTTTTAACAAGGCCTGCTGTGCAGCAAGACCTGCATTCAGATTCATTTTTTTTATTTGTAATTTCCAACTCACCGAGGCATTATGTGTAATATAGTCATTGTTGAAAGAGCTGCTTAATGCGGTATCGAGGTAATCATAAACATCATTGGCGCTTTGGTCGAGAAAGTTGTTCCTTTCCGATGCTGTGGTGCTGAAATTACCTGTATAGCTTAATTGTAATTGTTGACCTTTCGCGATACCTTCGGTGTAGCTGATAGAACCATTTACTCCAAGACCATTTTTATTTAACAAGGTTTGCTGATCAATGAGGTTGCCTGCAAGGCTATCCCCCGCATTGGTAACTAATGCGTTTAAATTACTCTGGCCGTCATTTTGATTGATTTGCGGGGTGAGTGAAAGGGAAAGTGTTCGACCTTCCTTGGGCAATTTTTTTTGCACGTTCACTGCCACTGAACCGTTGTAACCGCTGAGTTTGGTGTCTGTGTTGTTGTTACTGCCACCAATGGCCTTTCCGCCAATGGTATTGAAGGCCAGGTTTTCTGAACTTCCTTCATTGCTTTGAAATGAAAATTTTGGCAACACTTCAACTTTTATACTGCTATCGGGTCTCCATTCCCAAGTGGCTTGTACCCTATGGTTGGTATTGGTAGAGCGCGCCAAACCACTTTCCTCATAAATTAAACCGGCATCCTCCGCCTGCAAGTATTCTCTTCTGATTTTACTTTCATTGTTGTTAATCGTTTGATTCACGAAATAACTGAAACTTAAATCTGCTTTTTTGCTGAGGGTTCCTGTGTAATTAAACCCTCCGGCATGGGTTTGATTAATTCCATTTCTGCTATCCACCAAAAATTTATCCTCCGAGCTTGGTGGACGAAAAGAAGATCGGCTTCCGCCACCGCCAAAACCCCTCATGCCCTGCGGTCTGCCGGGGGTATTGTTGCTACTATTCATTACCCCCAACAGATCTTCGGAACTGAAATTTTGTTCATTGATATCGTTCGATTGAAAGAGCAGCGTTATTTTTCTTTGCTTGTTAAAGCTGTTGTAATTTCCTCCTACCTTGTAGTGGTCCTGGTCACCATAGCCTGCGTAAACTTTTCCAAATTGCCCTTCTTTAAAGGATGGTTTGGTAATAATGTTGAGTGTTTTTGTGGTATTGCCATCATCAAAACCGGTGAATTGCGATTGATTGCTTTTACGGTCGAAAACTTCTACCTTATCAATCATTTCTGCTGGAATATTTCTTAGCGCAGCTGAGGGATCATCGCCCATGAAGGGTTTACCATCCACAAGAATTTTTTTTACCTCTTCGCCCTGTGCCTGAATTTTTCCATCTTGCATTTGTACCCCAGGCATTTTCTGAAGGAGTTCTTCTGCATTGGCATCGCGGTTGGTTTTATAAGCATTCGCATTAAACTCAGTAGTATCTCCCCTCTGTTTGGCTGGATTATAACCACTCACCACATCCACTCCTTTCAATAATTTGTCGCTGCTTTTTAAAATAATTTCTATAGGTTGGACCATCGAACTGTTTGCAGCCAAGTTTGAATATTGGGTTTTAAAGCCAAGGAAGCTTACGCGTAAAATTAGTTCACCGGCCGGAAGATTATTCAACGCGAACTTACCCTGCTCATCGGTGCTTGTGGATGCCACCAACGAAGAGTCTTTGGCAGCCAACAAACTGATAGTGCAACCCGGCAGACTTCCTTTGTTTTCGTCTGTAACTGACCCTAGTAAGTTTTTTGTTTGAGCTTGGGCCTTTTGTATAGTCGTTGAAAAAAGGAGGGCAAGACAAAAAAGCAATAAATGAAGGGGTGAAGGCGTGTTTTTCTTCAACATGATTAAGGTTTGGCGGCTAATAAAATTAATGTGTCCTTCCTTTCATTAACCGATGAACAAATGAAAATTTGACTCCCTTTTTTTTCGATAATTTTTTCTTTCGCAGTCCCTTGTTTTTTCTGCAATGGTTCCTTGCCGGAAGCAATTACTTTAAGAACATTTAATTCGGGGTCGAAAGCAAGGATTTGAAAATGTGCCGGGTCAGATTCTCTTTCGTATTGCAAATGGCTCAATAATATTTCATCCCCGCGAATACCATCGATGTTTCCAGCATTTTCGGGGATACATTGCTTTTCAGTATTCCATGAGCCTAGCAGGGGGTTGTTGAAGGAAAGGGTTGTAATTTCTTCTCCGTTTTTTTCGCGAATGTTCTTCAAATACGCTTTTTCCGATACGCCATCCCCGTTTAAATCACCCGAAATCATGTAGGTCTTTGGCTGAAACAGCACTAATAAAGAGAGTAGGAAGAGAATCTGCATCATGAGCGCTACGAAGGTAAGGATTAATTAAAAAGGCCTTTTCTTAAAACATGGGACGTTTTTGTTAACAAAAACCTTTGAAATTTTTTTACTTCCCTCGGCCGGAAACTTGCAAATTAAATTTTCTTTTCTATTTTTGTATTCAGAAACTACGCTTTAGTGTTTACTTTTTGCGAATTGGTCGAATGAAAAAGTTTTGGAGGCTTTTGTTTGTTTTGGTGGGTGCTTTGGTTTGTATTGTATTGCTGGCCATTGCTTTTGTTTACTTTGGAGGGATCCCAAGTTATGATCCGCCCAAGGTAG
>JBILVQ010000280.1:0-3988 GCA_044370375.1 Bacteroidia bacterium
TTGCCTTTTCGATCATGGCAGGGGTAAAATCAATGCCGATGACCCTGCCATCTGCTCCTGTTTCATGTCTTGCCACAAAACAATCGTTTCCTGCACCGGATCCAAGGTCAACCACAACATCCCCCGGCTTGATGGAGGCAAACTCCGTTGGCAGGCCGCATCCCAGGCCAAGGTCAGCATCGGACTGATAGCCTTCAATGTTCGCATAATCATCG
This sequence comes from Bacteroidia bacterium, assembly GCA_044370375.1. Taxonomy (GTDB): domain Bacteria; phylum Bacteroidota; class Bacteroidia; order UBA4408; family UBA4408; genus JBILVQ01. The sequence goes on from JBILVQ010000280.1 coordinate 216, forward strand.
GTCATGATGTTATACACTTCGGTTGAACATCCGCCGGCACCGCAACAGGAAGCCTGGTTGGTTCCCTTCTCGGCCATGGCAATTTCTGCATACTTCTCTTTTACGAGACTTTTTAATTCTTCTGATGTTTTCATAAATCGTAATTTTTCGATTGATTAATTTTTCTTGTGGCTTAACAACACTTTTGGTGGAGCGCAAAATTGACTTTAAAAAAATCGCTCAACATTTGCTCATTTTGCTTCCATTCATCAAAATCGATACAATAACAAACCTTTACCCCTTCTACCTCCCCTGTGATTATTCCTGCCTCTTTTAATTCTTTCAAATGCTGGGAAACAGTGCTCTGCGACAGGGGCAACTCTTCTACGATATCGCCACAGTAACAAGTGTTTCTTTGGGCCAGAATTCTAAGAATGGCTATTCGCGCAGGATGGGAAAGCGCTTTGCACAATTTTGCAAGACGGTTATCTCTTACACTAAATTCTTCTGCTTTGTTGGTGGTCATGGTTAAAATATTAATCGCAAAATTACGATTAATATCCTTCCATCCTATTCTTCTTTCTTCTCATTTTCATAAATCGCTGATTTTGAGCCCAAAAAAAAAGCCGGGACGCTTATCCCGGCTTCAGCAAAATGCTTGAAAATGCTATTTGATAACCAAAGATTGGCGAGAAACCATTCCTTTTGAATTGGAAACCTCCAGGACGTAAATTCCTTTGGCAAGCGTTTCAACCGATAAATCCTGACGGAAAACCAGCGAAGAAAAATTCTGCTGTAATGCAACACCACCAAGGGTATTCAAGATACGTACTCTTTCAAATCCACCTTGCGACACAAGGGTAATTCCTACTTGTGCAGGATTCGGGAATACTTCAAGCGAATTGTTTGATAATGATTCTTTAATGCCAACACCATCCAATTCTTCAACCCTGAAATGGTCGAATCCAGCCTCTACCAAATGGCCGGGATTGGCATCCACCGCTCTTACTTTAATTTGCATATTGGCGGTTGAAGCAATTACACCGGTTAAATCAAATTGTTTTTGAACCCATGATGACATGCCGGGCGTATTCAGGGTAACCGCTTCCAAATCAACGGAAGTTATTCCATTGGAAATCGAAATAACTAGCGAGTCATTAGGTGTTGCGCCCGTTCCGCCTCCATTATAGAACCATCTTGCATAGCGAATGGATGGAGCATTGAAGCCGGTTAAATCAAACAATGGCGAACTTAAAATGGTTGCACCATTGTCGATATCATCCACACTTGCATTGGCATTGTTGTTACCGGTAACATAAGCCTTGTTAGAGCAATCGCTGCTTTCATCATTGCCAGGGTTAGCTGGAGCACCCTGATTGTCGGTTGCAGCAGGAATAGCCCTCTCCCAAACACCGGCAGAAGCATTTCCGCTTACCGTCCAACTGTTGGCAAAAGAAAAATCATCGTATATACCGGGAAGCAAATCAATGGCCAAGTTTCCGGTGGTGATGGTCTGACTTCCGCAATAAGTTTCATAACCCCACTTACCGGCTATTACATCATAATTACCTCCGGCCAAACCACATTGGGTAAAATTACCATTCGCATCGGATACATAATTGTAGGCATTGGTTCCGTTTGAAATAAGAACATTGGCATTGGCAATACCATTTGTTGAACCCGAAACTTCTACCAAACCATTCAAGTTAACAGCATTTACCGGTGCCAGAAACACATTCAAATTGGTAACATTGGCGGTACTAAGCACCACACCGGTCACTACCTTGGTAATATAACCCGGCTTTGTAAAAGTTACCGTATAGGTACCTGCATCAGGTGTTCCGTTACGGTATTCTCCTTGCAAATCGGTGCTATCGGTTATTCCGGCACCACTCACGGTAATGGTCACATTAGAAATAGGATCACCACAAACACTGTCGGTAACAAAACCCTCAAGGTAACATGCTCTCACATAATTGGGGGTCAGAACAAATAGACCTTCCTCCATGTCGGAGGCTACGATGGTTCCGGAAGGCAGGTAAGGATAAACACCCCAGCAGCCGGCAAATCCACCACCAACCTGCGGTGAAGTATCGTACCACCCAACGTGTACAAGGTTTTGCGGACGATGAACATCCGTGGTAACCACGCCATCCTTATACCAGGATGTTACGGCATAATCATTCAGCACATGGGTATTGTGAACGATGGAATTGGTGGTTGGATTCTGAGACAAGATTCTATCTACTTCCTGAATATTGGAAACCACTTCTACATCATAAGCAGCAAGAAAGGATCCATCAACCTCATCTGTAGTAAAAAGATATTTACTGTTATCCGACAACCAGCTGTTATGCGAAAAAACCTTGGGTGTAAATTGTGTAGCCAATACTACAGGATTGGCTTTATCGCTTACATCAATGGCTGAAAAATTTCCGGTATAAATATGACAAGCCCAAACAGTATCATTCCTTACATAGCCATCATGCACATAATCGGCATTGAAAACCCCGGCTACGGTTGGATTCCAAGGATCTGCCAAATCTGCAATCACAATTCCATCAATGCCGCCACCCGAAGCATTTCCATTGTTGGAACCATATAAATAAGCATAACCATCATCGATATGCAAAGCATGGATGGTCTCCAATGTTTGTCCGTTAACAGTGGGATTCCAATTCTGAAAAGGAACATTGGGATTGGGCAAATTGCGTAAGTCAAGAATTTGCAAACCCTGTGCCCCACCTTCGGTAGTAACATAAGCATAGCGGCCCCATGTTTTTACCTCACGCCAAATGGAGTTGGGCCCCGGAATGGCCTGCAACTCGAACGGATTATCAGGATCGGTCACATCAACAATTGAAAGTCCCTCTGATGTTCCAACCAATGCATATTCATTACCCAGCGTGTCTACAAATCCGCCAATATTGGACAATGCCATCCCCGGATAAGGCAGTTGAGACCGAAAAGTCATGTTTTTGAACTGAGGCGCTTGAGAAAACAGCGCAAGGGGCATTAAAATCAACAGTAAACTGTAAAGTTTCTTCATGAATTTTTTTTTACCCAAAGATACCAAAGAAACAAAACCCAAGATCGTTTTGTGTTAAATTCACCTAAAAAAACACTCATTAAAAAGCATTTGTAGTTAAAAGGCCCTGATGGCAAGGCAGAAAAGCAACTACGTTTTTATCAGTTTTTAAGGGTTTTTCACGCCTATAACAAGGCCAAAACACGCAATTATCATTACTTTTGCAGGAATGGCAGGAAATACCTTTGGAACGATTTTCAAATTAAGCACCTTTGGAGAATCCCACGGTGTTGCAGTAGGCGGAATCATTGATGGTTGCCCGTCTGGCATCCAACTGAACCTTGATCAAATTCAAACCGAACTCAACCGCAGAAGGCCCGGACAATCAAAGATGGTTAGTCCGAGAAACGAGGCTGACCAAATTATTTTTCTATCCGGACTAATCGATGGATTCACAACCGGTGCACCGATTGCCTTTATGGTGGAAAATAAAAATCAGCAACCTGCCGATTATGATGCATTAAAAGATGTTTATCGGCCTTCGCATGCCGACTATACTTATACCATGAAGTATGGCATGAGAGACCACCGCGGAAGTGGAAGAGCCTCTGCCCGTGAAACTTTGTCGCGGGTGGTAGGTGGTGCAGTGGCCGCACAAATCAACCAAAAGGAAGGCATTGAAATAATTGCCTGGGTCAAAGCCATTGGTCCCTTGATGATCCCCGATGATAAACAAAACTATCATCGCGAAGAAATAGAAAAAAGC
>JBILVQ010000065.1:0-13849 GCA_044370375.1 Bacteroidia bacterium
TCACCCAACAATTATACTGTACAAGCAGAGAATACAAGGTGCCACCCAAATTAACATTAAAATAATCCAACACCTGATCAATCGTATTACAACCACCCTGATTGGTGTTAAGGTCGCAAGAGTAGGCACACAGAATTCCTCCGGCCCAGCCATTGGCATTGTTGAGCGTTACAGGCGGATAGGTCAGAATAGAATAGTTGGCAGGCGCAATGCCTGTTATTGTAGTAGTGGGAATGTTTGGACCACAAGTATTGTTTATTCCTTGAAAGCCAGCGTAAATTACCTCCGTTACATTGTTTGAAAAAGCTCCGCTAATGTTGATACGAGCTGCTTCATAGGAAACAATGCCTATTTTTAGGTTAGGGATATTAACGTCAATATTGATATTTAATTCGCCTCCATCATAATTGGCAAAAACCAAAAGATTACCATTTGGGTTGCAGATTCCGCCACCACCTGCAGCCATTGTTTTTAGCGGAAAGGAGAGCAAAAAAATAAAAATTGCCAATGGTCCGGTAACAGGGAATGACCCGAAATGCAATCCTAAGGTAAGTACAGGATGGCTTGGTTTATGGAAAAGTTGCATACTTCAAACGTTATTTTAAACAAAAAAGATAATTACACCGTTAAATAAAGGTGCGAAAAGCCCAAATGTTTATGTCGAAATTACAAAAAATTTGGCTGATGAGGAAATTTTCTTAGGCAAAGGCTCTTTATAGCTGATTTCGATGATTTTGCACCTTTTAAGAAATTTCGCACTCAATAATTGTTTACTTTTGTGGTTCCAAAAAAAATGTTGTTATGAGTACCTTAACGAAAAATCCGCTAACCGTTGCCAAAGAAAGCATTGCGAATTTAATTTTTCCAAATCAGGAAGTTTTACATTCAGAAGAAAGCAGAAGTAAAAGGCATCATGAATTGGAATTAGCAACCACTCTGGGCAACATTGAACATTACAAAATCAAAATTATTTTTGAAGACAAGGAAGGTCTTAAGCAAGTAAATACAACCATTTGGGCCACCACCGATTCAAGAATTATTCTCAAAGGCGGAATCATCATTCCGATTAACCGCATCCACGAGGTAAAGATTATCTAATTAACAAACACAAATAAACATGAAAAAAGGCTGGATTATTGGTGGCGTTGTGCTGCTGGTGGTATTTATTTTGTACCGACTTTTTGCCGGTTCATACAACAATTTGGTTGAGAAGGAAGAGGCGGTTACCAAGCAATGGGCCCAGGTTGAAAATTCTTATCAACGTAGAGCAGACCTGATTCCAAATTTGGTTAATACCGTAAAAGGCTATGCCGATTTTGAAAAGTCTACCCTCGAAGCAGTTATCAATGCAAGATCAAAGGCTACAGGAATTACCGTTGACCCTACCAATCTGACACCAGATAAAATTCAACAATTTCAACAGGCACAGGATCAGCTTTCGGGTGCACTGAGCCGCTTGTTGGTTACCGTTGAAAAATATCCTGAGCTAAAAGCCAATCAAAATTTTCTTGAGTTACAGGCCCAATTGGAAGGAACCGAAAACCGAATTTCGGTGGAAAGAGGAAAGTTCAACGAAATGGTTGAAGCCTTTAATGTCTACTTAAGAAAATTCCCTACCAACATCATTGCCGGTATGTTTGGCTTTGAGAAGAAAGGCTATTTCCAAGCGGCTGCAGGCTCTGAAAAAGCACCTGAAGTAAAATTCTAAATGTCTAAACTGTTAAGTAAATCGGAAGAAGAAAACTTGGTTGAAGCCATTGCCAAAGCCGAGTCTTCTACTTCCGGAGAAATACGGGTTCACATTGAAAAGAAATGTGAGGGCGATGCAGTTCAGCGGGCCATTGCGGTGTTTGAACAATTGGGCATGACCAATACCGAAAAGAAAAACGGTGTATTGTTTTACCTTGCTTCTGATTCGAAAAAATTTGCCGTTATCGGAGATGATGGAATCAATAAAATTGTAGGAAAACAATTTTGGGACTCCACCAAAGAGATACTCCGAAAGCACTTTGTGAAAGGGGAATTTTATAAAGGACTTGAACTGAGCATTGCTGAAATTGGCAAACAACTAAAGACACATTTTCCTTATCACAAGGACGATACCAACGAATTACCTAATGATATTTCTTTTGGATAATTTAAGAAAGGTATCCTTTGCCATCCGTTTAAGCCTTTGGCTGGTCTTATTGCTTGGCGCATCATTCGTTTTTGCGCAAACCATTCCTGACAGACCTAATCCACCTCGATTGGTAAACGATTTCGTGAACCTTTTACCCAACGAGAAAGCTTCTTTGTTGGAACGAAAGTTGGTGGCTTACAATGATTCAACTTCTACTCAAATAACCATTGTTATTGTTAAGGACCTTGGTGGAACCGATCCTGCCGATTTTTCTTTTAAGCTTGGCGAGAAATGGGGGGTAGGACAAAAGGGGCAAAACAATGGAATGGTTTTTTTAATTTCCATGCAGGAAAGGGCTGCTTTTATTGCTACCGGCTATGGTTTGGAAGAAAAAATTCCGGATGCAATTGCTAAACGCATTATCCAGCAAATTGTAATTCCGAATTTCCAGAAACAACAATTCTATGAAGGGATTGATGAGGCCACCACCGAAATAATACAAAGACTCAGTGGTACCTATAAGGCCGACAAAAAAGTTTCACTAGGAAAAAGACCCATTTCGATCTTGTTTATTATTGTGCTGGTGATTGTTTTGGCCATTTTAATAAGCAGAGGAAAAGGTGGTGGCGGTGGAGGTTTCGGACATACCCTTGGCAGGGCCGGTTCTACAATTTTTTGGGGCAGCCGCGGATTTGGAGGCGGTTTCGGTGGTGGCTTTGGTGGGGGAGGAAGCAGTGGTGGCGGCTTTGGCGGTTTCGGTGGCGGAAGTTTCGGTGGAGGCGGTGCTGGCGGAAACTGGTAAGAATAGAGCCAGACAGTTCACACAAACATTTTCAAAAAACAGAGACAAAAAAAATCCCTTTTACAAATTGAATTGCAAAAGGGATTTTTTGAATTAAACTGTTTTTCAGGTTAAAGAGGCCGATAGAAAATCCCTGTTCATACGGGCAATATTCGTTAGCGAAATTTCTTTCGGACATTCTGCTTCACAGGCTCCGGTGTTGGTGCAACTTCCAAAGCCTTCTTCATCCATTTGATTGACCATAGCAATTACCCTTTCTTTACGCTCCGGTTGACCCTGCGGTAACAAAGCATATTGCGAAATTTTTGCAGAAACAAACAAAGAAGCAGAAGCATTTTTGCAGGCTGCAACACAAGCGCCACAGCCTATACAAGCGGCAGCATCCATGGCTAAATCTGCATCACTTTTGGCTACCGGTAAATTGTTGGCATCCTGCACCTGACCTGTATTTACTGAGATGAAACCACCTTTGTGCATGATACGGTCAAAAGCAGAACGATCTACACTTAAATCGCGAATAACCGGGAACGCTGCGGCTCTGAAGGGTTCGATATGAATGGTCTCTCCGTCATTAAAATTACGCATGTAAAGCTGACAAGTGGTGGTGGCTCTTTTCGGACCATGTGCCCTGCCGTTGATATACATGCTGCACATACCGCAAATACCCTCTCTGCAATCATGATCAAAGGCAATGGGTTCTTCACCCTTTCTAACCAATTGTTCGTTCAATACATCAATCATTTCAAGAAACGACATGTTTGCATTGATGTTATCAATAGGGTAGTCAACCAACTTGCCTTCCGACTGGTTGTTTTTTTGTCTCCAGATTTTTAGTAAGAATTTCATGGAATGCTGTTTTAATTTTTTACTTGTAGCTGCGGGTGGCCAATTTAATGCTTTCGAATTTCAAATGCTCTTGGTGGTGAATAGGATCATTGTCTAATCCTTTGAATTCCCAGGCTGAAGCATAACAATAGTTTTCATCATCACGTTTAGCTTCACCTTCTTCCTGATACTCAACCCTAAAATGTCCGCCACAACTTTCGTTTCGGTTAAGGGCATCTACAATCATTAATTCACCCAATTCGATAAAGTCGGCCAAACGTCCTGCCTTTTCAAGGTCGGTATTAAATTCATGTAAAGTTCCGGTTACCCTAACTTCTCTCCAGAATTGTTCTCTCAATTGTTTCACCATTTCCCTGGCTTTGGTCAGGCCTTCTGCCGACCGTGCCATACCGCAATAATCCCACATTATTTTTCCAAGTCTGCGATGGAATTCATCTACCGGAATTGTTCCTTTTACGTTGAGTAATTTTTCATAGCGCTCTTGTGCCGATTTTTCTGCTTCAACAAAGGCGGGATGATCGGTGGAAATAGCTTTGGTAAAAATTTCACCGGCAAGGTAGTTTCCAATGGTGTAAGGCAAAACAAAATATCCATCGGCTAATCCCTGCATCAAGGCAGATGCCCCTAAACGGTTGGCGCCATGGTCAGAGAAGTTACATTCTCCAATGGCATACAATCCCGGAACGGTGGTCATTAGTTCGTAGTCAACCCAAACACCACCCATGGTGTAATGCACCGCAGGATAAATCCGCATGGGTGTTTCGTAAGGATTTTCGTTGGTAATATGATGGTACATATCAAACAAATTTCCATAACGGGCTTCTACCACATTTTTTCCAAGACGATTGATGGCATCGGCAAAATCAAGATAAACCGCTAAGCCGGATTCCCCTACGCCTCTGCCTTCATCACAAACCTCTTTGGCTGCCCTTGATGAAATGTCTCGAGGGGCCAAGTTTCCATAAGATGGATATTTTCTTTCAAGATAATAATCTCTGTCTTCTTCTTTTACATCGGAAGGTTTTTTCTGGCCCTTGCGCAATGCGTTTACATCCTCCATTTTTTTCGGAACCCAAACCCGCCCGTCATTTCTCAAGGATTCTGACATGAGCGTTAATTTTGACTGATATTCTCCGGTAACCGGAACACAAGTTGGATGGATTTGTGTAAAACATGGGTTGCCAAAAAAGGCTCCTTTTTTGTAGGCTTTCCATGCTGCCGTAACATTGCAACCCATGGCATTGGTAGATAGATAGAAAACGTTTCCATATCCACCGGTAGCCAATACAACCGCATGACCAAAATGTCTTTCGAGTTTTCCGCTTACCAAATCACGAACAATTACTCCTCGGGTTTTGCCGTCAATGACAACTACTTCAACCATTTCGTGTCTTGAGTATTGCTCAACATTTCCAAGGCCTACCTGACGGTTTAAAGCAGAGTAAGCCCCCAACAATAATTGTTGTCCGGTTTGTCCGCGGGCATAAAAAGTCCTTGAAACCTGGGCACCTCCGAAGGAACGATTATCAAGCAATCCTCCGTAGTCTCTTGCAAAAGGAACACCCTGTGCCACGCATTGGTCAATGATTGATTTACTTACCTCGGCCAAACGATGCACATTTCCTTCCCTTGCCCTGAAATCACCGCCTTTGATAGTATCGTAAAACAAGCGATAAACACTATCGCCATCGTTTTTATAATTCTTTGCCGCATTAATCCCCCCTTGTGCTGCAATGGAATGAGCTCTTCTGGGACTATCTTGAAAACAAAAAACTTTTACTTTATAACCCAATTCACCAAGACTTGCAGCGGCAGAAGCACCGGCCAAACCGGTACCAATGACAATCACTTCAATTTTTCTTTTATTGGCAGGGTTTACCAATTTTACATTGGCTTTATAGTTGGTCCATTTTTCGGCCAAAGGGCCGGCGGGTATCTTTGAATCTAGCGTTGCCATGAGTAGATGAGGTTGTGCTTTTAAATTCTAGTTAATCAGGAAATAGAGTGGCATGGCGGCAAACAGGGCCGGAATGATAATGGCAAAAACAAGGGTTCCAGTTTTTTTAATCAAAGGTGTGTATTTGGGATGATTGATTCCCAACGACTGAAAACTACTTTGAAAACCATGGTGAAGATGAAAGGCTACTGCAATCATGCAAATAACATAAATGATAGAAATCAAAGGGTTTTTAAATGCTTCGGCCACTTCGGCATAAAGATCTTTAACAATAACCACTTTGGTTTGACCATCCACCACATATTCCTGCATTTTTCCGTCAATGGTTCCGTCAAAAGGGATGGCAGTGGTTTCACCCGTCAATATATTGGTGTTGTATTGGGTATAGGGGATATGGCCGAATTTGTATTCAAACCAAAAGTCGGACAAGTGAATGATTAGAAAAAACAATAAAACCGTTCCCAGTAACCCCATATTGCGCGATGACCAGGTACTGTTGTGGGAAGGATTGTTTACAGCATAACCTTTTGGCCTTGCCTTTTTATTGGCCAAAGTCAATATCAGCGCGTCAATGGCATGTGCCACAATACTAAGATACAACAAGTAGGAAATGGCTTTAACCGGTGGAAAGGTTGTCATGAACACACTGTATTCATTAAAAGCTTTTCCTTGATCGTTTTTGAAAAGTTGTAAATTTCCTGAAACATGTACTATCATGAATAGGGTGAGAAATAAGCCGGTGAGCGCCATCAATGTTTTTTTTCCAATGAGGTAGGCGAAGAAACCTTTTTGTGCGATAGAAGTGTTGTTCATTTTGGGATACCGTTTTACAAGGCCGACAAAGTTAATAGCTGCGGGTGAGCATACAAATTTACGAATTGAAACTTACTCACATTTTCACAACCAAAATGCACGACAAAGGTTCTGTTATGCTGAGGCAGAATGCTTATTTAAAATCAATCTAAATAATCAGTCTTTTTTAGCCGTTTTACGCTTGCTTGCTCTGCATTGGTTGGGTCCAATCTTCATTCGCGGATCTGTCTAATACATCCGGTAAGGCCTTGTTTCTTTTGATATCGTATCAAAACTTTACCGCCTTTGCGTTAATTCTACGTTAAATTAAAGCATCGCGGGCATTTTCGGGGGTTTAATAAAGTACTTTTGTTTGCGAAAAAAATTTGCTGTAAAAGCTAACCCGATTACAAACCCTATGGCCCACGAAAAGCCGGAAACCAGAATTCTGATTGTTGATGATGAAACAGATATTCTTGAATTTTTAAGCTACAACCTTAAAAAGGAAGGATATGCTGTAAATACTTGCGAAAATGGGGCAAAGGCACTCGAAATTGCCCGCAAATTTAAACCCCATTTGGTATTATTGGATGTAATGATGCCCGGTATTGATGGCATAGAAACTTGCAGGCAATTACGCGAGGAAGTCGGATCAAAAGATATTTTAATTGCTTTTTTAACCGCCCGCAGCGAAGACTATTCGCAAATTGCAGGTTTTGATGCCGGTGCAGATGATTACATAACCAAACCGGTGAAACCAAGGGTTTTGGTGAGCCGTGTGGCAGCTTTGCTCAGAAGAATGCCAGGGGTTGGCGAACATGAGCCGGTAACCATAGGCGACCTCACGCTTAACCGTGAAAAGTTCCTGGTTACGAAGGGTGCAGATTCTATTGCTTTTCCAAAAAAGGAATTTGAATTGTTGGCCCTGCTGATGTCTAAACCCGGTAAGGTTTTTTTACGGGAGGAAATTCTTGAAAAGGTTTGGGGAGGAGATGTAGTGGTTGGTGACCGAACCATAGATGTACACATTCGAAAATTAAGAGAAAAATTGGGAGAAAATTATATCAAAACCATCAAAGGTGTTGGATATAAATTCGATATTTAGGGTGTGAATAAATTTACTCCTCAGAATCTTGCCATTGTTGCATCTCTTATTCTTGCGCTCCTTACCGGCGTTGCAACTTCACTTTCCGATTTATTGAGTATTGAACAGGTAAACTGGGCACACGTTCTGCTCCAGGCTACTGTTGTTTTATCACTTTCGTACGTGGTTTTTTTTATTGCCATGAAGTTTTTTTTGTACGATAGTGTAAGAACCATTTACGACAGTGTTCAGGAGTTAAAATCCTCTAAAGATGTTTCGTTGGAGGACATGCGCCTGGATGAAGATGTTTTGCGAAGTGTAAGGCAAGATGTGATGCAATGGGCCATTGAGCGCAGAAATGAAATTGAACAGCTCAAAAAAATGGAACAGTACCGACGGGAGTTTGTGGGTAATGTTTCTCATGAGTTAAAAACCCCTATTTTTAATATTCAGGGCTACATCTTTACACTTTTGGATGGGGGGCTCGAGGATCCAAACATTAACAGAGACTACCTTGAAAGGGCTTCAAAAAGTGTAGAACGGATGATTACCATTGTTGAGGATTTGGATATTATTACTCAAATTGAAACAGGCGAACTTCAACCCTTTCAGGAGCAATACGACTTGATACAACAGATAAACGAAATCATTCAAAGTCTGGAATTAAAGCTGGCCAAAAAGAATCTAACAGTGTTGCTCGAAACCCGTGAGAAAAGTCCGCTCAACGTTTTTGCTGATAAGCATTTAATCCGGCAAGCACTGGCCAATTTGGTAGTGAACTCGCTCAAATATGGAAAGGAAGGAGGCAAAACCATCATACGTTTGGTGGATGGAAATTCTGTAGTGAAAGTAGAGGTAGAAGATGACGGAGTGGGCATTGCTGCGGTTCATCTGCCGCGCATTTTTGAACGATTTTACCGCGTTGATAAAGGCAGAAGCAGGGAACATGGCGGAACCGGATTAGGGCTGGCTATTGTAAAACATATTGTTGAATCGCACGGACAAACCATTGAAGTATCTTCTGTTGAAAACAGGGGAACTACATTCCGCTTTGGAATTCCTAAATCTTAAGAGGAACAATTCCTTAGGAAGCCTAGAATCCTTGGCTGATTATGAATCATTATTTTTTCTTCAGGAATCTTGTCCGTTGCTTATGTTTTTTCAATTTCCTTGATTGGCGGACTGTTTTTGTCTGCCTTCATTGGATTTCGAACCTATCCGTGCCGATAAGAAAAAAACCCTGCAAATTTCTTTGCAGGGTTTTTACGTTTTCCTTTTTCTTTTCTAAAGCCTCAGGAATGATAGGGTTCAGCGTTTTTTCTATGCTTTAACCCTTGGTTTTTCTCCTAAACAGGCATTGCTTTTATGGATGGTCTAATTTAGTGTTTACTAAGGGAGTGTTTAAAGTATTGTATAAAGTTGGTTTTCAGTCAATGAAAGGTATTGTTGTAAGAAAGGAAAAAGGGTCATTGCTTTTAGGCACTTGCCTTCTCACGAACCGTTTTTATAACATCCGTTGCATGGATCTCGGTTATGTTTTTCTCAATTCCATCTTTGGATTGATAGGTTCTGGAAACAATTTTTCCCTCCACAATTACTTCGTTTCCTTTTTCGATGGAGCCGGCCAGTTTTTCTGCCTGAGGGCCCCAAACCACAATTCGGTGCCATTCGGTGTTTTTTTGCCATGCACCAGATTTGTCTTTGTAGTTTTCGTTGGTGGCAAGGTTGAAATTCAGAAGTTTTTGATCATTGGAAAGTGCTTTTAACGTTACATCTGTTCCTACATTTCCTCTTAGGGTTACACTGTTGTTTTTCATAACAATTTTGTTTTTTCGATTTGAACTTAAAATTTGAATTGATCTTGTCTCCATCTTCCAACGTGGCCATCGTTTTCCGATTTTGACGAGGCAAAGGTCAGGGTAGGTGCAAAATTTATTCGGATGGAATCGTTTGTTATCCGTTTGGAACCGTTTGGAACCGTTTGGAACCGTTTCCAAACGGCTACGGAAGATATTTCGAGGCCCTCAAAACAATTCACCCCGGCTTTCGTTCATCTATTGTTAACGAAGAGTCAGGCCATCCATTGCTGATTTTCCGTTTAACCCAAACCAAGCAGATTTTATGAAAATCAATCAGGGCAACAAAATTTTATTCCTTTTCCTTTTAATGCTATTGTTGAGTATGCACCTCTCGGCACAAAATATTGAAGTCCTCATTACAGGAATGAGGTCAGAAAAGGGCAAAATTCAATTAAAGGTTTACAAGGATGATAAAAGCTTTCAATCCGATCAACATTTTAAGGTTTACCAAATTCCGAAAACCGAATCACGCAATGGGCAGTTAATTTATAAGCTTACCCTTCCTCCGGGAATTTATGGCATGGCCTTGTTGGACGATGAAAATGCTGACGATGAAATGAATTATAATTTCGTTGGTTTTCCTAAAGAGGGCTTTGGTTTTTCAAACTTTTACCTTACTGCAATGGCAAAGCCCAAGTTTGAAGCTTTTCAGTTTCGGGTCCAGTCAGGCACCCAATACAAGGTAAACATGAAGATTAAATATATGTAAGGTGCTTAGCCGTGGCTTTTAACGATGCCTTTCCATGTTTTTGGAAGCTTTTTTTATCGCTTAAAAAACGCTGAGCTTTCTATTCGGACAAAAAAAAAGGGGCCTAAGCCCCTGTTGTTGTTAATTGTAAAATGCCTGATAACTTTCATCATCCACCAGCATGCCGATGGATTCAAGGTAATCGTTTTCACCTTCTAGAATGGCTTCAATATCCTGATCTTCCAAATCGATGCCGTCAAATTGTGCAGAAAGCAAAATGTGACGGGTTAGCTTTTCCCAGTCAACCGTTACAGGAATATTGAAAATGCCCGGCTCTTCTTTTACCAGGTTTTCAGATTCCAGAAAGTCAACTTCAAGCGATAAGATCTGATAAACTTCTTCAGGTGAGAACCTGGATTTTTTCTCTGCATCTAAACGTTCCCATACAAAATAGGCTGCTTCAGCTGCATCATAAACCGGTAAGTAATTGGATCCTTTCATAATGTTTTGATTTGATCACCACCAAAGTACTTTCCACTTCAACAAAGAAAACTTCTTGTTTACAATATTAATTAACCGAGTTTTGAACATTTACCTTTTTGCCCCCTCTTTTTTAACGATTAAAATTGAAGGAAACCCCAATGATGCATAGCTTTTTGTTTGGTTTGGCTTCTTGGCCAGAGCATCGATTTTTTTTATTGCGAAGAGTTTTGAACAGGCTTTTGGTGACAAATTGCTGCCGACAGGTTCCGATCAGGTTTTATCTAAATAGGCAAATCTTTCATTTGTTTTTTAATAACTACCTAATCTTTTTTTGCCCCGAATAATTATTCCTTATTTTTGATTCATTAATTCCACCCAACGGTCAATTTTGTTAACAGGCAATCATATTCATCTTCGCCCATGGAAAAGAGGGGATGAAGATGATTTGGTAAAACATGCCAACAATCAAAACATAGCCTCTTATTTAACAGACGCTTTTCCACATCCTTATACCTTGCAGGACGCAGTAAGTTTTTTAGACAAGGTAATTGATCAGCGTCCGATACAGGTTTTTGCCATCGGTTATCAACAAGAAGCCATTGGTGCAATAGGCGTATTTCCTCAAGCCGGCATTCATCGGAAGAGTGCCGAGATAGGCTATTGGCTTTCGGAGTTGTATTGGGGAAGGGGTTTTGTATCTGAAAGTATTTCTCTGATGGTTCCTTATGCTTTTGCAACTTGGGATTTAAACCGACTTTTTGCTCGACCCTTTTACAACAACCCGGGTTCGAAAAAAGCCCTTGAAAAGTCAGGGTTTCACCTTGAGGCCATCCTCCAAAAAAGTATCATCAAAAACAACAAGGTGCTTGATGAATGTATTTATTCACTTATCAAACCCGCTTTCTTACCATGAATGTAAAAATTCCGGTTGAGTGGCTCAAGCTCATGAAGCTATGCTTTAATCGTTTTACCGATGATGCGCTTGAAGTTCATCAACCCTCTCTTGATGTTTTACTAGAAGAAGCATATCGCGATCATTTCGATGAGCTGGGTATTCCCCTGCATTGCGCTATTCCCAATGTTTGGCGGTATTGGCTTGAGGTTATTCATCATCAATGCATCAATCATGCACATAACATGATGTTGTTTGGACCAACCACCGTTCACCGCGAATTATTGAACGACTTGGAGCAGCTTAGACTCGATAGAGACTCCGGAATTTTACCAAATCGAATTCATTACCCGGTATGTTTGCCGGTTGGCTCGTTTATGAATCACCACCATTGGTATATGGTTGCCGATCCGGAACATATTCATTTCGGGGCAATTTTACATTGTCATGATATTCATTTTTGGGAAGCAACTTCGAAACAATTGTTGTGCAAAAATTTCACCGAGTTGCTTCAATTACTCCCCAAACATTTCAGTGTTTAGATAATAGAAGGGCATACATCGCCTTATTGGCCGGTCTTGTTTACCGTTAGCATCAGGCGAAAACAGAAGGTAATTTTTGAAGATGCATTGGTTAGGTTTTTTTTTCTACATTCGATGAAAATGTGATTATGAGTATTTGGACTTTGATTTTGAAAATGGGTGGTTGGAAACTGGATGAGAATTTCAGAAACTACAATGGCAGCTGCGTTATGCTCGGTGTACCCCACACGAGCAATTGGGATGCCGTTTATGCCTTGGCCGCCTTTAATGCCATTGGGATTCCTGTAAAATTTACCATCAAAAAAGAGTGGTTAAAATTTCCGTTGCGGAAGTTGTGGCTGTCTATGGGTGCCATTCCTATTGATCGTAGTCCGAAGCTTGCAGGACAGGAACGCCTTAGCATGACCGAAGCCATGATTAATCTTTTTAAGGAAAAACAAGCCTTGGTTGTTTTGGTTACACCGGAAGGAACCCGATCGAGGAGGGAAGAATGGAAAACGGGGTTTTATCATGTGGCTGCCGGTGCAGGGGTGCCGATTGGGTTAGGCTATCTGGATTACAAAAACCGGATTGCCGGAGTATCGAAATTTGTTACGCCATCAGGCGACATGGCTAAAGATATGCATGAAATCATGGACTTTTATTCCAAAATACAGGGAAAAAATCCTGATAATTTTAGTGTAGACAAAAGATATTATCCATAAAATGTTTGCCGATAAGAAAAAAAAATTATTTTTGTCACAGAAAAAATTAGTACAATGTCCAAAACAGTTTTAAACACCCGCCAGCAAATTCTTGCTACAGCCCTTCAGGCATTTAATAAACAAGGAATTGAAGCCTCAGGCGTTCGTGACCTTGCCGCCATTTTAAATTTGAGTGCGGGTAATGTGACCTACTATTTCCCAACAAGGGATGAAATGGTGAAGGAATTGATCAACGAATTGGATGCGAACATCAGGTTGCTGACCGATAAAGTAAAAATAGAGACGGTTATTGACTTCTTTGGACAACAAAAGCTCATCATGGATGTACAATTCCAATATCGTTCACTATATCTTGCGCTAGGAACCCTGAGCATGTATAACAAAAAAGCGGGTGCCTCCATTAAGAAATTTGAAAAGAGAAGAACCGATCAATTAAAGACAGCCTTGCAGGGTTTGACAAAGAGCGCTCAACTTGAGAAATTAAATTCTTCAGATATGGATGCATTGCTCTCTCTGGTTCATGGTTATTCTAATCATTGGATTGTTTCTGCCATGATAAATAATCCCTCTGGTAAAAAAGATCAGTCCATAAAAACTGCACAACATGGCATGGCTTTCCTTCTCAACCCTTATTTGACCAAAAAGGGAAAAGGGGATTTGGCAAAAGCGCTGAAGGCGAAGTAAATTCAATGCAATAGAATTGTAGTGGCCTTGCATTTTGCAGGGCCTTTTTTTTATGCAAGAAAAAATAAAACGATCATGGGCTGTATCGGATTACTTCAAAATGAATTTATTGATAGAATAAAGACATTTTGCCTGATATTTTCACAAAAATCATAGTTTTGTGATTCATTCAGGTTTGTTTGAATAATGTTCATGAACAGTTTCGCACTTGCAGCGGTTATCTTTTTTTCTGTTTTTTTCGATTGGCCATCAAATAATGAGGATGGTGGATTGTTTTCTACACGATACGAAATACCAGACAGCTCTTTACAGCAATTGTCAAAAAAGCAAGCTCCTGCTCAATTTTCAACAAAGCCTTTGGGTAATTATGAATCTATTTACCCGATGGGAATTTTTC
>JBILVQ010000282.1:0-3957 GCA_044370375.1 Bacteroidia bacterium
CACCGTCAATGGAACCAAAGTTACCTTGTCCGTCCACCAACGGGTAACGCAGCGACCATTCTTGGGCCATCCGCACCATGGTATCATAAACGGAACTATCACCGTGGGGATGGTACTTACCCAGAACCTCCCCTACGATACGGGCTGATTTTTTGTAGGGTCGGTTGGAAAGTACTCCTAATTCGTACATTCCAAACAGCACCCTTCGGTGCACCGGCTTCAATCCATCACGAATGTCCGGTAATGCTCTTGAAACAATCACCGACATCGAATAATCGATGTAGGCTGTTTTCATCTCCTCCTCAATGTTGATGCGGATTATCTTTTCTCCTTCTGCCATGTAATTATGTTAAAAAAACGGAGTCCGAAGGTACTCAAATTATGCAGATTAACGACTTATTAATCTCAAAAAAGATGTTGTTATTTTACTAACAAATTTCTGTTGAAAATTGAGAAGATTTTAACGTTTTAAATTTTTTTGTTGCCTTATCATTGTTGTGGAAGAATCTTTATATTTGACCCTATCGCGTAAACCGCAAAATTATGGAAGCAAAATTTTCACCAAGGGTGAGGGATGTAATTACTTATAGTCGTGAAGAGGCATTGCGCCTTGGCCATGATTATATTGGCACCGAACACCTGCTACTGGGCATTATCCGTGACGGAGAGGGCGCAGCCATTGATATTCTGAAGGCGCACAACATCGATTTGGAAGACCTCCGAAAATCGGTAGAAAGCTCCATTAAAAAAGCTAGTAA
Organism: Bacteroidia bacterium; assembly: GCA_044370375.1. Taxonomy (GTDB): domain Bacteria; phylum Bacteroidota; class Bacteroidia; order UBA4408; family UBA4408; genus JBILVQ01. The sequence continues at coordinate 759 of JBILVQ010000282.1, forward strand.
ACCCAATGCCAATGGTGGTAATATTCCCTTGGTAAAACAGGCCGAAAAGGCTTTAAAGTTTACTTATCTGGAAGCCCGTTACTTCAAAAGTGAGCTAATTGGCACCGAGCATTTGCTCTTATCCATCCTCAAAGTGGAGGATAATCTGGCAGGAAACATCCTGATCAATCGTTATCAATGTACTTACGACAGCGCTGCGCAGGAATTGGAACGTCATACCATTAACCCTGACATCCGCAGCGAAATGCCCGGTAGTCCGGGTGATGAGGAGGGCGAAGAAGAAGCCTCTTCTTTCAGTCAGTCGGCCAAAAAGAATGTGGACCCCAAGTCCAAAACCCCTGTTCTCGACAATTTCGGTCGCGATTTAACCAAATTGGCCGAAGAGGGAAAACTGGATCCGATTGTAGGACGCGAAAAGGAAATAGAGCGTGTATCGCAAATTTTGAGCAGAAGAAAAAAGAACAATCCTATTTTGATTGGTGAACCGGGAGTAGGTAAATCGGCCATTGCAGAAGGACTTGCTCTTAGAATTATACAGAAAAAAGTATCTCGCGTTCTTTTCAACAAACGCGTGGTTACCCTTGATTTGGCTTCATTGGTAGCGGGCACCAAATACCGCGGTCAGTTTGAAGAAAGAATGAAAGCGGTGATGAATGAATTGGAAAAATCGCCTGATGTTATCCTCTTCATTGATGAGATTCATACCATTATTGGTGCCGGCGGTGCTTCCGGTTCTTTGGATGCCAGCAATATGTTCAAACCGGCTTTGGCCAGGGGAGAAATTCAATGCATCGGTGCTACCACCCTCGATGAATTCCGTCAGTACATTGAAAAAGATGGTGCGCTCGAAAGAAGATTCCAGAAGGTTATTGTTGAACCGGCTACTCCTGAAGAAAGTTTGGTGATTTTGAACAATATCAAATCTAAGTACGAGGATCACCACAATGTAATTTATACCCCTGAGGCTTTGGCTGCCTGTGTTACCTTAACCCAACGTTATGTAACCGACCGCCATTTGCCCGACAAGGCCATTGATGCTTTGGATGAAGTTGGCGCAAGGGTGCACATTACCAATATTCACGTGCCTCAAAACATTCTGGATATTGAAGGCAAAATTGAGGAAATAAAGAACGAGAAAAATCGTGTGGTGAGAAGTCAGAAGTATGAAGAAGCAGCCAAACTGCGCGATACGGAAAGACAATTGCTTGAACAACTAGAAGTTGCCAAAAAACAATGGGAAGAAGAAACCCGCAACAACCGCCAAACAGTAAGTGAGGACAATGTAGCGGAAGTGGTAGCCATGATGACGGGTGTGCCTGTGCAAAGAATTGCGCAAAATGAAGGTGCTCGTTTGATGAAATTGTATGATGAAATTCATGATAAAGTAATTGGACAAGACGATGCCATTCGAAAAATTGTAAGGGCCATTCAGCGTAACCGTGCCGGTTTAAAAGACCCTAACAAACCCATTGGATCGTTCATCTTCCTTGGTCCTACCGGTGTAGGTAAAACACAATTGGCGAAAGTGATTTCTAAAAATCTTTTCGACAGTGAAGATGCTTTGATTAGAATTGACATGAGTGAATACATGGAGAAATTTGCCATTTCAAGGTTGATTGGGGCACCTCCGGGATATGTTGGATATGAAGAAGGCGGACAATTAACCGAAAGAGTGAGAAGAAAGCCTTACAGTGTGGTGTTGTTGGATGAAATTGAAAAGGCACATCCGGATGTATTTAACTTGTTGTTGCAGGTATTGGATGATGGATATATTACCGACAGTTTGGGTCGTAAAATCGACTTTAGAAACACCATCATCATGATGACCTCTAACATTGGTTCCCGTCAATTGAAAGAGTTTGGACAGGGGGTTGGTTTCAATACATCGGCCAGAAGTGCCAGTGTTGAGGCCAATGCAAAGAGTGTGATAGAAAATGCGTTGCGCAAGGCTTTTGCTCCTGAATTCTTGAACAGGATTGACGATGTTATTATGTTTAACTCTTTGAGTAAGGAAGACATTCACAAAATCATTGATATAGAGTTGAACCATTTGATTAAAAGAATGGAAGAACTAAACTACAAAATCAAGGTAGGTGAAGATGCTAAGGATTTCATTGCTGAAAAGGGTTATGATTCCAATTATGGAGCAAGACCTTTGAAAAGGGCCATTCAAAAATACTTGGAAGATCCGTTGGCGGAGGAGATTATTAAATCGAAGCTATCGGAGGGTGATTCCATTGAGGTTGGTTTCGATAAAGAAAAGTCGGAAATAACCATCAACATTACAAGGGCGAAGAAGAAAAAGACGAAAGAGGAGTAGTTAAAAAAAATCCGCGAAGAGATTCGCGGATTTTTTTTTGCCAACCTGTCGGAAGTTTATACGTTGGTTTTAAAACACCGGTTAATTTGGTTTAAGTTTGCCAACCTGTCGGAAGTTTATACGTTTGCCAACCTGTCGGAAGTTTATACGTTGGTTTTAAAACACCGGTTAATTTGGTTTAAGTTTATTTAAAAAATCTTCTAAAACTTCTGACAGGTTGGCACTTTTTAATCCATTTCTAGTAACGTAAATCAAAAAAAATCTATTAAACCTTTTTTGAAATTCTTTGCTACCCTCCTCTTTGGGGGAAAAATCCACATTTTGAATTTTTTCTAACTCCTCAAAAAACCTTTGCCTTTGAAAAAGGATTTGAAGATGTGCTTAATAAGCGCTTTCTTTGGGATATAATAACTGCTTAATTCGTTTTATGACAATCATGACAATCTTTAAGAAAAACATTATATTGTTTACTGTACTATTGTTTTGCAAACAAATGAGTGCACAAACCTACGACTGGGCATGGGCGCAGCGCTTTGGCGACAACAATAATGAAAACGGCAATTCACTGGCTTTGGATGCCAATGGAAACATTTACCTGTGCGGGAATTTTGCGAGTCCTTCTATTAGCTTCGGGAATATTTCCTTAACCAATTCCAATATTGCAGGCGGGGTAAATGACGCATTTGTGGCTAAGTTCAGCAATAACGGAACTCCCATCTGGGCATTCAAAATTGGCGGATCAGGGAATGATGGAGCCAATTCCATAGATGTTGACGCCCAAGGCAATTGTTATGTTATTGGAAACTTTCAGAGTACTTCGATAAATATTGGAGGAAATACCTTTACCAATCCCGGAGGAAGTACCAATTTATTTGTTGC
>JBILVQ010000283.1:0-3937 GCA_044370375.1 Bacteroidia bacterium
CTTTAATTGATTATCCCAAAATGATAAGCCTCCAAGGATAATCACTCCATCAAGGTCCTTTTGCAGAAACTGGTCTTCATGAACAGCCGGTATTTCCCACTGCCTGCAAATTTCATTGAAAAGAAAAGGGTTGCCCATTAAATAAAACATGACCATGCCGCAGATTAAAAAGACTTTGGCTTTTTTCTTATTTTTAAGAAAAATCCCCAGCAGCAAAAGGGTCATGATCCAAATAATGGGAGTAAATAGAAAACTGATTACTTTTGAAACAATAAAAAACATTTTTTATTACACCTTTGTGTTGTGGTTTTCAAAGGTAAATATTCCGGATTTAGGGCCAAGTTTATTTTTTCATTTTTGGTGGAGGCGGTTCTGATGCTCCTTTGTTCCTTCGCGCTCATCTTCTATTCAGCTACCGCTTTTTTATCAGAACAATTATACGGACAACTCAAGGTAATTTCTTCGTCACAGAAGATCGAAACCCTTTGGCAAAAAGGAAATCTTAGTCAGGAGGAAATGGAAAAAATTAAGTGGGTACAATCTGTTCTTGATTTTGCCCACCATGATTTAGGTTTTTCTACCAAAGGTTCCTATTCAAACATCGTGAAGCCAGAACGTTGGCCCATGATCATGATGGTGAATTGTTGTGAACCATTTTCCATGAAGGCACACGCTTACCATTTCAGACCATTTTTTTCGTTTCCCTACCTTGGATTTTTTAACTTCAGGCGTGCTGCAAAGGAAATGGACGAAAAGAAATTACTTGGTTTCGATGTAGGTTATGGCTATGCCTCCGGGTGGTCAATGCTTGGATTGCTGCCTGACCCAATTTTTCGCCCCTGGTTGCAAAAATCAAAATCCGCATTGGCCGAATTAATTTTTCATGAACTAACGCACAGCAATATTTTTTTTAACGATAGTTCAGCGTTCAATGAAAATATTGCCTCCTTCATTGGCCGAAAGGCAACCCTTCGGTTTCTATCTTTACAACCCGATGCTCCTCATCTTTTATTGGAATATAAGCGTGAGTTACTTTACGAGGACTCCCTTCAAGAATTTGTTTTTAATACGATGAAAGAACTATCGCTTTTTTATGCCGGCATAGAGAAACTCGAACATCAAAGAAAATTGAAACTTAAAGAAGAGAAATTTGAAACGATTGTTTCCCGCTTATATCGGTCTTCATGGGCCGGTAAGGCGCAAAAGAATAAGTTGGCAGCAAAAATCATCCTTCAGAAAAATGCATTTTTTTCTAGCTTCAGCAGCTACAATACACGCAATAGTGAATTGAATGAAATTTACGACCATCGTTTTAAGCAGAACCTTTCAGAATTTATTCAATATTTCCTCAGCCTGTAGGCTATTCTGCGGCCAGGGCTTTGGTTTCTAACAGGTGTTTACCGGTTAAATCGTAATCCGGACCTTTGTGCAAGGTTAAAAACAAAACAGAGGGAATGATCAACGGCACTGAAACCAAGGATGATTTTCCGAAAAAGGAATTTTCAATTGGGTCCCAATCAGAGGCTGAGCCGCTCATTAAAATTCCGGTTAAGAAGGCAACCCCACCGGCCAAACCGGCTGCGCGAAAGAATTTGTGAAGCCCCGGCAGGCGCTTAAATTTTTTTTTGCTTATTCCAGCCACTTGGTTAATGCCCAGCCTTCTGCCATCCACATTTAGGCTATCGGCTTTAATGGAATGTAGTTTCCCGAAAACAATACCCGCCTCGTTTTTAATTTCAAAATAATAGCTGTCACCTTCTTTTAGTTGGAATTCTTCTTTGGTGTTTAAATTGGTAATAAAGGCAACATGGCTGCTTTGTGCATGGGTTGAGCTGAAACCTGTTAGGATGAAAAAAAAGGCCAATAAAGCCTTGGTAGTTTTTTGCATGAACCCTGATTTCATCAAAACTGTTTAAAATATTTGGCAAATATGCATTAATTTGCGACTAAAAGGTGTTTTTTTTAAGGATAATTATCTGAAAACATTGGTTTTCTTCACGGAAAAAATCATTAGGTTTGTAGCTCTTTGAATTAACCCAATGGACTTAACAAAAATTATTGCCATAGCCGGATATCCCGGATTATTTAAAATTGTTGCACAGGCAAGCAATGGAATTATTGTGGAATCACTTCTTGATAAAAAGCGGATGCCCGCCTATAGCCATTATAAAATTAGTGGTCTGGAGGACATTAGCATCTTTACTTATGCCGATGATGTGCCTTTGAAAGATGTGTTGAAAAAAATTAAGGAGCATGAGAAAGGCGGTAAATGCATTGACCCAAAATCTGAGCCATCGGATTTGAGAGTTTATTTGGAAAAAATTCTTCCCGATTTTGATAAAGAAAGAGTCCATAATTCTGATATTAAAAAGTTGTTTACCTGGTACAATTTATTGTTAGACAATAATCTGCTGGTTGAAACAGAAGAAGCAGCACCTGTTGCCGACAAAAAAGCCGATGAAATAAAGGCAGAAAAACCAAAGAAAACAGTAAAGGCATCGGCCAAACCCAAGTCTGAAACAGCTTCCGTTAAGCCTACCGCTGCAAGAGCACCTCGTAAAGCCAATACTCCTCGTAAAACCGGAAGTTAATTTTTTTTTTCATGTTTGAATTGCTCCCTGCCGCTAAGTATCATTTTCTTCCGGAAGGTTTTCAACTGGAGGAGGTAGATGATTTAAAACCTTTTTTCAGCGACTTAACAAAGGCTGTTTTGGATGATGTTGAGAAATTGAAAGCCTGGTTATTGAAGAGGAGCGAACTGGATGGTTTTTTATCTGAAAACCTTGCCAAAAGATACATCCGCATGACCTGCAATACGGCCGATGAACAAGCCTCTGCAAGTTATTTGTATTTCGTTGAAAAAATTCAGCCCGAAGTTTCTAAGTGGAGCAATGAACTAGATAAGCTATTGGTTGCTTCCCCTGCCAGAAAAGAGTTAAGCGATGGAGCCTATGCCATTTATTTTCGTACGGTTGAGAATCAGGTAAAATTGTTCAGGGAAGAAAATGTGCCGCTCATGGCCGAATTGCAAAGTCTTGCGCAACAATATGCTGCAATCATGGGCGATTTGTCTATTACTTGGGAAGGCAAAGAAATGACATTGCAACAGGCAGCCAAAATGTTGCAAAACAACAACAGGGAGTTAAGACGCAGCATATTTTCCCTGATTCAGGAAAGGCGCTTGGCAGAAAAAGAAAAACTGGAAGATATTTTTGATAAGATGCTCAGGTTGCGGCATAAGGTGGCCTTGAATGCCGGATTTGAAAATTTCAGGGATTTTATGTTTTCGTATTTAGGCAGGTTCGACTATACGGTACAGGATTGTCGGAATTTTCATGCCTCGGTGCGTGATTTTATTGTTCCAATTACGGCTAAGCTTGATCAAAAAAGAAAGACGGCTTTGCAACTAGATGCGCTTGAACCTTTCGATTTAGAGGTGGATACTTTAGGTAAAGAACCTTTAAAACCATTTCAAAATGGAGAAGAATTATTGGCAAAAACCCTTAACTGCTTTTCGGCACTCGACCCTTATTTTTCCAACTGCATTCAAACCATGAACCGTTTTGGTTTATTGGATCTCGACTCCAGAAAGGGAAAGGCCCCCGGCGGATACAATTATCCCCTTACAGAATCGAATATGCCCTTTATTTTCATGAATTCTGTTGGAACACTGCGCGATTTAGTTACCATGGTGCATGAAGGCGGACATGCCGTACACTCTTTTTTAACGGCCAATCTTCATCTCAATGAATTCAAAAATTTCCCCTCTGAGGTTGCTGAATTGGCTTCCATGTCGATGGAATTAATGACTATGTCGCATTGGGATTCCTACTTTTCTTCTCCTGATGAGTTAAAAAGGGCAAAGGAAGAGCATTTGGAAGATGTTTTGAAAACCCTTCCTTGGGTGGCCACCATTGATAGTTTTCAGCATTGGCTA
>JBILVQ010000284.1:0-3921 GCA_044370375.1 Bacteroidia bacterium
TAACTTTAAAAAACCTGCCGTGCTTTTGGTGGTTTGTGAGTAAAGTTGAATGGGTCGCGAAAAATCAATCTTTTCCAAATCCTCCAGCGTCATCACCACAATGGCCTTTCCGTCGGTTTGGCCAATTAATCCATTCACCTCAGCATGACCTTCCTTGCCGTAAATAATAATCTGCCCCTTGTTTTCCTCCGTTTCAGAATAACCTTCTCTGATACGGTTTTGCAACTTTAAAACCACAGGGCACGAAGCATCAATCAGTTCAATGCCGTTTTGAGCGGCAATGGCATAAGTACTGGGCGGTTCCCCGTGGGCCCTTATCAATACTTTGCAATTGTTTAAATCCTTTAAATCATCATGGTTAATAATGGTCAGGCCCTTCTTTTTCAATCGTTCAACCTCCATGTTGTTGTGAACAATGTCACCCAAGCAATACAATTTCCCACTCTGCTCTAACTCATCTTCGGCCATTTGTATAGCATATACCACCCCAAAGCAAAAGCCCGAATTCGGATCAATCGTTACTTCCATGCTGCTCTAATTTTCCTGCAAAGTTAAAAAAAATCACCTCTTTTTGCTGTTTTTGAACCGGGGCGTTCCCCTGCCGCCCAAAACAAAAGTCTAAAACCCTCCCGGAGCCCGTTTTCCTGCCAATGCTAGGGTATCTTCACCGGCAGGGTCAGGCTTTTCGCTCCAAGCCGGCCCCTAATTCTTTTCGCTTAATCAAAATCGAGGCCATATCCCATGAAAAGAACCCCCGTTGGCCGGGCTTTCCGCTGCAATCCTTAACGCATAAAACCCCTGTTTTATTGATATTCGATAGAAATAAAGCAAAAACACCTTTTTTTTTTGACAAATGTTAATGGCAAATTATTTTTACATCAGCCTTGTCATTGTTCCAAAAATTAGTTATAAATTTGGTTAGTAATTTAATTATTCGCTAAAATTTATCTTATGAAAATAAATGTAATTTTGGAAAAAAGCGTTGTTGAAAGAAATGCAAAACCAACAACAGCCCTAGAGGAAGAGAGGAGGGACCGAGAATTACTGAATTTTCCTGCCAAACAAAAAACCTTTCAACTATTTTTAAGTAAAATGCTGGCAATAATGTTTCTGTCAGGAATTTTTAATCCTTTGTTAGCTCAGGTTGGTTCAAGTTGTTCTAATCCAATTTTACTTGGAGGATTAGCAGATACTACCCTTGATTTAACCATTTCTTACCCGGACACTATTCGATGGTATTCATTAAGGACAGATTCTTCAAGGATTGGAATTAATTTTTATTCAAGCTTGCAGTCAGGTTATAGGGTGAAGCAAGCAAAAGTGGCCATGTATGATTCAACCTGTGCCTTCCTACAAGAAGGAAAATATTACAATTACCCCGGTAAAATTTCACAACGCTTTGAAGCCAATAAAACAGTAGGCACCTTGGTTGTTTTTTCAATTTCCAGACATTATGATGCCTCATGTGGCAATTGCGATTCATTGGCCACACAGGTAAAAGCCAAGTTCCAATTTAGAAATTCTTTGAGCTCGGTTCCATGCAACAATGGGAGTGAACCATGCGGAAATCTTATACTGAATGGAAGTTTTTCGCATAGGATAAGCCCCGTACCCGACCCAAATACATTCAATACATTTGATGAAAATCTGTGTGTATGGACGGAGGTGCCGGCAGGCATTACCGAAACGGAATATTTTTCAAACGGGTTTAATGATAATTCATCAGCAAGTTCACCATATTCCTATTTAGCAAGTCATCCTTTTGTTGATGGGAATAATTACTCCTCTTCCTTTAATTTCGCACCCTATAATTCTTTATATTTTAATGCAAACGATGGCTTTGTAGGGGTAGAAACGAACTTTGGAAATAGTGACATTCTTAAAACCGATTTAAGTTCAACTTTGGTGGCGGGAGATTATTATTTGTGCTATTTTGTTAGTCCCGGAGATGAATGCCAAAACTACCACGATAAAATTGATGCATCCGTTTCTTCCTCCTCCTATTCAACATCATTGCCAATAACTTTGTCTTCAGGAGTAGTTACCAATAATGCAGTTGCAGGAAATGCCTCCTGGACAAAATTGAGTAAAGTTTTTACCGCGAGTGGTGGAGAAAACAAACTGTATTTAGGAAACGTTGCCAATGGAAATTATTCAACCTCCTCGGCAGGTAATCCACTTTCATCTTTATTTGGAACTTATTATTTTATAGACAACGCATTCTTGAAAAAATGGGAAATGCCTGCAATGAATGACGAAACGGTTTGTGCGGGTGAGCCTGTACTGATTGGCCCTGTTTGTACATTTCCGGAAGTTACCTACGAATGGATAATTGTTGGTTCTCCAACTGTAATTGGAACCTCCCAACAAATTACGGTCAGCCCAACAGCAACAACAACTTATCAATTGACCATTTCGGCCAATACCTTAACAGGATTGGTAAGCTTGAGTGGAACTGTTACAGTAGTTGTAGATTTGGTAAATGCCTCACTGACGGCTAATCCCGGAGTTGTTAATGCTGGCGGCAGTTCAATACTAGTAGCACAGCCCACAGGAACAGCTTATACATACCAGTTTTTTCAGGTAACCGGAGGTGTACCAACCGCCATTTCCGGTATTCAAACGACCAATACTTTTAATCTAACCGGGTTGGCTATGCCCTCAGACCCAACCACCTATTATTATGAGGTTTTAATTACCTCACCCAATGGCTGTACAGGAGTTTATTCCGATTCAGTGGTTGTAACTGATGCACTAACAGAAGGTCCAAATGTTATTACTTTAGGGATTAATTCGAATTGGGGCACTGCTACTACCGGCGGTTTAGTTCCCGCATTAAATCCTTCCGGTGTAACAACGAATAGTGGTAATTCATTTTTCGTTGAGAATAAATTGGAAAAAAATCAGGAAAAAGATAATATCATCCTATATCCAAACCCAACAAAAAGTGCCATTTATCTGGAAGGTAATGCGGTAAGAGATGTAGTTCAAATAAGGGTGTTTGATTCCAGAGGAAACCTTGTTTTGGAGTATTATCCTGCAAACAATCCAAGCTATCTTTTGCTCCTGAATGTGGAACAAATCCCCACAGGTCTTTATAATTTAGTTAGCACCAATAAAAATGGAAAGGTTTCAAACTTCAGGTTTACTAAATCTGAGTAAGTTAATTTTTATATTTCTTTTCTATCCTATAATTACCTACGCCCAAACCACCGGTTTGGGTGTAGGTAACAATAGGGTGCAAGGGTATTTTTTTAATGGCAATCCGAGAACATCAGGATATTTGTTCGATTCCTTTAATGGAAATGATTCAATTAAATTCTTTAAAATTGCGTTGAATCATTTCATTGTTGGTGGGAATATTTCTGACCAAAATGGACATGTGCTTTTTTATACCAATGGTTACACTTTAGGCATACCCGATTCATTGGTAGCATTCAATGGTGATAGTTTAGGTTGCGCCCCCAATGAAGCACAAATAGACGCAAATACCTATTTGGGCGGAAATGCTTTTCTAAACTCCGTGTTAATTTTACCACAGCCGGGTGACTCTTCAAGGTATCAGATGATTCATACCAATCCATTTTATGGAAATACAGACCCCTTGTGCTATGCTTGTCCGCTAAAGTTGTTTAATTCTGAGGTTGTGATTGATAGTTCTGGAAGCGTAGCCATTACACAAAAAAACCAGGTTGTTTTCAGCGATACCTTAGCCATAGGTGGTATGACTGCCACTAAACATGGGAATGGTAGAGATTGGTGGATTTTGGTATTTCCTGCTTACGAAAGTTATTATCATTTACTATTGTTGACCCCAAATGGTATTACAAATTCTATTTATTCCCTTCCTGTTCTACCGTATAGGGAATACAATACCCGATTTTCTCCTGATGGTGAAAAACTGGCACTCATCGGCAATTT
>JBILVQ010000285.1:0-3894 GCA_044370375.1 Bacteroidia bacterium
CGCAGTTTCCTACCGCGAAGATCCTGCCGATGTTTTGTTAATTCAACCTGATTCTATTGATGCCAAACAATTGTTGGGTATCAAAAAAGGTGCAACGGTAGGAACTTCTTCCTTTCGAAGGAAAATGTTGTTGGAAAGTTTACAACCGGGCCTAAAGATTGCTGATTTGCGAGGAAACGTGCCCACCAGGATAGAAAAATTGAGAAAGGGTGAGTACAATGCTATTGTGCTGGCGGCTGCCGGAGTTAAACGCTTAGGATTAGACCTTGGTGATTTTGTAGTGAAGCCGCTCGAAACAAGAATGTTTGTTCCGGCTCCTGCACAAGGTGTGCTTGCCTTACAAACCAGAAGCAGCGATGCTGCCCTTATTGCCCAGTTGCAATCCATTCATCAGTCAAAGGTTCAAGCCAGAATCCAGGTTGAAAGAAGCGTTTTGCAAAAGATGGAAGGTGGTTGTCTGTTGCCACTGGGCGTTTTTTGCAACAGTGAAACCAATGATCAGGACGTTACTACTTTTTCTGTTGATGTGGCCTGGGGACAGGATGGTGGCATGAATGGAATATTGGTGCATTACCGCAGTGAACATCCTGAAGAGTTGCCCGAAAAAATATTATCACATCTTAAGTCCGTTAAACCATGCAGTGTTTTTGTTTCTAGAAAGGATAATCCCAAATCGCTGTTATTGCAACGTTTAAGGTCTCTTGGTTTTCAGGTTCATTCAGAAGCACTGATTGAAATGCTTCCGGTGGCTCCAAGATCGATACCCGAAACCGCGTGGATATTTTTTTCAAGCAAACATGCCGTACGGTTTTTTATGGCACTTAATCCCAATATACATGGTAAAAAGTTTGGCGTAATCGGAAAATCAACGGGTGATGAGTTGCGAAAATTTGGAGCAAGAGCCGATTTTTTTGGAACATCCAATGATACAACCCTGATTGGGAAGCAATTTGCTTCCAGGATAGGAAAAGACAAGGTATTGTTTCCTATTGCCAAAGGAAGTTTAAGAACCATTCAGAAACAATTTACAAAGCCCGAACAAGCCATTGATTTGGTTGTTTATGAAACCATAGAAGTACCTTTGGAATCAATGCCTTTGGCCGATATTATGGTCATGACCAGTCCAAGCAATGTGCAAACCTTGGTGAATGTTCCTCAAAAACCTGTTGTTAAAAAATGGGTGGCCATGGGTGCTGCTACCGAGGCGGAAATTAGAAAACACTTTTTACATGCAAGAATAGTTCAACCCGATGGTTTTGATGATATCGGTTTGTTAAAAGCTGTTCTTTGTCAAGCAGGAGTATGAAAATGCATATCAGACCACGAAGAAACAGAAAGAGTTCGGCAGTAAGAGATTTGCTGAGAGAAAACCAGCTTCACTGCAATGACTTTATTTATCCTGTATTTGTAACCGAAGGCAATAATCAGTTGCAAGCCATTCGTTCTATGCCCGGAATTTCAAGGTTCTCGGCCGATTTATTATTGCATGAAATTGAAGCGTGCCTGAGCTTGGGCATCAAAGCTTTTGCGCCCTTTCCTAACATCAGTGAGCAAAAGAAAGATGCTATGGCAAAAGAAAGTTATAACGAAAACGGATTGTATCCTTCGGTCATTCGAATGATTAAATCAAATTTTCCTGAAGCGATTCTTTTTGCAGATGTTGCCATGGATCCATACAGCTGTGACGGTCATGACGGAATTGTAAGTAATGGCCAGATCCTAAACGATGAAACCCTGGAAGTATTAGGAAAAATGGCATTGACCCAAGCTGCCGCAGGCGCAGATTTTATTGCTCCCTCTGATATGATGGATGGAAGGGTTGGTTATTTGCGCGAGGTGTTGGATGTAAATGGATTTGAGCAAGTTTCAATATTGGCTTACACTGCTAAATACGCGAGTTCTTTTTACGGACCTTTTCGCGATGCACTGGATTCTGCCCCAAAGTTTGGCGATAAAAAAACTTACCAGATGGATCCCGCCAATGCAAAGGAGGCCATCCGTGAGGCGCAGCTCGACCTGGCAGAAGGTGCCGATATGATTATGGTGAAACCTGCCTTGGCTTACTTGGATGTGATTCAATCACTATCTGCCATGAGCGATGTTCCTGTAGCTGCTTATCAGGTGAGCGGAGAATATGCCATGGTGAAAGCAGCAGGATTGAATGGATGGCTGGATGCTGAAAAAGCCATGTTGGAATGCTTATTGTCGATTAAACGCGCAGGAGCAAATGTTATTTTAAGCTATTTTGCAAAGGAATTTGCTCAATTACAACTGCACTGATTTTTATTGAAAAATTATTTAGTACAATGTACTAATTCATTTTAGAAAAATTCGGTATAGAATTTTTTCGGATGGTTAATACCTTTTATTGCTCGATTTAATTTCAATTCTTTTCAGAAAATAATACCCCAAAAATGTGATTTCGAAAATAGTTATCCACTTTTTTTGGTGAATAACCGTTCTTAACAATTTGTGTTCATAATTTGAAGATATTTTTTTTGCAGGCTTCTTAAAATCCCTGCCTTGAAATATAACTTTCGGTCTGAAAAAACACCCGGAAATCATGAAGCCAATTGCCTTTCAAAATATCTCTGAGATAACTACCAATACAGGGTTTTATACGTATGAAGAAGTCATAAACCGATGCCTGGAATATTTTAACGGAGATGAATTAGCTGCCAGTACTTGGATTAGTAAGTATGCCATGAAGGATGCACAGGGACGATATGTAGAATTAACCCCTGCAGACATGCACAGAAGAATGGCCAAAGAATTCGCTCGCAAGGAGAAAGAGTATTTGAAGAAATTGCATTTAAACGGGAATGCAAAATTTTTGTCTGCCTATGGCAAAAACCGTGAGGCATTAAACGAGGAGAAAATTTTCGGTTTTTTCGATCACTTTAGATATGTAATTCCTCAGGGTTCGGTTATGTCATCTCTTGGAAACCCCTTTCAAATTGCATCTTTGTCGAATTGCATCGTTCTGCCCGAGATTTACGATAGTTACGGAGGCATTTTCTATACCGACCAACAAATGGCACAGTTGTTTAAGAGACGTTGTGGCGTTGGTATTGATTTATCAACCCTTCGTCCTTCCGGCATGCGGGTATCCAATGCAGCAGGCAGTACCTCTGGAGCAGTAACCTTTATGGAGCGTTTTTCTAATACCACTAGGGAAGTTGCCCAGAATGGTAGGAGAGGTGCCCTCATGATTACTATTGATATTGCTCACCCCGATGCGGAGCAGTTTATTAAAATTAAGCAAGACCTTTCGAAGGTAACCGGTGCCAATATTTCCTTGCGCATTTCCGATGAGTTTATGAAAGCCGTTGAAGCTGGAACTACCTTTACCCAACGTTGGCCCATTGATGGTAAAAAGCCATTGTTGAAAAAAGAGGTGGATGCAAGAACCCTTTGGAATACCGTGATCGACTGTGCTCACCAGACAGCAGAACCGGGCATTATTTTTTGGGATCGCCAACACCATTATTCTACCTCTTCGGTTTATCCGGGTTTTAAGAATGTTTCTACCAACCCCTGCTCAGAAATTGCCATGCAGGGTGGAGATAGTTGCAGATTGATGGCCATTAATCTTTATCATTTTGTGGATCACCCTTTTACGCCAATGGCTAATTTTAATTACCAGAAATTTTATGAGGTAACTTATGAATCACAACGCCTGATGGATAATCTGGTGGATTTGGAGTTGGAATCGGTTCAGAAAATAATGGATAAAATTAAAGCTGATCCTGAACCCAATGCCATTAAACATGTTGAACTCGAAACATGGAAATTATTATACGACACGGGTAAAAAAGGCAGAAGAACCGGCCTTGGCTTTACCGCTTTGGGAGATGCATTGGCAGCATTAAACATCAAATTTGATTCAGCACA
>JBILVQ010000286.1:0-3893 GCA_044370375.1 Bacteroidia bacterium
AATTTCGCGGATTCTACCTACCTCGCGGGTATTGACAAGAATCAGCGAAATACCGGATTTTCCGGCACGAGCGGTTCTACCACTGCGGTGCGTATAATTCTCGATATCATCGGGCAAATTATAATTGATGACGTGAGAAATATCCGACACGTCAATGCCACGTGCTGCAACATCGGTAGCCACCAAAAACTGCAACTGACGGCTGCGGAATTTATGCATTACTTGATCGCGTTGCTGTTGCGATAAATCGCCATGCAATGCATCGGCATTGTAGCCGTCTTTGATCAAATGATGCGCCACTTCATGCGTTTCCATGCGGGTTCTGCAGAAAACCATACCAAACATTTCGGGATAGTAATCGGCAATTCTGCGCAGGGCTGCGTAACGATCTTTGGCATGCACCACATAAAAGTGATGTTCAATATTCTCTGCACCTGAATTCGCTTTTCCTGAAGAAATTTCAATCGGATTACTCATGTAATTCTTAGAAATAGCGCGTACTTCGCGGGGCATGGTGGCACTAAAGAGCCAAGTTAATTTTTCTTCGGGGGTTGTTTCAAGAATCTGATCAATGTCTTCTTTGAAACCCATGTTGAGCATTTCATCGGCTTCATCCAACACCACTACCTGCACCTGGTTAATTTTGATGTAACCGCGGTTCAACAAGTCGATGATACGACCGGGCGTTGCAACTACAATTTGAGCACCGCGCTCAATGTCGCGTCTTTGGTTATCGATAGAAGAACCACCGTAAACAGCCACGATTTTTGCTTTGGGAATATCCTTGGCAAACTTATCGAGGTCGCGGGTAATTTGCATGCACAATTCGCGGGTAGGACAAATGATGAGTCCTTGCACGAAGCGCTCGGTGAAATCAACCCTGTTGAGCAGGGGAAGTCCGAAAGCAGCTGTTTTACCGGTACCGGTTTGGGCAAGGCCAATGAGATCTCTGTCTTCGGAGAGCAGCAGAGGAATGGCTTGTTGCTGAATGGGGGTTGGTGTTTCGAAGCCCATGTCTTTCAGGGCAGAGAGGAGGTTTTCGTTCAGACCTAAAGCCTCAAAGGTCGTTGTGGGCGTTATTTCGCTCATAAAATGATTTTAATGGCTGAAAACTCCTAAAAGGCAAGAATGGTATGCTGAGAACAGCAGAGGTGCCCGGATCTTTAAAATTCCGAACACTTCTTTCAGCAAAATTTAGGAGAGGAGAACCCTGACGAAAACTGAACAAAGACCCGGAAAGCATGACCTGAACAGGGAATAAGCCCATCAGGAATTTTTAGCGGTGCAAAAGTAATGATAATTTATCAGACCACCTAATCTATTTTTTTTATTGAAAACAATGGTCTTAGAAAGTGGGAGGAATACAAGCCAATCTTTTGATTTAGCGCTTAAAACAGACCTATAAATCAAAATCATTGGCCCCACAAAGGAATCATTATAAAATCAAGTAATTTTCAATGAATGGCAAATGCGAGAAAAAATGAATCCATTCCACCTACATTTTGACGAAGTAAAAATAAAGGCTATAATTTTCTAATTTTGCATGTAAAGAGATAAAAAAAGAATTTTTACTCTTTTAATGCTTGCATCAAGTCCTTAATGGTAAAATCTTTCCGTCACCCTTGAAAATAAGTCTAAAAATATTCTTTCTCCTTGGATGGATGTTTATTTTCCAACTTTCACAGGGAAAAGAAGTTCAAGATCAAGAAAAACAAAACCCTCCTACCTATTCCATACAAGACAAGAATTCAAATCCCACCACCTATGATGATAGTTTTTACACAGCCGGATTAGCAACCATGACCCTGTTTTTTTTCTCTGCATTGCTTTTACTTACATTGTTGGGTACCTTGCTTGCCAGTATCGGACTTTTCCTGATTCTTGGTTTAGGTTTGACCGGGATAATATCCGCTTCCCTTATTTATGGACTCTATAAAAAATCACTGGAAAAAGCATTCAAAACCTTTTTGATTCTTGGTTTCGGCTTCACAGGAATGCTTTCGTGTGCCTTGCTTTTTCCTCTGATCAATAAAATCCTTCATTGGACAGCAGGTTACAATGCCTTGTTGATTGGTATTGGCACAGGGCTACTATCAGGGTTCATAACGGGATGGATTTTTTTTCATGTTCTTAAAACCTTCACCAAAAGGTTTGTGAGTCGCAATTCACCGATGTAATATCAATTGTTTCTAAAAAATAAATATTCAATTTTTTGCTCTTTAAAAAATACAAATTTTCCATTTTTTGTACTTTTCAAAATACAAATTTTCTATTTTTTGTACTTTATAAAATACAATTTAAAGCTTTGACCCAATAATTAGAAATTTTGTGTGTATATTATATTCATGGCTGCGCCAATAAAAGCCTAGAAAATTCATGGCTTTCAAGCATCAATTAATACCAATAAATAAGCCTCATCGTTTTGCTCCTACAACCTAACCTTTGGATAATACAATCCCTTCCATTGCTCAAAATCCATATTGTCCCAATGAATAATGCCATGTCGGTATTGCCAAGTTTGTAGCTGACAAAACAAAATCAACAAAAGCACCTTAACCATCAGAAGCTGTTTCAAGCGGCCCGATGCTATCTCATCCCACACCAGGGCAAAAGGAAGAATGAACAAGGGATAAAACTCAATATAAGCACGCAATCCGAAACTTCCCCCATAATACCAACTCCACCACGATGAAAACAACCAAGTGGTTAAAATCATCCAAAACATCCAGCTAAAAAACAATCCATATTGCTGCTTCTTCCACCAAATCCATAAAGCACAAAATACCAACAAGGTAAGTGGCGTATAAATAAACAATCCCTTTCTGAAACTAAACAGAATATCCCAACCATGTGGATGCAAAAAATCAAAACTTTCTCCGGGATAACTGTCGGCCCAAAAAACTCCCATCCCTTGGTAATAACACCAACTCTGCACCATCACCGGCAAAACAAAAAGCAAGGCTCCCGCTAATAAACTCATCCCCGCTTGCTTGATTTTGTTCATCAAATCCATCACACCCAATCCTGCCCATTGCAGCAAAAAGGGCAACAAAAAAATCAGTGGCAACAAATTCACCGGCCTGATCAACACCATCATGCCCGCTGCAAAAAGCGCAGTCAACAAGCTTACACGCTTGCTTTGTTTTAACCAGCGCCAACTTTGCCACAAAAAAAGTGAAAACCATCCAAAGGAATAAGCATGCGACATGCCCGCCTCCGAAATGGTATAGTAAAACAATTGCGTGCCGAAAGCCAAGACCAACAAGGATAATGCATTGACCCTAGCGCTTACGCCATTGAGCTGCATCAGCCGCATCAAACAAAACAAGCCCAACAATGCATAAAAACAGGCCGCTACCGAAAGCGACAAGGAATAGGGTTTTGAAAAACCATCCGCTACCCCGCCAACAGCTTTGACATAGGCGTGAGCCCCTAGATAAAAGGGCAAGGCAGAAAGTGCAACACCCGCAAAGTATTTGTTTGAAAATCCACCGTTCGAATAAATTCTATAGTTCACATGCTGCTCCTTTTCCCAATACAAAGGATCTATCTTCTCTTGAAAACCAAACTGCAAATCATCATACACTACCCATGCCGGTAAATAAGCATAATAACCGCGTGCATCTGATAGCACCGTATGCTTAAAATGATCTTTTCCAAAACGAATATTGACCATCGAAAATAGATAGAGCAAGACCATCAACCCAAAGGTTAATTTCTCCCAAGCCCATCTTTTTTCTTTTTCTTTATTCATGAATCTTCCCTTCTGCCAACTGGGCATCCGGCAAGATGCTCCTGACCAAATCGGCCAAAACATCGGTTTGATGCATGCGCGTAAACTGACCGATATACTCCTGATTGCCTTTCAATAGCGGATAGCCCGTCTCTGCAAA
>JBILVQ010000288.1:0-3862 GCA_044370375.1 Bacteroidia bacterium
TTAAGGCATGATCAACGTGAGCAAAGGCATTGTAAGGAGAGTGGCAGGACGAACAGGAAATCGTATTGTCTTTGCTGAGGATGGGGTCGTAGAATAAAACCCTTCCTAGAAATATCTTATCTTTTGACAAAGGGTTCTTTTCAAAATGATAGTGGGGTTGGGGCCAGTTGGCGGGTTGCGGGAGGCTGAAATCCGGTGAAGCTGTAAAGGCTGCCAAAAGGAAGGTGAGGAAAGCAAAGCCGTATAGAAACAACTTTTTCATGGCAACAGATGAAAACAAGAAGCTGCCAGTTGGGATAGAGTTTGGGCTCTTGCACCGGGCGACATGAGGTTAGGTTTTTCGGTAAAACCAGAAGCTTCTAACCATTGTGAAAGATCGAAAGCAAGCCGGATGTTTGTTGGATCTTGGCATTCAAACGTAAGCCATTGTGCAGTGGCGTTGGGATATTGATAGCCGCCCAAATGAAAAATAAATTCTTTTTTGGGTGTAGAAATTGCAGAATGTTTTCCTTCAATTTTGAAATTGATGTAACCGCTGTGCCAAGTCCAATACATGCCATGGACTGGATCGAGAGCACCGCCCATTGCACCTGAAACATTGGTGATACTATCGGTACCTAACAAAAAATGGATGGCATCAAAATGTACTGAATCCGGTAGGCTTAGTTGAAAGGAAGTTAAATCTTGCTGACGGTAATTGATGAGATGATAGCTGTTTTCCTCTTTCCATACTACCCTTTTTTTGTGCCTAAATTCAACCTGCGATAGGTAAAATTTACACTCGCTAAAAAGAATACTGTCTGTATGATGATGGGGAAAATAAACACTATCGTTGATCAAAAAGTGATGATTGTTAAAAGAGAGGGAAAAGTTTATACTGATAATTTTGCTTCCGCCATTTTGTGCGAAGAGTTGGAAGGACCACAAGCAAAAAAATATCAAGAAACGGGCAATCATGGCCTAATGCGGGGGTTGATGTCTGGGTGGTGGCGGTGGAGAAAATAATTGTCCCAACTCTTCTGAAAGTTCTTCAAAATCTCTCAATTGACCGGGCTTGCATATTTTTCTTATTTCTTCAAAGTGTTTGTAATGGGCTCTTTCAATGCGCATTTGCCTTTTGCCGATTTCGGTAATTAAACTATCGTTATAACCAATTTCCCGCTGTAACACCAAGGTGCTGTATAATTGATTTTTGAGTTCACGGATAGCACGATCGTTGCTTTTGATTTCGCTGCGATGAATTTGAATCAGGTTTTCATAATCGGCAGTTTGCTGTTCATCAAAATGCAGTCTTTCAATGATGATGCCTTTTCTGTCGGGCGGTGGCGGACGATGTGGCTTTTTGAAAAACAGAAAGCCTGTCAACAATAAATTGATGAGCAGTAAAATGCCTACGGCAAGGCTAAGGAGGCTTGTTTTACTCATTGGTAAAAAGAATTATCGTTTACCAAATTCATGCTTTTGGTCCAGTTGCTTGCCTCCTCTGCTTTGCGGCTACTATTGAACACCACAAAAAGGTTGAGGGAAAGGATGAGCAGGAGGGAAGCGGCAACGGCCCAGGCAAACCGAGGCGGAAGGGTATGCTGCTTTTTCTGTTGAATTTTTTGTTGTATGCGGGTAAATAAAAATTCCGGAGCCTCAACCCGTTGGATGTTCTCCAGGGGATGAAAGGGATCTTGTATGGATGGCTTCCTGTTGCTCATATTGTTATTGACGATTAAAAAGGAATTATCCTTCGTTGTTGTTTAATTTTTTTAAAAGATTTTGTTTGGCCCTGTGCATAAGCGATTCAACGGCCTTGATGTGTAGCGACATGATTTCTGCAATTTCGGCCTGTGATTTTTGTTCCATTTTGCTTAAAATGACGACTGTTTTTTGGTTTTCTGGCAATTCATCAATCAATTGCATCAGCTTTTTCAAACTTTCCTTGTTTTCTAATTGAACCCCGGGGTGGTTAAAATTGTTGTAATTATGGTTTATTTCTGTGCCATTGTCGTAAAACAAAGAGGTAAAAAAGGCAAATCTTTTCTTGCGTTTTCTGCTCTTGATGAAATCCAACGATTTGTTGATGGCAATGCGGTAAATCCATGTACTTACCTTGGCTTCACTTCTGAAGTTTTCCAAAGACTCATGTACACTAACAAAAACATCTTGGGTTATTTCGGCTGCATCTTCGGTGTTTTGCACATACTGAAGGGCAAGATTGTAAACAACCTTTGCATTGGCGTGATAAATTTCTTCGAAGAGCCTGTTCCTTTCAGTGTCCATGTTTGAGAAAAGCCTATCAGGGATTTTCGACTCAAAGGAACAAAAAGGAAATGAAAAACAGCTAGCTTTCGTTTTTTTTCAATGTGATGCTATTGTGGCCAATCCAACAGTACTTTCATCCTTTGCTGTTTTTCCGCGGCTCCTGAATAACCCTTTTGTATTTTTACCATTTCACGTTTTTCATTCACGAAAACAAGGGTAGGGGAATCCTTGGTTCTTATTTTTTTCGACAGCTTTCTGCATTCAGAACCGGCCACCATGTTGTTGTTTTTACTTTTTTGTGTGGTTTCCTGGCATTCGGCAATGGTGGTCATTGCCATTGGCATTAAACCAAAGTGATTTCTGATGCCTGACCAATCATTCTTATCAAGGGCATTGAAGTCATTTACTTGTTGTAAACTGTTTTCCAATACCAACAAGGTTTGAAATTTAAGCGATGAATCGGATTGTAGATCTTTGAGCAGCTGCATGGCAGGCGGACAGCCCAAGTGGGCCATAATCACCAAGGTTCTTTTTCCTTCAAAAAAATCTGACTGTATTATTCTACCATCCGTACATGGTTCCGTAATTTCAGGAAAGCGCTTTGTGTTTTTGAAAGAAGACAAAAGCGTTAGCAGAAAAATGAGGAGCAAACAATGATAAAGCTTCATGGAGGCATGGTATGGCTTGACTTTTGAATTTTATAGAATGCGACAATCTTCCTTTGACAGGTTGCTAAGGTCGTAAATCATTTGGTCTTTAGAACAGTTTTTATAGAGAATTTTTTAAAGGCATAATTGTTTAGGATGATTGGTTGTGAAATCATCCGTTAAAATGATAAGTGTATTTTCTATTTGTCTTAACAGGATGAAAAAAAAACGTCAGACAAATTTAGCTGTCTGACGTTTGATGCTGAGTAGGAATTTTTCCGCTTTAGGGCAATGTTTGCATGGATTAAATCCGCCGGAAATTTATTTTTTGACTTTTCGGATCAGTTTTAATGCCCAATCATAATGGCTTGAACTTGCCGAAACAAAATAGGCGCCCAAGGAGGTGGTCCCTGTCCAAGGGAATCTCTGTTTCTCAAACAATTCCTCATTCGTATGTTGCGCGATGAGTCCATTGATTTTTAGATGACTTGCCTTGGTGGCCAATATGGCCTCTTTGAGCGTGGTTTCTTGGTAATTCTCCCATATCCATCGATTCAAGGCTGGTGTCATTTTCCAGGTAAATCCTTTGGCAGGCATTGCCGGTTTTTTGCCCTCCATGCCCACTTGATACCATTCCATCATCAGTAGGTGCCAATGATGAAGGTGCATCAATACATCACGGATATTTCTATTCATGGTTCCCTCAGGAAATTCTTTTTTTTGTTCCTCTGGAGAAAGGGATTCGATAAGATCCATCAAGGCTACAAAATTCTTTTCGCTGAAGGCAAGTAAATCGCTTTTATTATTTGGTCGTGCCATGATATTTTTAAGTTATTCGGATGTTTAGAAAAAGGATTGTTTTGAGCACCAAAGATTCTTCGCCTGAATTGAGCTGTAAAACAAGGTAATTGAGGCTGGCGGACTATTCATTCGTTGATGGTTTCAAATTTTTCCACGAAATGGTA
>JBILVQ010000066.1:0-13440 GCA_044370375.1 Bacteroidia bacterium
TGACTTAACCGTTACCGGTGGTGTTGGTCCATTTACATTTGCTTGGGACAATGGTGCTACTACCGAAGACATCAGTGGATTAGCAGCGAACACTTACAATGTAACTGTTACCGATCAGAATGCTTGTGTGGCCACTACCTCAGTCACCATCACCAATGCACCAACTGCAATATTATCGACTACACAAGTGGATGAAACTTGTTCAGCTTCGAATGGTTCAATTGATTTGACCGTTACCGGTGGTGTTGGTCCGTTTACCTTTGCCTGGGACAATGGTGCTACAACTGAAGACATCAGTGGTTTAGCAGCAAACACTTATAACGTAACTGTTACCGATCAAAATGCTTGTGTAGCAACAACCTCTGTTACTATTACAAATGCAACAACTGCAACTTTATCAACTACACAAGTAGATGAAACATGTTCTGCTGCGAATGGTTCCATTGACTTAACCGTTACCGGTGGTGTTGGTCCATTTACATTTGCTTGGGACAATGGTGCTACTACAGAAGACATCAGCGGATTAGCAGCCAACACTTACAACGTAACGGTTACCGATCAAAATGCTTGTGTAGCAACAACCTCTGTGACCATTACCAATGCACCAACTGCAACTTTATCAACTACACAAGTGGATGAAACTTGTTCTGCTGCGAATGGCTCCATTGACTTGACTGTTACCGGTGGTGTGGGTCCGTTTACTTTTGCTTGGGACAATGGTGCGACTACTGAAGACATCAGCGGATTAGCAGCCAACACTTACAACGTTACTGTTACCGATCAAAATGCTTGTGTGGCCACTACCTCAGTCACCATTACGAATGCACCAACGGCAACTTTATCGACTACACAAGTGGATGAAACTTGTTCTGCTGCGAATGGCTCCATCGACTTAACCGTTACCGGTGGTGTGGGTCCGTTTACATTTGCTTGGGACAATGGTGCTACTACTGAAGACATCAGTGGTTTAGCAGCCAACACTTATAACGTAACTGTTACAGATCAAAATGCTTGTGTGGCGACTACCTCGGTGACCATCACCAATGCACCAACAGCAACGCTATCGACTACACAAGTAGATGAAACTTGTTCAGCTTCGAATGGTTCCATCGACTTGACTGTTACCGGTGGTGTGGGTCCGTTTACATTTGCTTGGGACAATGGTGCAACTACTGAAGACATCAGCGGATTAGCTGCCAACACTTACAATGTTACCGTAACCGATCAGAATGCTTGTGTAGCCACTACCTCAGTGACCATCACCAATGCACCAACAGCAACCTTATCAACTACCCAAATTGATGAAACTTGTTCTGCATCCAATGGTTCAATTGATTTGACCGTTACCGGTGGTTTGGGTCCGTTTACTTTTGCTTGGGACAATGGTGCAACTACTGAAGATATTTCAGGTTTAGCTGCCAACACTTATAACGTAACGGTGACCGATCAGAATGCTTGTGTGGCAACTACCTCAGTCACCATTACAAATGCACCAACGGCAACATTATCAACTACACAAGTGGATGAAACTTGCTCTGCATCCAACGGTTCAATTGACTTAACCATTACCGGTGGTGTTGGTCCGTTTACCTTTGCTTGGGACAATGGTGCAACTACAGAAGACATCAGTGGATTAGCTGCCAACACTTATAACGTAACTGTTACCGATCAGAATGCTTGTGTAGCGACAACCTCTGTTACTATTACCAATGCACCAACAGCAACTTTATCAACTACACAAGTGGATGAAACTTGTTCTGCATCCAACGGTTCGATCGACTTGACCGTAACCGGTGGTGTTGGTCCGTTTACATTTGCTTGGGACAATGGTGCTACTACTGAAGACATCAGCGGATTGGTTCCTAACACTTATAATGTTAGCGTAACAGATTTCAATGGTTGTGTTGCAACTACTTCTGCCACCATATTATCCATTGGCGGACCAACAGCAGTTACATTAAGCACCTATTTCGAAATTTGTACTGCTGCCAACGGGTCGGTGAAAGTAAATTCAGTAATTGGTGGTACGGCTGCTTTCCAATACTCATTGGATGGCATCACTTATTCATTGAATGATTCGATTAGTGGTTTGTCGGCCAACAACTACACACTGTATGTTCAGGATGCCAATCTCTGTGTATTCACCCAGGCATTTAGCATTACCGATCTTGCAGGACCAAGTGCTGCAACATTGAACACCTATGATGAAACTTGCGGTAGTTCCAATGGAGCCTTCCAAGTAACATCTGTTACAGGAAATTCATCTCCCTTCCTGTTCTCAACAGATGGTATTACCTATTCTGCACTTGATACCCTGAGTGGATTATCGGCACAGAACTACAACTTGTTTATACAAGACACCAACAATTGTGTATTTGCCCAGCCGTTTACCATTAACAATATTGCAGGACCAACAGGAACTGTTTCGGTTGTTTATGATGAAACATGTACGGGAGCTAATGGTGTGTTAGATATCAATGGTATCACCGGGGGTACAACACCATATTTGTATTCACTCGATGGAGTTACTTATAGTGCTAACGACTCATTAACAAATTTTGCGGCAGGAAATTACACCTTGTATGTTACCGATGTAAACAATTGTTTATTTACTGAACCATTTGTAATTGCAAATTTGGCAGGCCCAACAGGAACAGCTTATACCTTGCAAACGGCATCATGCGGATTGAATGTAGGAGTAATTGATATTACTTCGGTTACAGGTGGAAATGCACCATTCACTTATTCTACTGATGGTATTACCTATGCCGCCAACGATTCAATCATCAACCTTGCAGGTGGCAGTTATAACATCTTTGTGAGCGACTCCAACAATTGTATTTATACAGAGCCTTTCACTATAAACGCTACGGCAGCAGTAGTTGCTCTTGCAAGTAATGATACAACGCTGTGTTTTGGCGAAACTGCAACTTTAACCGCAAGTGGTGGAACGATTTATAGCTGGGATAATGGAGCAGGCAATACTGCCACAGTCAATGTCAGTCCGGCAGTATCAACCCTTTACACAGTAACAGTTACAGATGCAAACAACTGTTCTGCTACCGAGCAGGTTCAAGTCAATATTAACGCATTACCTGCTGCACCTTTAATAAGCGCAAATGGTTCCTTAACCTTCTGTCAGGGAAATTCGGTAACCTTAACATCGTCATATATCGGTGGAAATACATGGACCGGAGGAACAACATTGGATTCTTTGGTTGCAAGCACAAGTGGCGATGTAATTTTAACTTACACAGATGCGAATGGTTGCAGTAGTGAGGATACAGTAACGGTTCTTGTAAACCCACTCCCCATTGTAAACCTAAGCGGACCTGCTGCGGTTTGTGAAGGAAGTGCACCAATTGCCCTTAGCGGAGGAACACCAATTAGCGGAACCTATTCGGGTAATGGTGTTAATGCAGGCAATTTTGATCCTAATGTTACCGGAACCGGAAGCTTTGATTTCGTTTATTCCTTCACCGATGGAAATGGATGTACGAATGCTGATACTGCACAAATGGTCGTTAACGGAAAGCCTAGTTTGAGTCTAAGCAGCGATTCGTTATTCTTCTGTTTGGGCAATGATGTTTCGATTTTGCAAGTTGCCAGTCCTACAGGTGGTATTTATACAGGAACCGGAATCAATAACAATGAGTTTAATCCTGCTACAGCGGGTGAAGGAATTTTTACACTCACTTACGAATACAATGATGCAAATGGTTGTTCAAACAACATCAACCTTACTGCTCAGGTGGGAGTGCTGGAGGTAGAAATTCCGGATAATTTAACCGGAATTCAAGGGGAGCAAATTGCGATTACCGTGAGTACCAATTACTATCGCAGCAATGGCAATTTCACCTACAGTTGGGAACCATCCATATTATTCAATGATCCAACTGCAGAAAATCCAATACTGACTACTGAAACAGACACCACAATTTCGGTTACGGTTTCAGATGGGTATTGTGTAGCCAAGGATGCCGCGAGAGTATTGGTAGTGGAACCGGATGTTGTGGTGATAATTTCAACCTCAAATCCCGGCAGTGGTGAATACGATTTAATCATCGACAACGGAAATAATGTACGCGACTTAATTGCCGAAGTATTCAATACCAATGGGGCAAAATTGTTTGAATTGGTTTACAAGGTTAATCCGGGTAAAAACAAGGTTCCAATTGATATTACAACACTTTCGGATGGCGCTTATTTCTTGAGAGTGCAAATTGGAAACACGGTTAAAACCCTTAAACTGGCAAAGGTTCAGCGTAAATAAGCTTTTTAAGAAGGGGGTGAAATATTTCACCTCCTTCTTTGCGTATAAGGACTTTTCAATCAGGATTTAACATCCATCAAAGCATGGTAAAAAATTACTTCATGTCAAAAACGTCTGTTTGCCTAAAGGTAATACTTTTCCACTTTCTTTTAATTTTACAAGTACAAGCCTTCGGAATGTCCTCCAACATGGCAGGAGGAATTATTATTCCCGGACCTTTCATCTTCAACGTATCCGGTAGCGACACCTTGTGCAGTTATTATCAGAACGATACTGTTTACTTATCGGGCAGTGAAATTGATGTAACCTACTTTTTAATTCACAACGGGAGCAATACCTTTTACACTCAACTCGGTAATAGCAATGGCACACCCCTTTATTTTCCCGAAATTTTAGGACCCGGGATATACCAGATTCTAGCCATCCATGATTTTACAGGCTTGTCATCCCTCATGAACGGTGAGGCAATAATGACGCTTGCGCCTTTGCCAGCACTTACTTCCTTAAACATACCAAATGCCTGTAACCCAGGAAGCCTTTTGCTTCAGGCAAGTTTTGAAAATGCAGGCGTAGAATGGTATGATCAACCAGTAGATTTCCCCTACCTGGATACAGGTAATACCTTTACAACTCCCTTCATTGCATCAAATACCTTCTTCTATATCCGCCCGTCTGTTGAAGGATGTTATTATGAAAATTATATCACCATTCCAGTTACCATTGGAGCGAATGCTATTCAATTTGCCGATGCAGATGGGGATGGATTTGGAGACCCAACCGACAGTATTGTCAATTGTAATTCTTTGGCAGGCTATGTCAGCAACTCCTTGGATTGCGATGATAATAATCAAAATGTGTGGAACTCGGATATTTTTTATGTGGATATTGACCAAGATGGATTTCATTCTTCTGAGATTTCATTATGTTATGGAACCAATACTCCTGTTGGTTATTCAGCAGGCACCCTTGGGGAAGATTGTGATGATAACAACGCCAATATTTGGGTGCAGAATATAGTCTATGTTGATCTTGATGGAGATGGTTATCATGGAAGCACCGCTGTCGGATGTTTCGGTATTCCTTTGCCGGCTGATCACTATTACTTTTCTGCAGGACAGGATTGTGATGATAATAATCCTGCCTTGTATAATTCACAGCTTATTTATCTAGATTTGGATGGCGATACTTACCATAGTGCCACTCTTTTGCATTGTACTGCCAATCCACTGCCTCCCGATTATTATACCTTTACCGAAGGGTTTGATTGCGATGACAATAATATTTCAATAGGACAAGGCATACAGTATTTCAAAGACAATGACCAGGACGGATACTATGTATTTGATTCCATTTTTTGTTCACCGCCAGTGGGACCGGAATGGGTGCTAATTTCTAATACATCCGGAGATTGCGATGATAATGATATTAATGCTTATCAGCTAAACACGGTATTTATTGATGTGGATGGAGATGGTTATGACAACGGAACCGTTAATCTTTGTTTTGGCGATTTTTTACCAGCAGGATACAATTACAATTCCTCAGGAAGTGATTGTGATGACAATGATTTTAATGTTCAATACACGCAAGGTTATTATTTGGATGCTGATGGTGATGGATTCTACCTCGCCTATTTAGAATCATGCACAAATCCAGGTCCTGATTGGCAAACAAGCGCTGACCAGCAAGGCGACTGCAATGATAATGATGAGAATTATTATTACTCAAGCAATTTTTATATAGATACAGATGGAGATGGATACGACAACGGACAAGAAGTTGTTTGCTATGGATACTCTACTCCATCAGGTTATAGTGGCTTCACCAACGGTCCAGATTGCGATGATAGCAATGATACGCTTAATACCGGACTAACCTATTATTTGGATGCCGATAACGATGGATATTTTGTAAGCAGTATTTACGCATGCAGTAATCCGGGCGCAGGATATACAAGCATTCAAGGGATTCAAGGAGATTGCAACGACAATGACAACACGCTTCAAGTTGGCATAGACTATTACCTTGATGCCGATAATGATGGACACTATGTTAGCATCCTATATGCCTGCAATAACCCTGGGGCAGGATATACTACTTCGCAAGGAATTTTAGGTGATTGTGATGACAACAACAACAATGTTTTTGTAACTCAAATTTTATATATTGATAATGATAACGATGGAGCTGATAACGGAACCGATACGCTTTGCATTGGTTCAACGATTCCGGCAGGTTATTCCCTTAATTCCACAGGAAACGATTGTGATGATAACAACAATGCTTTGCAGGCCGGCCTCACCTATTACCTGGATGCAGACAATGATGGTTGTTTTGTGAGCAGCCTTTTTGCATGCAACAACCCCGGTGCAGGATACACAAGCACACAAGGAATTTCGGGTGATTGTGATGACAACAACAACAATGTTTTTATTACCCAGATTTTGTATATTGATAATGACAATGACGGGGCTGATAACGGAACCGACACCCTTTGCATTGGCTCAACCATTCCGGCGGGTTATTCACTCAATACCATTGGCAGTGATTGTGACGACAATAATAATGCACTGCAAACAGGACTGACCTATTACCTAGATGCTGATAATGATGGATATTTTGTTAATTCAATTTATGCTTGTAGCAATCCCGGTGCAGGATATACCACTACACAAGGAATATCAGGTGATTGTAATGATAACGACAATGGCATTTATGTTAGTCAGCTTTTGTATATCGACAATGATAATGATGGTGCCGACAACGGAACCATCACCCTTTGTATAGGAGCAAACATTCCAAGCGGATATTCATTAACCACCAGCGGTAGTGATTGTGATGACAACAACAATGCGCTTCAAATTGGCATTAACTATTATCTGGATGCAGATAATGACGGATACTATGTAAGCAGTATTTATGCCTGCAATAATCCAGGCACAGGATACACAACAACGCAGGGAATTTCCGGAGACTGTGATGATGGAAACGATACCTTGTTCAATAGCATAATGCTTTATATTGACCTTGATGGCGATGGATTCGATAATGGTAATCAAACCTTCTGTTTAGGATTAAATCCGGTCATTCCAACAGGTTATTCTGTCAACACCTTAGGAAGTGATTGCATTGACACGATGGCTTCTGTGAATTCAGCAGCTATTGAAATTTGCGGAAACTCCATTGATGATGACTGCGATGGTTTTACCGATGAAGGTTGTTGCACTGTACCTATTGTGGATTGCGGCACCCTCCTTTCCAATGCGCATTGCAACAGCAGCACCGGCTCGCTTGAAATTCTGGCGGTAAATGGCGGTGTGGCTCCTTATCAATACTCCTTGGACAGCATCAATTATTCAACAACAAATTTGTTTAGCAATTTAATACCCGGCAATTATACCCTTTGGGTGAAGGACAACTTGGGTTGTACCTACCATGAAGCCTTCAGCATTATTGTACTTCCCGATCCTGTTGCCAATGCAGGTCCTGACAAAGAGGTTTGCATAGGAAGTTTTGTTGCACTTTATGGAAGCGGTGTTGGATTTTATTCATGGGATATTCCTGGCGCAAACCAAAGCAGTGTGGCGGTAAGTCCGCAACAAACCACCACCTATACCCTTACGCTTAGTGATGCCAACGGCTGCAGCAGCTCAGATCAAGTAACGGTTACCGTCCTCCCCAAAACAGAGATATTTCCTGCTACAGATACCCTTTTCTTGTGTGAATCAGCCTCACCGATTGAACTCAACTACTATGAACCGCAGGGCGGGACCTATAGCTCATCCATCATTAAAAGCGGAGTAATTGAAACGGAAAATGTTTTTCAAGGATTTTATTCAGCCAGTTATAAAATTATGGACAGTGAAGGTTGTTTCTGGACCAAAAATTTCGTAATTGATTATGGAACGGCAAGCATCCAACTGCCCGAAATTATCACCGGAATAAAAGATAAGCCTATTGACATTTATCCTGAAATCAATTACTCCAGAGGCAGCAGGAACACTGAATATTTATGGGAACCGGCTGCATTGTTTAACAATCCGAATTTAGAAAATCCACAAATCACCAGCAACAAAGACACCCTGATTTCAATTACTGCCACCACCGATTTTTGTACAACGTACAAGAGTGCAAGAATGGTGTTAACAGAAGAAGGAGATTTAGATTTAATCATGGTGAATACAGGAAGTTCGGGAGAATGGGTATTAGCATTGGAGAATGGATCAGACAATCGCGAATTAGAGGTCTTTATTTTTGATGCCAAAGGGGCCATCATTTACCAATCTATAAGGTCCATTGTTCCGGGTAAAAACAAATTCCCCTTTAGCTTAGCTGTTTACCCTGATGGCGTTTACTTTATCAAAGCCAAGGTATCCAATTTGCAAAAAACCATCAAAGCGGTGAAGACCAGCAGTTAGAAAATACACATTAATTCAGAATAACAAAGCCCTGAACATCGCTCAATTTCCTATCTTTGCGGGATGCAAACAGCGCAGGAAAAATGGATGAGCCGAGCAATCTTTCTGGCAAAACTCGGCCTTGGAAAAACCTTGTCGAATCCATTGGTAGGTGCTGTTGTGGTAAAGAATAACCGCATCATTGGCGAAGGATTTCATCATGCTTTTGGAGGTGCTCATGCTGAAGTTGAGGCATTGAAACACCTCAGTGCTGAGGATTGTGTAGATGCCGCCTTGTATGTTACCCTGGAGCCTTGCAGTCATTTTGGAAAAACACCCCCATGCGCAGATTTGATTCTGGAAAAGGGCATCAAAAAAGTTTATGTTGGAAATGTAGATCCTCATCCTTTGGTTGGAGGTAAGGGCATTGAAAAACTGAAACAGGCGGGTGTTGAAGTAGCACTAGGAATTTTAGAGGAAGCTTGCAAAGAAATGAATGTTCGTTTTTTTACACGACTTGAAAAAAAGCGTCCTTATGTCATTTTGAAATGGGCACAATCGTTGAATGGGGTAATGGGGTTGGGCTATATCCATGACCCTAGCAAAGGAAAAATTTCGAATGCGCTCACAGTACCCTTCACCCATCGTTGGAGATCAGAAGAACAGGCCTTATTGGTAGGTTGTAATACCATCATCAATGACCATCCAATGCTCAATGTAAGAGCATGGACAGGCAAAAATCCGATCATTATCATTCTTGATCCTAATGGACGAATTGACGGAAAGCAATATAAAATTTTTGAAGGCAAAACAGCGAAAGACATCATGGTTTTTTCGGTGGATGACAAGATTAGCCGGCCAGAGGATTTTCGGATTTTGCTAAAGACCGAAGAATTTACGCTTACCAACATATTATCGCATCTAGCGCAAAAAGACATCAATTCGCTGATGGTAGAAGGAGGATCAAAAACGATTCAACAATTTCTGGATGCATCTTTATGGGATGAAATAAGATACTTCCAATCAGATTCCTTTCTCTCAGGTACAGTTATGGCGCCTGCCATCAAAAATGCCTATTTACATGAAAAAATAACAATCGCCAACAACACGCTTTACACCTTTAAACCCAACGAATGATTTTTCTTTTTCTCTCCATTGTTGTCAATGCCTTATTGATTATTGCCTTCAAGATATTTCCGCGCTATGGCATCAACAGTTTTCAGGCCATTACAGCCAATTACTATACTGCATCAATACTTGGCTTTCTGTTATCTGGATTAAATCCTTTGACCCATCACAGTGGCAGAGAAATATGGTTAATGCCGGTAATCGTTTTAGGCTTCATGTTTATTTCCTTGTTCTATTTGATATCGCTAACCACTGAAAAAATTGGTATTTCGGTGGCCTCCGTTTCGAATAAAATGTCGGTGGTGATACCCGTAAGTATTGCCGTATTTTTATATGATGAAAAATTATCGCTTCTTCAGATATCGGGAATCGTGCTCGCCATTGTAGCAGTGATTTTTGTTTCTCTTCGCAATGGACAGGAAAACGGTCCTAAAGTAAGCGGCTGGCTGAAAATAGGATTACCGGCTATCCTTTTTGTAGGATGTGGAGCTTTAGATGCCTTGATAAATTACCTGCAATTTAAAGTAGTGGATGCGCAAACCAGCAATGAATTTTTGTTATCCTTTGGCTTTTCCATTGCTGGCATTTTAGGAACCATTGCTCTTCTTATCCTTGTGGCAAGCGGAAAACAACAATTTCACGGAAAAAGCATCATGACAGGGTTGTTGCTAGGCATTCCCAATTTTTTCTCGATGTTTCTGGTAATGCTAGGTCTTCAAAGTGGTTTTTTGCAAGCCAGTGAATTTTTTTCCATCAACAACATCGGTATCGTGGTGTTAGCTTCAGCCATCGGATACTTTGGTATGGGCGAAGAATTATCGGCCATGAACAAAGGAGGCATTGCGCTTTCGGTATTGGCCATCGTAATGTTGGCCTTTGGATAAAAAATTGTTTTAAACCAGATGGAATTGTTTATACCTGAAGGACAATTTTCAGGAGAATATAGCAGTAAAGGAAGCAAATTCATTGCCTTAGGTTATCCGGTTCAATCGGAAGAAGAAGTAAAGGCAATACTCCGTGAAATGCGTAGCAATGCTGCGTACAAAGGTTCCCGGCATTTTTGCTATGCCTATCGTTTGGGTTGTCCGGTTAGTGAAACCAGGGCCAATGATGACGGAGAACCCTCGGGAACCGCCGGAAAACCCATTTTAAACCAAATTGAATCGCATCAACTGACCAATATTTTGGTAGTAGTGGTGCGCTTTTTTGGAGGAATTTTACTTGGTACCGGCGGATTAATACAGGCTTATCGTGAAGCCACTGCCATTTCGATGAAAAATCTGTCCCTAAAAAGGATAGAACCGATGGAAATTTGGGAAGTTTCGGGTGATTTTTCGATGCAAACCATGGTAGAAAACCGCTGTAAAAAAGCGGATGCCCTTATTGTGGAAAAAGAATTTGACACTGGATTCAGATTTTTAGTAAAAATTAGCCAAAAAAATGCCGAAGAATGGGCTCGTTTTTTAGCCGAAAGCAGCCATCAATCGCTGCTTCTAAAAAGGGTGGAAAATTGTTAAGCAAAATGTTAATAAAATAGCCGAAAAAACAGGCAATTCAGACAGGTTTTCCGGCTGTATTTTTGTATCTTCGCAAGGTCAAATTTTCGAATTACCTAAAGCACAAAAAATACTATGTCTGAGACAGTTAAAGAAGGAAGAAAAATGGATGATTATTCGGCGGATAGCATTCAGGTTTTAGAGGGGTTGGAAGCGGTTAGAAAAAGACCCGCAATGTACATCGGTGATACCGGTTTCAAAGGATTGCACCATTTGGTTTATGAGGTGGTGGATAATTCCATTGATGAGGCCTTGGCGGGCCATTGCGACACGGTGAATGTTTTTATCCATGAGGACAATTCCATTACGGTAAAGGATAATGGCCGTGGTATTCCAACCGATTATCACGCCAAAGAAAAGAAATCTGCCCTTGAAGTGGTAATGACCGTGCTGCATGCCGGTGGTAAATTCGATAAAGATTCCTACAAGGTTTCCGGTGGTTTGCATGGTGTAGGAGTTTCCTGTGTGAATGCACTTTCTACTTTATTGCGCGCCATTGTTCATAGAAATGGTAAAATCTATCAGCAAGATTACTCTTGCGGTAAGCCTTTGTTTGATGTTAAGGAAATCGGAGTAACCGAAGAGCATGGAACTACTGTGCACTTTAAACCTGATGGAAGTATTTTTACCACCACCGAATACAACTTCGATACGCTTTCATCTCGTTTGCGCGAGCTGGCCTTCCTAAACAAAGGAATTCGCCTTAACCTTACCGATGAGCGTGAAAAAGACAATGACGGAAATTTCAAGAGTGCCTCTTATTTTTCTGAAGGCGGACTCAGCGAGTTTGTTAAATACCTGGATGCAACCCGCGAAAAATTAATTGAAGAACCTATTTATATTGAAGGTGATAAGTTTGGAATGCCTGTTGAAGTGGCCCTCACCTACAATTCTTCTTTCTCTGAAAATGTTCACTCTTACGTTAACAACATCAACACCCACGAAGGTGGAACCCACCTTTCCGGATTCAGAAGAGGATTAACAAGAACCTTAAAAAGTTATGCCGAAAAATCCGGTATGCTATCAAAAGTAAAATTTGAAATAGCCGGAGATGATTTTCGTGAAGGACTAACGGCAGTTATTTCTGTTAAAGTTCAAGAGCCTCAGTTTGAAGGACAGACCAAAACCAAATTAGGAAACAATGAGGTAATGGGTTCTGTGGATATGGCCGTTAGTGAAATGCTCAACAACTACTTGGAAGAAAATCCAAAGCAGGCCAGAATGATTGTTGACAAGGTGATTCTTGCTGCCACCGCTCGTCATGCTGCCCGTAAGGCGCGTGAAATGGTGCAAAGAAAGAATGTTTTGACCGGAACCGGATTACCCGGAAAATTATCCGACTGCTCCGAAACAGATCCATCACAATGCGAATTGTACCTGGTAGAGGGTGATTCGGCAGGTGGAACCGCCAAACAAGGAAGAAACAGAGCTTTTCAGGCCATCCTTCCGCTGCGTGGTAAAATCCTCAATGTGGAGAAAGCAATGATGTACAAAATCTTCGAAAATGAGGAGATCAAGAACATGTTCACCGCCATGGGATTAACCATTGGTACGGAAGACGACAGTAAGGAATTGAACCTAACAAAACTTCGTTACCATAAAATTATCATCATGACCGATGCCGACATCGATGGTAGTCACATCACAACGCTTATCCTTACCTTCTTCTTCCGCTATATGAAGCAATTGATTGAGAATGGATATGTTTACATCGCAACTCCTCCACTCTATTTGGTAAAGAAAGGTAAAGATCAAAGGTATTGCTGGAATGAGGAAGAACGCCTCGGTGCCATCAGAGATTTTTCTGAACCCGGAAAAGAAAGCAGTGTCAATATTCAACGATACAAAGGTTTGGGTGAAATGAACGCTGAACAATTATGGTCAACCACCATGAATCCTGAATCCAGAACCCTCCGACAAGTTACCATTCAAAGTGCTGCCGAATCAGATCATATTTTCTCGATGCTGATGGGTGATGAAGTACCACCACGCAGAGAGTTTATTGAAGCCAATGCACGTTACGCAAAAATTGACGCTTAATCCAATTGTATGAGAAAAAGTATTTTTTCCCTCGCTATGTTTTTTC
>JBILVQ010000289.1:0-3844 GCA_044370375.1 Bacteroidia bacterium
GACCCCGTTCTTAAGCTTGAGTTTGATTTTTGATTCAACAACATGCGGATAATACCAAATTTTCGTTGAATCTTTCGTTAAAACAAATTGCTCATTGGAATTCCTTAATGTTTGACCGTAAATATTTTCAGCCAGAAAGCTGAAGGCCTTTTGTTCTATGCTTTGGCCCAAGCTTGTTTTGCTCATCAACAGAAGGACAAGGAGGAGTTTCCCCACTATTTTTTGCATAGTTTATATTTTAAATGGGTCGTCCACGAAGAAGTAATTACATCCAAAATTTCTATGCTATACTTTTCTGCATCCATTCCTTCAAAGAGTCGGATTCCTTTCCCAAGGAAGACCGGAGCAATATGGATAAAAAATTCATCCACCAAACCTGCGTTAAGGAATTGTTGAATGGTGTTGGCTCCACCTTGAATTCTGATGTCTTTTCCTTTGGCCGATACCTTCGCCTTGTTCAAGGCACTTTCAATGCCATCGTTGATAAAGTAGAAAGTGGTTGTTCCTTCTTGTACCCATGGCTCGCGTTTTTCGTGCGTTAAAACATACACATCAGCTTTGTAGAGGTCGTTGGGCCATACAGCCTCGCCTTCTTCAAACATGCGTTTTCCCATGATGTAAGCTCCGGTTCTTGCAATGGTCTCCCGAATATACGGCCCGTCCATTCCATCTTCTTTTCCTCCTTCCATTCCTAAATGTTCCCAAAAGGCTTTTTGATGGAACATCCAAGCATGTATCTTCCCTGATACGCCTCCCATGGGGTTTTTAGGTCCACGGTTTTCTCCCGCCAAAAAACCATCTAGGGATATGCCACTGTCAAATATTATTTTGCTCATGTTTTTTTAATTTATTTTCCCGATTTGCAGGCAAGGGATGGGCGCGAAACCGGAGCACTGAACTGCAAACCTATTTCAAATTTATAAAATAAATACGAAGTTCCAAATTTGCAACGAAACAGCGGCTATCGCTTGCATGCTGTTAGGTGCCATTTTTCTCACTATTTTTTCGTTAATTCGCCTCCCAAATTTCCGTTAAATGAAACAAATATCTGAAGAAATAGTCCTAGAATACCTAAAAAAAAGTAAAATTGAATTAAAGTCAACGCACGTTTTATTATGTTTCCCAATAATAAATCGAATTTACAAGAAAATGTCAATAGGAATAAAATTTCCCAGTATTAAAGTTGATGGAGATTTAATTATAGATGGACACCATAGATATTTAGCTTCCTTGTTGGCAGGAACTAATTTGGATACTATACCCTCCAGTAAAACGTCTGCAACAGTTGTCTATGACTGGGATACAGTAATTATAGCTACAGATGACTGGGATACTGATGCAAAAATTAGGATGTTAAATGAGAAAGATGCTAAATTCAATGCTATTGCAATTGAACAAATTACCGAATTACTTAAATAAATCGTATCTTTGTGGCGATGTTAATCTTTTTAGACATAGATGGTGTTATGGTTCCTGCTAAGAGTTGGCAAAGTCCTGAATTATTAAATGATGGATTTCCTGCCTTTTCTTTAAAAGCTGTCCATGTGCTTCAGAATTTAATTTCTGAGGATACAACTGTTATGCTTACAACTTCACACAAGACAAGGTTTACTATAGAGCAATGGAAAGAAATCTTTCAAAAAAGAGGTTTACAGATCGTTAAATTGAAGTCTTTGGAGGATAATATTAATTGCCAAAGTAGAAAAGACGAAGTTTTGAATTGGTTTAATTTAAATAATGTCAGTGAAGAATTTATAATCATTGATGATGATAAGTCTTTAAACGGTCTTCCTACTCATTTAAAGGATAAGTTAATATTGACTAGTCCTTTAATTGGTCTTACTGACATTCATTTGAAGGAAATAAATGCTCTCCTAAGTCAAAAGTCGCAAATGGCATAAATTAAATTCCGTCTTATTAAATACTTGGACGGAATTTTTTGTAAAATAGTATATAATGATTTGCATTCAAGCGATGGCCGCGATACCGAAGCTCTGAACAGCAAACCTATTACAAATTTATAAAAGAAAAACGAACTTCCAAATTGGAGCTGAACCAACGGCTATCGCTAGCATGCTGTTAGGGGTAGTTAATTTCGTTAGTTTCCTGTTTCGCACGGCCATTGAGTCAACCAAATGCTAATATTCAAATTACCTGCAAGTTTAATTAGTTCTGAAGAAAAGTAGTCGTGTTGCACTTCGACTGTCTTTCTGTCGATGCGAGAATTGAAAGAAAAGTCAAGCTCAAAAGTCTCAACGGTCTTGTTAGTCGATACGCTCTCTAAAAACTTACCGTTTTTCTTAAGAAACTTAATAGCGTCTTTTATTTGTCCGTTTAGGTCATTGTAGTCTGCGTTGCTTACATCAAAAACCATTTGAGAAGATTCTATTTTCTTTTTTTTGAATGTCAAATCGCCTTTACGTTGAATAGCTGAAGGTTTTATTTTCCAGCCGATGTCAAATTTGTCAACGTTTAATTTCTTGCCAGATATTCTTAAAATACATCCCATGTCTGTGTTGTTCGTTCTCTTGGTTAATTACCCCTAACTCACTCATACCCACCAAAAAACTCCCCCTTATGGACAAATTCGGATGGGTTTGCGCAGGTGTTTACCCTCAAGAAGCTAAATGACTTCCTATTCAACAGGCTGCCTGCCTCCAACCTTAATCTCGGTTCTATTTTCCTAATTTTTAATACCATCAATGATTCTTTTCCTTCCCCAAAGTTAATAAACTAAAAATTCTCCCAAAGCCTGCAAAAAAAATTCCTCTACAAGCACTTATGTCTGCATTGGGGCAAGCCCATTTTTCAATGTTTTACCTCCGTTTTGTCTTTACCCTTTGCTTTTCATTGAGGCTCCCAAGGTCCCTACAACCTGCCATCAAAAGAAACAGTCTTACTTTAGAGAGTGCTGCTTATCGATAGCGTATGGACATCCCTCTTTCCAGTATATGGGATACGCCTTGCCTTTTGCTGCGGGCTCCATTTTATGCCGCTAAGAGGTTTTTTGATAAAGGTATTACTAAAACATTATTTCTGAACATGGATTTCTTCCATTGAATGAAGAAAATATCAAGGTCTTGTTTGTTTTCTTTACAAACAAAACCTCCTACAAATTTTATTACCGCTCCATTTTATTGGTGATAAAGCTGCCTTTTTCCTCAGTAATTTTTTCTTTGCTTCAACACTTGAATTGAATTTTTAGTGCAGACGAAAATTTTCTTTTTGTCTTTTTAACCAGTTATAGTATTTTTCTTGGTTCTGAATTTGCTCTTTGTTATCAAGAAACATTAACCTTCGGTCAGCATAGTAGTTTCTTGAAAGGCCTATATTTAATCGGATAGAAATCGTATTTCCCGTGAGATCTGTGCCACCGGTATTTTTAAAATTTACGAAATTATACCTTGCTTCAATACCCCAATATGTTCTGTTTTGAAAATAATGTCTAAATCCAATCCCTAAATTCAAATTTAATGAATTGAGTGATTTGGTAATTCTATTGGGATCCTCGGGTTTACCAATATTCAATACATCAATTCCATCCAACCCTATACCACCAAGTAAATCAATCTCATTCATTTTTTGGTTAAATAGCCGGTAGCCGGTTTCTAAGCCGAATAATACTCCGAAAAATTGTTTTGTTTTAATTAGGCTGTCTTGATATTGTACGAAATAGGTGTTTTTTGATGGTCCAAACCGGAAATCCAAAGCAGCATCCAATAGAAAGTTTTTTTTGTTAAAGCCTCCTTTAATGCCAAAAATAGGACGATTACCAACTATTTTGAGGTTGCCTAACGGAACCAAAATGCCGGAGAAAAGTGAAATATGAGGATCTATTTTTTTT
>JBILVQ010000290.1:0-3826 GCA_044370375.1 Bacteroidia bacterium
GGGAGGTTCTCACCACTGTTCCATAGGGTACCATAAACAAAAGTTCTATTCTCTGTTGAATCATTTTCACGTTCAAAGAAATCCTTTACCTTGCTTCGAGATTGATCAAATTCAGACTTCTCGCAGGACGAATAGACCATCGCAAAAATGATTAAAAGAAAAATCAAATGGGCTTGTCTGTTCATCACTTAATCAATTATTACCTGGTATTTTTTGGTGACCCCCCTTTGATCGGGTTTAAGGGAAAGGCTAAGATCTCGTCTGATCATTCCTGAGGAAGTTTGAAGCTCGTAGTTGAACCTAAAAATAGTTTCTTTGCCAACCGGAAAATTTCTGAGTTTCATACTTCCACCCTTGTTGCTCAACCAAAAAGAATTCAAGCGGGTGGGTAAACCGGCTGTTTGGATTTCGTTACTCGAAACAAACACTTCGATATTGCTCTGCGCTGCTGCATCACTGAAACGGAATTCAATTTCTACATCAGCAACTTCCCACAAGTAACTTTTGTAAACGTTTTTGTTGAATTTCTTTATTGGCGGCAGCGGCAATTGGCCTGTTTGAAAGATTACTTCTTGAGAAGTACCTGATTCTGTTTTGAATCCAAACGAATAACCATTGAACAAAGGTTGAGCATAATAAAACCCGGATGGATAAGCCATTAAATAATTCCCATTTGAGAATACAGGTTGATCCTCTGCCAAAAATAGGTCTTCAAAGCACCAAGCAAGGTCAGAGGTGCTGTCTGCATGAATATACTTCCAAGTCAGTTTTCCATCCTTATCCGTTTTCGTTTTCTTGATTTCCTTTCGGTCGTTAAAGCACCTAACACTGACATCCTTGATAGGTACACTATCCGGAAGCAAATAAAAGGTGGCTTCAACATTTGTTGCCGGCAAAATAGGATCAGGACCGCAGGCACTGAAGAAGACCAGCAACAAAAAAGAAATCAGTAACGCGTTAAAACGGGATGAATTCATAAGGTTCATCTTATTCTTACCGAGGCCATCACTTCTAAAGTCATCCCTGCTTGCTGCCCCATGTTCCAAACAGCGTAACCGGCCATGGCTCGCACTTTCAGAATATCTTTAAGTGCATACCCCAGTGAAGGCCCTGCGGCAAAATGATGCACATAATACGGTACCGTTCCCACTTCACCGGAGGGATAATAAAGTACATTGTAGGATTTTTTTTCAAAATGGTATAAGGCAAACAAAGAAGCCATGAAACCCGACCGTCTTACAAAATCATGATGGTAAACAAAGTTTGCATAAGGAGTAAAGGGTTCTAAACTTGATTTTGCACCGAAAAACAAAAGGCTAAAAGATTCACGCTTGAATTGATAGGTTAGACCAATGCTATGTCGGCCGGCATAACCCGTAGCGGCCGTAGCCCATAAGGAATGCTTTGCAGTTTTGGTTTTTGTTGAGTCTTCTGCAGAACTTATTTGTTCCTGAGCATTTATCCTTTTTGAGGGAAATAAAATCAACATGCAAAAGGCCAATAATAGTTTTATTCGATTCATGGGTGATGAGTAATGATAGGAAGCAATAGTGTGTTTTTTCATTGAATCAGGATTTCCTTTTCGGTAGGATTTTCTTTTGAACCCGACAGGAATTTCACCGTGTCGTAAACGGTTTCGAAATTACTGATACTCCAGTAGAAATAAGGAATAAACACTTCCGATTTTTCAGGCAAATGTTTGATGGAAAAAGTTCTGCCTTCGAGTGGAACTCGAAAAGTCCCAAAGGAAGTAATGGTTGGATAAGGAACCGTATAAATGTAATCAAATCCAAAAGAACTCAGGAAGGGTGGTGTGATTCCGGGTGGATATCGAAAATGCAATTTAACTTCGGTTGTACGTGTAAGTTCAATCTCCATTTCGTTTTTTGCCCCGCTAATAGGAACCGGAAGAAAAGTGTGACCATCTTCAAGAAGATAGCCCTCGTAAGAATCAACAAAATTTGTACTGTAATAAATCGTATTGTAGCCTATTGTATTGGCCGTATAATAAGGACTGTAGGTTTCAAAAGAATACGGGATACTGATTGGCGCTTCCGTTTTATTGCTAACATAATCTTTGTTTAACAAATACATCTGAAGCTTTTGCTCACCATCAATGCCAACTGGACCAAATTTAAAGCTACCGTCGGACCGGGTTTTGGTACGTTGGATTTCTTTGTCCTCAAGAAACAAGACTACCCACTCACCAGCGAATGGTTCAGATTGATGCTTTACAATGAATTTTCCTTCAACATGCGTATTGAAAACAAAAGGCTCGGGCTTGCAACCCTGAAGCAACAAAGAAAAAATGCCAATGAACAGCAACACTTTTTTGAACGAGGAAAATGTCGCTAATACCTTCATTGCCTTTCAGACAGTATCATTAAAATTTGATTCTTAATCATAAACGTAAAAATGAATAAATTATTGCTTTGTCTTTATTTTTAACCTAGTGGGTTGAAACCAGGATTAGTTTCCGGACTAACTTCCATTTTCACAGCTTGTTCTCATGGGCTGAACACAGCAGCAAAATCATTAGATTTTACCTCGAAATTCATTGTTTCATCAGGCATAAAAATACCAAGCACTATGCAGCCATGAAGGCGGTTACCCATCATGTATTCAAAGCAAACGATGGCAAATTCTTGGTAAGTCTTGCCTTTTATTAGAAAACACGGCAATAACTTTATAAAAACTTCCTTGTAATTTTCTGTCAATTAAGTCTAAATTTAATGGGCAAAACAAAACTAACTTTAACAGGATCTCCATCAAGAAAACCGGGGCTCCATTTTGGCAGGGATTGAACAATTCTGGCAGCTTCTTCATCCAGTCCTTCCGAAACACCTTTTAGAACACGGACATTTGTCACAGAACCATCTTTGTCTATCACAAATTGAATGTAAACGGTGCCCTCTATCCCGTCCTTTTTCTCCTTTTGGGGATAGTAGATTTTCTTCCCAAGATATCGTACAAGATCATCCTCGCCTCCTGCATAAACAGGCATTACCTCATAGTCGAAATATTTAACCTCTTTTCCTTTTGCATTCCAGCACTTGCCTTCCAGCAATTTTCCATATTTATAGGAGTCCTTCCTTTTAAGTTGACCATTCTCCCAATAGGTAAGAAGATTCCCATCATAATTATCGTCTTTATATTCAATGTCTTTTCGTAATTGCCCGTTTTCAAACCACTCTTGAAATTTCCCATTGAGTTTTTTCTTGCTGTAAGGATTGTAATTCGTCAGGGATTTCATTTGGCCGGATTTAAAGTAAGCCCTTAGAACAACCTTGTTCGTGTCACTTGCAACACGTTCAATAATTTCATAATGGTGACAGGTTGCAAGGCTTTTTATTTGGTTACCTTCCATGTCAAAAAAGGTGGTATCCTGGCCAAAAACAATGCCTGTAAAAAGGCTGATTAAAAAGGTAAAAAATTTCTTCACTTTCTTTTGTTTTATGTTTTTAGGAGTAATCCGGTAAAGAAATGAACCCTTGAAGTTCTTTTCAACA
Organism: Bacteroidia bacterium; assembly: GCA_044370375.1. GTDB lineage: Bacteria > Bacteroidota > Bacteroidia > UBA4408 > UBA4408 > JBILVQ01. The sequence continues at coordinate 3,510 of JBILVQ010000290.1, forward strand.
AAAATATAAATTATTCAGTTTCTTTCCCATAAATTTTAAGACGAGTAATACCCTGTTAATACGTCCTGAACGAAACTGGTAGGGTATATGAAACTACAACCGGCTCACCGTCCTGATACCCTGGGGTCCATTTTGGCATGGACTTAACAACCCTTAATGCTTCTTCATTTAAAAACGGAGAAAGCCCCTTTTTAATTTTAACGTTGGTTACACTTCCGTCTTTGTCAACAGCAAAAAACACATCAACAACACCCTGTTCCCATTTTCGAATTGTTCGGCTAGTATTTGCGGTACTTCTATGAATATATATATTTAGC
>JBILVQ010000082.1:0-12161 GCA_044370375.1 Bacteroidia bacterium
GATTTCTGTGTTGCCTTTTGTTTCTGTGTTAATTTTATTTATCCGACAATGGGCCAAAATCCCATCATCAAGTTAAAGGGTGCCCCTCACGTTCCTTTCCAATCATTTGGTTCTTTGAAACATAATTTCAAAGAATGAATTATTATTTGTAATGTTGCAGGCTAGGGAAGAGGTAATACTTCCGAAGAATAAAACCTAAGTCAATGATCAAGAATATTTTCTTTGCCGGTCTGTTGCTGCTGGCAGTTTCCTGTAGCTCCACCAAAAATGCCAAAACAGAAAGTGCCGGTCAAACGGAAGTAGCGCGCGGTGCCGCTAAATTTCCGGGTTATACACAGGAAGACTGGAACAAAGGAAAAGCCATTTACACAAAGAATTGCGGTTCCTGCCATGGTTTGAAAGATCCCAAATTATATTCCGAAGAAAGTTTAAGAGGCATTGTTCCTAACATGGTGGTGAAAACAAATAAAAAGTTAGGGATGGTGATTGATGATAAGGATGAGGAGATTTTGCTGCGTTACCTGATTAGCATGAGCGCGGCTAAATAAAGACTTTCTACCTAGCTACATCGCGACTGGTTTCATTTTAACAGGGCAGTCCTTTTGATTTTAAGAGCTAAAATGTTTAATTTATTGATTATCAATAAGATAATTTTTTTTATTATAAGATAATTATTTTTTTTTATTCCTGTATATTTTTTTACATTTGAATAATAATCCCTTCAACCATGAAAAAATTTTTACCGCTCGTATTTAGTACATTGTTTTTTTTGATGCTTCACCATGGAGCCCTTATTGCTCAGGTAGCAGCCTTACCTTTTACTCCTGCCTTGGAGCAATACAATCCTATTAACGGTAACGTTCTTACTGCCACAAATGCTGATGATGTTTCGTTCAACAATATTCCTATTGGGTTTGATTTTTATCTTGGAGGGAGCATGCATGATACCATGCATATCGCCACCAATGGTTTTATTCGGCTGGGTTCAATCCAACCCCAAAGCCAAAGCTATGCAAGCTGGTTTTCTCTCCTTTCGGGTCAAGAAAACAATGTTTTGGTCCCCTTCGGTGCAGATTTGAATCCAATCAGTCCTTCTTCCAGTTTACAATATATTACAACCGGTACAGCACCAAACAGAATTTGCATTATACAATGGTCAGATTTTTCTTATTTCGGTGGTCAGGGAAATCTTAATTTTCAAGTGCATTTGTACGAGACATCAAATTGTGTAAAATATGTTTATGGAAGCAATCTTTTCGGTAATCCCCTAAACACACAGATTGGTATTCGCGGAAGTAACAACCTTGATTTTATTGCCTTGGGCGATACTGCCTGCAGTTGGGCCTATGCCTTTCCCTTTGCTTTGAATACTACGCTTTTTCCTATTAGTTCTGTTTGTAGCATGCCTCCGGGATTTTCCTTTCGGTTTGGACCATGTGGCGAAGGAGCTAATTTTAATCCAGCCTATTTAACGGGTAAGGTTTTTCACGACCTTAATGGCAATGCCCTCTTAGATGCCGGTGAACCTGGAATTGGCAGCAAGATCCTTCAATCCATGCCCGGTAATTATTTTGTTTCAAGCAGCATGAATGGTGATTATGCTTTCTTTTTTTCTGATTCTTCTTTAACTTACGATATTCAAACCGACCCTATTCCTTATTGGACCCAAACAACAGCGCCTATTACCGTGAATCCTGCTTCACAAAGTTGTTCAGGATTAAATATCGGTTTTCAACCCATCCCCGGCATTCACGAAGTTGCAGTAACTTGTCCATCTTTTCCGGTACGTCCTGCTATTCCTGAACCTATTGGCATCAGTTATCAAAACAATGGTACCATGGTAGAAAGTGATACCATTACTTTTGTCATGGATTCTGCTTATTCTTTTATCAGTGCCAATCCGGCACCGGATGTTGTGAACGGACAAATTCTGCAATGGTATTACAGCAATTTAGCTCCCGGACAAAATGCAAGCATTGCCTTAAACCTTTTGCCGGATACCAACATTGTAATGGGTGCCTATTTGAATTCTACAGTGAGCATCGGGCCCTTGAATGATACCATGCCAAGCAACAACACGGTTTTGGTTCATCAGTTAATTACCAACTCTTTTGATCCCAATGATAAGTTGGCTGAACCCAGCGGTATGATAGATCCGGGGATTTTGATTTACTATACCGTTCGTTTTCAAAATACCGGCAATGCAGTGGCCTATAATGTGATTGTAAGAGATACGCTCGATCAGAATCTTCAAATCAATTCTTTTCAAATTACCGGGTCTTCGCATCCAATGAATTTCGTGATGGATGGAAATGGGGTGGCCAACTTTATTTTTTATAACATCATGTTACCCGATAGCGGTAGCGATTTATTGGGAAGCAATGGCTTTGTAAGCTTTAGCATCAAAACCAAAGTGGACCTTAATCCATTCACCGTCATCAACAACAGGGCCGGAATTATTTTCGATTTTAATCCGCCCATTATTACCAACACCACAGCCGATACCATTCAAATGCCTTTGGGTGAAAGCGCTGTTATGTTGGAAAGCTATTATTTGACTGTTTCACCAAACCCGGCAGGAGAGCAGGTAGTGTTTAATTTCTCGGATAATGAAAAAGAGTTCGGACAGTTAAGCATATACTCCATTGAAGGAAAAGTGATGTTAAGTAAAAACAACATTCGTTCCAATGAAAGCATTCAAGTAGGGGCTTTGCCGGCAGGTGTTTATTTCTGCCGCGTTCAGACGTCTAAGGGAATAGCTACTCGGAGGATTGTAAAGCAATAAAATTTTAGCTAATCCAACCATGAAAAAGATTGTTTTTTTTCTGATGATGGTTGTTTCATTTTGTCTTTCTGCCAATGCACAAATTTAAAGGCCTTTTCCTGACTCATCAGCTGTTTGGGTTTACGAATATAGACGACAAAATTCTGCAGGCACAGGTTCGCAGGTAGCATACTTAACCTAATATATTTCCGGTGATACCACCATTAACAATCTTGTATATCATAAGCTGTTTTCGGGTGGTTACACTCTTATTTGGGTGCGGATCTGATTGGTGCTTATCGGAAAGATTCACTTAAAGTTTATTATCTTGATTTCTCTATTGATGAAGGACCGACATGGCGTGATGATTGCGATAGCTCAGAGTGTTTATTGTATGATTTCGGCATGCAAGTCGGAGATTCAATCTTCCAGGTAAGGTTGGATTCCCTTGATCATTTTCTTACGGTTACTCAAATTGATACCATTAGCATTAATGGAGAAAATCTCAAAAAGTGGACCTTGAGTTCCAGTATCGACCCGCTGTTTGATATGGTTTGGATTGAGGGAATTGGTAGTTTATTGCCTATTTTTCAGTATTTTCCATTCTTTGAAAGCGGAACAAGTTTATTATGTTTTTATGAGGGGAATGTTTTTTACGAAGTTGTATTTGATTTTCTTTTTTGTTTGCAATTGGGTTCAGAAGAATTAATTAACAATCTTAAAGTTGAGCTATATCCCAACCCTGCACAAAATGAGGTAAATATTCGTTTTTTATCCTTCCATGCTGGGCAAAAAGAATTAGTGCTTTATAATAACCTTGGTCAAAAGTTAAAGTCCATTAATACTGATAAGAATGAGGTGCAAATTGACCTTGGTGAATTACCCAAAGGTTTTTATTTTTTGAATGTTAATACCCGTGACGAGGGCAAAACCTTTAAGTTAATCTTAAGTGATTAGTTTCGTTATTTGGAAAATTAGGGTATTCCAAAACAATCTATAAGCAGGCAATTCCCTCAGGTTCATTCTCTCATTTTGCCCATCAGATGCAGACAAAAAGGCCCATTCTAACGAACCACAACCCTCATGCTCTCACTTTTTTCTCCACTCATTATCTGTAACAAATAAATTCCTGGGGCAATGTTACCCGTGTTTAATTGTACATTTTCTTTTCTCAAATTTTCTTCCTGTAACACGAATTGTCCGTAAGCATTCATCAATCGCAGACTATAAATTTGCCCTTTGTATTCTTGCCACTGAAAGTTTAGGAAACCACTAGCAGGATTCGGGAAAATAAGCAAGGATTCATTCATTGAATTTTCTTCCAGGCCGGTTTGAATGGGTCCGTTATAACCGCAAACCAAAGGTGCATTGCATTGGTAGTGTAGCAGAAAATTACGCATGATGACCAGCGTGGTGTCATAATAAGAAGCATTGCTTGCGTGAGGCACATGGTCTTGTCCTTCATAAATTTCGAAACAATTCGTTAGACCCAATTGATCGGCTTTTTTATCCACACTAAAGCTTCCATCCACCGGCATGATTGGGAACAAACCTACCAAGGTAATGGTGGCTGAGCCATAGGGCACTGTCCCATCATTGGTGCCATGAAAATTTAAAACAGGTTCATCGCCCGGCTTCATCCAGGCTGTATCACCCAAGGCACCACAAATATTGATGATCGCCTTTACTTCTGAACTGTATCCCGGATTGCCAGAGTTTCCTGCCAGTCCGCCACTTAATCCATTCACCGTTGTATCCACAAAAGCAGGTATTTCGCTTAGCTCATCAAGATAAGCCAATTGTAAAGCAACAAAACCACCGGCCGACACACCGCCAAAATAAATGTTCGCCGGGTCTATTTTATAGGTATTGCTGGTAGCAGCATCTTTTCTGAAAAAACGCACTGCTGCCCTTGCATCCTGAACGGCACGCATAACCGCTTCTGTTGCGTCTGAGGAATCCGGTCCGGGAAAAGGAAAATTCGTCATCCCCAAACGATATTCGATGGAGGCAACTACATAACCCAATTTGGCCAAATCTTTACACAAAGGAACTACATCAGGTCCGGTTTTTGACCCGCCCACAAAACTTCCTCCATGCGCTATGATTACCAGCGGACGAATAGAAAGTGTGTCACCCAAGGGCTCATATACATCCAATTTTAAATTGATGGCCACATTGTTATAACTAATGTTGCTGCCGTATTGAATATTGGAGGTGACAACCGGGTTGCCCGGAAATACAAAGCTGTTGTATCGCTCACCCGTGCATTGAGCCTTGCTATCAAATCCGTTTAATAAAATGGCTGCGAAGAGCGTGAGGGAGGTAAAGATTTTTTTCATTGAAAACAGGTTTCTGTAAAGTTAAGGATTAATCAAGAGATTTCCTCATCAAAAATTTATTCTAAGAGCAATGCAAGGTATAACCGAGCTGGTTTTGTAGTTGGCTTCAAATTGTGTTTCCAAGTTGGTATCCGTTCTCGAACGCCCTTTCGTGTAGAGAAAAGCAGCATCTGCCACCAACCATTTGGTAAAGGTATAACTCAGACCGGCGGAGAGTCCAAGCTTATCGGAATCTGGTGTTTCAGGACTTAAATACCCGTCTTGAACAGGCGACAAATCATAATAAATTCCGCTTCTTACTTCCAGTTTTTTACTCAATTGAACATTGATACCGCTGCGCGCAATAAAGGTGTTTTTGTATTGACGCGGAGAGCGCACATCTGCCAATTTTTCTGTATTGTCGGTGAAATCAATAATCAAAGAATCATAGGCGCTCCAACCAATGTAATTGAAATCAAAGGCCAATTGAATTTTCTCGGTCATTTGGTATCCTATGCCCAAGGTACTCACCGAAGGCAATGATAATCCTGTGCTAAAATTGGTGTTGGGGAAAAATTCTGCCACCGAAGCGGGCACCGTAAAGTTTGCACTACCTTGCTTAATACTTGCTTTCACTTTGGAACGATAGTTAAAGCCAAGAGAAAACTGTTTGTTCAACTGATAAAAGATTCCTGCATTAAAGCCTTGTCCTTTGGCATCACCATTGAGCGAAGCCTGACCGTAAGCACCATCTTTGTTTTGCAATGGAATGGCTTTACGCAAAGAAAAACTACCCGTAGCGAAAACAAAACCAAAACCAATACCGAGTTTGGGTGTAATGCGGTAGGAGAGGGTTGGTTGAATGAAAATGGTTTTAAGATTGATTTCCTGAATAAGGAATTTTCCTTTCCAATCATCGGGCCATTGCAAACGACTTCCAAAAGGTGTGTAAACCGCCAATCCGAAATGCAGGGCCGAAAATTTCTTCCATCTGAAATTGGCATAGGCATGAAAAGGTGTGCCCACGTGTTTTTCCGGTTGCGCAAAATAATTGCCACCCGGATCTTTGAATTCTACCCTTGGAAAAATAAACGACCCACCAACATTGATTCCCTGCAATGAATCTAAAAGTGCTACACCGCCCGGATTAAAGAACAATAATGAATTGTCTTTTAATAGACCTGTACCGGTGTGAGCCATCCCGGTTTGACGAGCACTTTGTAAATTTACCTGAAAGCCGCCTGCATAGAGGGTTTTATTAATAGCGATTAACAACAACAGAAGGGAGCAAATTTTTTTCATGCTTGATGGAAAATGCAGTGAAGCATTAATGGACAATGATGAATTTTGTATTAAGTCTTTGGTGGTTGCCGTTAATAAGTTGCAAGTGATAATAACCATTGTCCCAATGTGAAACATCTATCTGCATGGATGGGTAGTTGGTTAAATGGTCTGAAAAAACAATCCTTCCGGCTGCATCACTCACCGCTATCATGGCAATAGATGGCATTGATTCAAAGTTTAAGTTTAAATAATTAGTACAAGGATTGGGTGAAATGTTAAGTTGATTACTTGCTGTTAAATCTTTTAAATTTGCCGTATTAGCAGTGCAGCCGTATTCGGCAAGCGTAAAGGAACCGGAGGCTAGTGCGCTTAGCTTCAACCAACCGTAAATAGTGTCGTTCGCGGTAAACAATTTCAACCCAAGAAAAATAGGGTTAGCCCCATTGAGGCCAAGATTACAACTATAAGTATTCATCACATAACTACTGGCGGCAAGGGTTGTTTGCGTTTTGGTCCATTGTGCATTCTGGTCAATCACTTCCCCTTGCGCAAAGGCTTTGGCAATGCGTGTGGCATAAACAAAACCACTCATGCCAAAACAGGAATCGTAGGCAGCCCAGGCTACCTGATTGCTGTCGAGACATTGAATAGAGGTTGAGGAAGAATTGCCCCCTAGTCCGCCGGAATTGGCAGCCACTAAATTGAAATCCGGAACACCATCTCCATTTAAATCCAGGGAATAAAAGGCGCATGGTCCGTTGTGAATAGCCACATTGGCACTGTCGGGCACCAAATCAACAAAGTATTCATTGCCTGTATGCATACCTGCTTGAATCGATTGTGCATGCATTTTATTGCCTGCCAACATGGTGAGGATCACCATCCCTAAAAACCATGGTTTCAGCGGGGTTCTCATGCCTTTGCTATTATTCTTTGTTCAAATATAATCTTTTTTTTTGTACATGCGATTGAGTAGCCATTGGGTAGCAACTGCTTAAAATTTTATACATTCGGGCTTCTGAAAATATGGTCACTCATTTAAAGCAATACAATGATACACCCCAAAGAGGGTTTGGAATAAGCTTGAAAAAGATATTTTTTCCGGCTTTGCTTTGGGGTTTGTTGCAACCTTTTTTCATACATGCACAAGGCTCTTTGAGCACCCTCACCGATTCATTGATTGCAGGACTTCCATCAATGAAAGAAGATACGAACAAGGTCAACCAACTGCTCGATATTAGTTTTTACCTGGCCTCCAACAAGCCCGAACAATGCATCCAATACGGACAAAAAGCGGCCAATCTTTCCGAAAAAATTTCTTTTCCCCTTGGCCTGGCCGGTGCTTATCGTAATATAGGTTTGGGTTATTCAACCCAATCAGAATTTATTGTTGCCCTTGAATATTTTTTTAAGGCCCTCAGGATATACGAAAAACAAAATTTTCAAAGCGGTATAGCCAAGGTTTATCTTAGCATTGGTCAGAATTACTCCAATACAGAGGACTATCTGAATGCCGAAAAGTACCTTCTGCTTGCCTTGAAGAAATTTGAATTGCTGGCCATGAAAAATGGTATGGCCAAAACCCATAACAACCTTGGTGTACTTTATACGCGGTTGAAAAGAACCAACGATGCTTTGGAACAATACCAAAAGGCAATCCTTATTCGCGAAGCAATGGGCGATATCCTTGGCAACGAATCTACCATCAGCAACATGGCCAATATTTATCTGGATGCCAAAGACTATGAAAAAGCGCTGGAATTATTTTTTAAAGGACTTGCCATTAACAGGCAATCAGGAAATCGGAGTTATAGGGCCGTTCATTTGAGCAGCATCGGTAACCTTTATCTTACCATTGCGAAAGAAGATTCTGCTCCGGCCCTTTAGCAACTTTTTCAAGGCAACAAAAAGAAAGCGCTCAATCTTTCTAAAGCTTATCTTGACAGTGCTATTGTTCTATTCGAGGAATTGCATGACTTAAGCAATGTTCAATTGTTTTACAAGTCGATGAGTGAGGTGGAAGAAAGTTTGCAAAACTTTCCGTCATCTCTGGCTTATTATAAAAAGTTTACAGCGGCTAAAGACTCAGTTTTTAATGCTGAGAATACCCGTGTCGCCACCGAAATGAGACTTGGATTCGAGTTTGAAAAAAAGCAGCAAGCGGATAGTTTGCAAACAGTACAAAAAAATAAAATTTATGAGTTAACCATTGAACGGCAGCGAACTTTTACCTATTTGGTATTGGCCGTTCTGTTCCTTTTGGTGGTTGTTCTTTACTTGTTGTTTCGACATAGAAACAGAATTTCCATTGAGAAAAAAAGAAGTGAAGATTTGCTCCTGAATATTTTACCGGTAGAGGTGGCCAATTCTTTAAAAGAAAAGGGTGAAGCCCTACCGCAGCAATATGAGCATGTAACCGTTCTCTTTACCGATTTTGTTGGTTTTTCTCAAATCAGCGAGAAGCTTAGCGCACGCGAATTGGTTGATGAAATTCATCTCTGTTTTTCTGCCTTCGATGAAATCATAACCCGACATGGTTTAGAGAAAATCAAAACCATTGGCGATGCTTACTTGGCAGTTTCAGGATTGCCACATGAGGAAAACGAACATGCCCTGAAGGTGGTAAAAGCAGCGCAGGAATTGATTTCATTTACAGAAAAACGAAAGAAGGAAGGCGGTAAATTCAATGTGAGAATTGGTATTCATTCAGGTCCTGTTGTAGCCGGTATTGTTGGCACCAGAAAATTTGCTTACGATATTTGGGGCGACACTGTGAATACTGCCAGCAGGATGGAAAGTCATGGTGAATCCGGTAGAGTCTGTATTTCAGCTACAACTTACCATTTGATAAAAAACCAAATAAAATGCAGCTCTCGTGGAATTATTCAGGTAAAGGGCAAAGGTCCGATGGAATTATTTTTTGTAGATCATTAGATGGTGGATGGACTTGGAATCACAAATAATCTTTCAGGAAGGGAGCCATTTCTGCCTCAATATTTTTCCTCAGTTCAATTAATTTGAGGGCATATTTTTGCAGATTTTTTTCCAGGTCTGATTTAGGTACAAAAGGAGCACATAACTTGGGCTTTCCGTTTTCGTCAACCGCCACGAAAACCACAACACAATGGGTAGTTTTCCGGTATTTTTTCTCCGAAATTTTTCGTGTATAAACATCAACTGCAATGTGGATGCTGGTTTGTCCGGTATATATGACCCTTGAATTTATTTTTACCAAATCGCCAATGTGAATGGGTGAATAAAATCGTATTCCACCAACATAAACGGTTACGCAATAGCCTTCTGCATAGGCAGCAGCACATGCATAAGCGGTTTGGTCTATCCATTTCATGACGGAACCACCGTGCACTTTGCCGCCAAAATTCACATCGGTAGGTTCGCTGATAAATTGAAAGGTGAGTTTATCCTGCATGCTGAAAGAATTATTCCTCTAAGTTATAAAAAATTTCGACCGGTTGATAAATTTCCCTTTTAAGTTATTTACCTTTGAAAGAACAATAGAAGATGAATAAACGCGATTTTATCAAAACCATGGCCCTCGGCAGTATGGCCATTCCTTTGCAATTGAAAGCAGAACGAGCCTTCATGGGTGGAGAGGGAATTTCGGACGATGATGAATTGTTTTGGCAAAACATCCGCAATGAATATTTGCTAAAGCCTGATTACATCAATTTGGAGAATGGATATTATAACATCCTTCCCAATGAAGTCATGAAAGCATATTTAAAGGAAATTGCGGATCAAAACCGTGAAGGTTCTTATTACATGAGAACAAAGATGAGCGATGATCGCATTGCCACACGAAAGGCATTGGCCGATTTTGTTGGCTGTTCCTACAATGAACTCATCGTTACCCGCAACACCACCGAATCGCTGGATACCGTTATTTCCGGCTTTCCTTGGAAATCAGGCGATGAAGCCATCATGGCAGAACAGGACTATGGCTCCATGCTCGATATGTTTAAACAGCAGGCGCAAAGACAGGGAATCATTAACAAAATAATATCCATTCCACTTCATCCCTCATCTGATGAAGAAATTGTGTCTTTGTATGAAAAGGCAATTACTCCTCAAACCCGCATGATCATGCTTTGCCACATGATTAATATTACCGGACAAATATTACCGGTGAAAAAAATTTGCGACATGGCTCAACGTTACGGTGTAAAAGTATTGGTGGATGGAGCCCATGCCATTGCTCATATCGATTTTAGAATTGATGCACTCAACTGTGATTATTATGGCAGCAGTCTGCACAAGTGGTTGAGTGTTCCGCTGGGTGCCGGTTTGCTCTATGTAAAAAAGGAAAACATTGCAGCGTTGTGGCCTTTGTTTGGAGAGTCTGCTTATCCAAAGGATGATATCCGTAAATTGAATCATACAGGAACCATTCCTATTCACACAGAAAAAACCATTATGCATGCCATTGCTTTTCAAAATAAAATTGGCATCAAAAGAAAAGAAGCAAGATTAAAATTTTTGCAAGATTACTGGACTTCTAAGGTAAGAGGCTTGCCTCATGTGGAGGTGAACACCCCACCGGTTGAAAGTGGCCGTAGTGCTGGAATAGCCAATGTTGGGATGAAAGGGGTTAAACCTGCCGACTTGGCGAAGCGATTGTTGGAAGAACATAAAATTTATACGGTGGCTATTGATGGGGCAGGAGTGCATGGTTGCAGAATTACTCCGAATGTGTATACGAGTATTGCTGAGTTGGATGTTCTGGTAAAAGCTTTGAAGGATTGGAAATAATTTATTCAATAAAAAATTATTAATTTTGCTTTTGGTTTAATTTATTTAGTCGCTAGGGTCATTTCCATTTGACGAAAGGTTGTTATAAAGGCCAAAAAAAAATGGCTGTGAAACCTGGCGATATTACTTTAGTGAAACGATGAATAAATTTCTTCCCGACTTTAAAAGGACCTGTTTACTGGTTGGAATCAGTTTTGTCCTCATGCCACTTAGTCTGTTTATAAAGGGTCTAATGCCAAGTATGGCAGATTTTCGCGTACCTGAAGTACAGTTGATTTCTCCACATTATTACGATGCCATTTTATGGGTTTATGTACACATGATGGTGATTGGTTGCTTGATTATGTTTTTAGGTTTTTCGGTTGAAGACCGGCAAAAACAACGCATTATTTCTTTTATTTTGTTCTTGATTACAGCAGTGTACGTTTACCTCGATTTCCGCAGTTCAGACTCTTTGCTGGGCAATGGCTTATACAAAGGTGAGGCCTCTCTTATTCCCGGTTTTATCGGTTTGTTGGTGAATTTGTTGTTTCTCCAATTGTCCATTCGTTTGTTTCGTAAATAAATTAGTTATGCACCATTTTGACAACATCAAAACATCACATACAATGACAAAAATAAAATCACCATTAAATCGAACAAGATTAATTATTTTAACTAACCTCATCCTTCTTGGTTTTTTAACTTCTGCCAACGCTCAAGACACTTTAAGGATTTTATTCATTGGTAATTCAATGACCTATGTGCAAGATTTGCCCGGTTTATTAACCAATCTTGCAAATTCAAACGGAAAGACGATAATCACAGCTCAAAATACTCCAGGAGGGTATTTTTTATCTGACCATGTAGCAGATCCTGTATCTCTAAGTTTGATGGCGCAAGGTTTTGATTATATAGTTGTTCAAGAGCAAAGTGGAGGGAATATACAACCTGCAAGCCCTTGTTGCCCATGGCGACCGATAGGAATCATTGACTCAATTGCGAAAGCGAATTGCAGTAAAATACTGTTGTATGCAACCCCT
>JBILVQ010000067.1:0-13300 GCA_044370375.1 Bacteroidia bacterium
TTTTCCCCAACTCAGTGCCATGCTTAAAATGCGGCCATTAAAAGGTCAATATCTTTGTAAGGCAAACGGAATGTTTCTCCCAAATATTTATTGGTAAGAATTCCGTTATAAACATAAACACCCTTTCTAACTCCGTTATGTTTATGCAGCGTTCCTTCTATTCCTCCGTCTTCACCCATTTGCAACAAAATAGGGGTTAAAACATTACTTAGCGCGTAGGAGGCGGTTCTCGAAACACGCGATGGAATGTTGGGTACACAATAATGAACAACACCGTATTTTCTGAATACCGGTTGGGTATGCGTGGTAACCTCCGATGTTTCAAAAACTCCTCCTTGGTCAATACTTACATCAATAATCACGGAGCCCTGTTTCATTTCGCTCACCATTTCTTCTGTCACAACGCAAGGGGTTCTGCCATGCGGAGCTCTTAAAGCACCAATGGCAACATCTGCTGTTTTAAGTGCTTTGGTTAAAATTTTTGGCTCCAAAACAGAAGTAAAAACTCGGGTGCCTAAATCACTTTGTAACCTCCTTAATCGATAAACAGAACTATCAAATATTTTTACGGTTGCTCCTAAGCCAAGGGCAGCCCGTGTGGCAAATTCACCTACTGTTCCGGCACCTATAATGACAACCTCGGTTGGAGGACTTCCTGTTATCCCTCCAAACATGCTGCCATTCCCGTTATTGATGTTGCTTAAATATTCTGCAGCAATCAAAATCGAAGTGTTTCCGGCTATTTCACTCATGGCCCTGATTAATGGATAAATACCGTCTTCATCACGAATATAATCGTAAGCAATGGCGGTAATTTTTCTACTCATGAGCTGCTTCACAAAATCATCGGTTTGTACCGTGATTTGCAAAGCAGAAAAAAGCGTTTGTTTACTCTTTAAATTTTCAACCTCTTCAGGCGAAGGAGGCGCAACTTTAAGGATAATATCCGCCTCATAAACTTCTTTGGCACTATAAACAATTCTGGCTCCGGCCTCGCTAAAATCTTTGTCGTCAAAATGAGCTGATTTTCCTGCATTGGTTTCTACAATTACACGGTGCCCATTGTTAACCAACAAAGCAACTGCATCAGGAACCAAACATACTCTGTTCTCTTGAAAAAAAGTTTCCTTGGGAATACCAATAAAGAGCGAGCCCTTCTTTCGTTCTGTCTCCAGCATTTCTTCTTGAGGTAACAAGGTGCCTTGTCGCTGAAGTTCTAGTAATGCTTCTCTGGATGTGATGTTTTTCACAAAATTTTATTTGCGAAACAAAGTTAATCCATTTCTTTAAACAAAAAATTGTTTTTTGAATTTTCAATCCTCGTCTTGAATAGCAGAAAAAGGTAAAGTGGGAGTGTCTTATTCTTTTTCCCAAAGACTTATTTCCCGTCCCTGAACATGATGATTTAGCTCAACCATAAAATGAGGAATCATAATTTCCTGCTCAATGATTTCAGGCCATTCTACAAAACAAAAATGATCTCCGGCTAGTGTCTCATGTATTCCCGCCTCCAATAGCTCTTCTTTTTGTTTGATTCTATATAAATCAAGGTGGTAAATTTCTTCGTCCTGATCAGATAAATAAACATTAATAAGCCCGAAAGTTGGGGAACTAACCTTTCCTTCAAACCCTAATTTTTTCACCAATGCTGCGCAAAGGGTTGTTTTTCCGGCACCAAGATTTCCTTTTAAAAGAAAAATTTTACCCTTTTGCCGGTTTTCAAGTATTAGCGCAGCCACTATTGACATTTCCTCTTTGGAAATTATTTTTTTCCAGAGCAGTCTCACTTATTTCGGCAATAAATAGGCAAAGGGAATGATCATTTCCTCCGGAGATACTCCTCCGTGTTGAAAAGTGTTCCGGTAATAGTTAACGTAATGATTATAATTGTTGGGGTAGGCGAAGAATTTTGTCTCAAGGGCAAAAACATAGGCAGAACTTACATGCAATTTAGGCAGGAAAGCATCCGCTGGATTTCTGACTTCAAAAACATCATTTTTGATGTAGTCCAAACTTTTGCCTTGCTTGTAACGAAGATTGGTATTCGTATTTCTGTCACCAACCAACTTGGAAGGATCGGTTACTTTAATCGTTCCATGATCGGTGGTAATAATTAACTTGCCTTTTTTTTCTGCGATGGTTTTTATTGCGTCAAAAAGTGCTGAGTGTTCAAACCATGATAAGGTGATACTTCGGTAAGCAGGATCATCATCAGCTAACTCTCTAATCACTTCCATTTCTGTTCGTGCATGCGAGAGCATATCAACGAAATTATATACAATTACATTTAATTTATTTTGAAATAAATTGTGAATGTTATCACTCATTTTTTTGCCTGCCTGGCTATTGGTAACTTTGGTATAAGAGAACTTAATGTTTCTTCCCAGTCGTCTCAATTGATCTGCAAGAAACTCTTCCTCATGAAGATTTTTTCCTCCTTCGTCTTCATCATTCGACCAAAGTTTTGGAAATTTCTTTTCAATTTCTGAAGGCATAAGTCCTGCAAACAAGGCATTTCTGGCATATTGTGTGGCTGTTGGAAGAATGCTGAAAAATAACTCATCCTGAACCGTTTTGTAATATTGATGTAAAACAGGTTGAATAACTTTCCATTGATCATACCTTAAGTTGTCAATCAGGATCATGAAAACAGGACCATCTTCATCCAGCAAGGGATTGATTTTTTCTTTGAAAAGCGTGTGAGAAAATACAGGAGTGTCCTCGTTTTTTGTTTTTAACCAACCCAAATAATTTCTGCTGACAAACCTGCCAAAACAATTGTTGGCCTCTTGCTTCTGAAAAGTAAGAATATCTTTTAAGCCTTCATCTTTCGATTTCTCAAGTTCCAATTCCCAAAATACAATCTTACGGTAAATGTCATACCAGCCTTGTACATCCGGCTGATTGTTAATCATGTTACTGATTTCTCTGAATTCCTGCTGATAGGCGCTGCTCGTTTTTTCCTGAATGATTCGCTTGTTGTCTAGATTCTTTTTTATCGATAGCAACAATTGATTAGGATTTACCGGTTTAATTAAATAATCTGCAATCTTTGAACCAATGGCATCCTCCATTATGCTTTCTTCTTCGCTCTTGGTAACCATTACCACAGGAACTTCATTGTTAAGCGCTTTGATTCTGGTCAATGTCTCCAGACCACTTAAGCCGGGCATGTTTTCATCTAAAAAAATAAGATCAAAGTGCCCTTTTTTAAAGAGATCCAATGCGTCATTCCCACTGCGGGCTGTTGAAACATCAAACCCTTTTTCTTCCAAAAACAACAGATGGGGTCGCAACAACTCAATTTCATCATCTGCCCACAATAATTTTACCTTTTCCATAATTTTTTTTTCTGATGTACTTCAAAAAGCTTGCCCCAAATTCTTGCCCCAAAAATAGCCATAACCTGTTATATTTGCCTCAAATTCAAAATTTCAGGAATGCCGGCTCATTCGTTTAATAAACTTAAGGTATTTAACGACCCTATCTATGGGTTTATTTCCATTCCCGGAACTTTTATTTTTGACCTGATAGAGCATCCTGATTTTCAACGATTGAGAAGAATACGACAATTAGGCCTCACCGCCTATGTTTATCCTGGCGCCCTGCATACCCGCTTTCATCATGCCTTGGGTGCCATGTATTTGATGGGAACATGCCTCGAGGTTTTGCGTTCAAAGGGTCAAACCATCACAGCGGAGGAGGCAGAAGCCGCCACCATCGCCATTTTATTGCATGATATCGGACATGGTCCATTCTCTCACGCCCTCGAAGGATGGTTAATCCCAGGGGTAAGTCATGAAGAAATTTCCTGGGCCTTCATGCAAAAACTAAATCTTGAGTTTAAAGGGAAACTCAGTCTTGCTCTCGAAATTTTTAAAGGTACCTACCACAAGAAGTTCCTTCATTATCTGGTTTCTAGTCAGTTGGATATGGATCGTCTGGATTACCTCAAAAGGGATAGCTTTTTTACAGGTGTTTCTGAAGGAACCGTTAACTCTGACAGAATCATTACCATGTTGCGAATTGTAAATGATCAACTGGTGGTGGATGCAAAGGGAATTTATTCGGTTGAGAAGTTTATTATTGCCCGCAGATTAATGTATTGGCAGGTTTACCTACATAAAACCGTTATTTCAGCAGAGCAATTGCTGGTTAAAATATTAGAGAGAGCTCGTCTGTTAACAAATAAGGGTGTTTCTCTTTTTGCTACTCCGGCCCTAAACCATTTTCTTCCGGGAAATATTTCCGGACCGAAGGCGTTAAACCTTCCGGGCATTTTAGCGTCTTTTGCTGCAATGGATGATGAAGATATTTTTGTTTCCATCAAACAATGGCAATCTAGTGATGATAAAATTCTCTCCCTCCTAAGCAAGAACCTTGTGAATCGCCATTTATTTCAAACTGAAATTGCCAGAGTTCCCTTCTCTGATGCTGAGATTAATCAGCACAAAGAAAGGGTTATGAAACAATTAGGAATTGATGAGGAGGAAGTTACTTATTTCGTTAGCACCGGACGACTAATCAATAATGCCTACGACCCATCCGATAACAGAATTGGAATTTATTATCGTGATGGAAGTATTGTAGATATTACTGAAGCAGCCGACCAACTCAATATTTCTGTTCTTTCCGGAAAATTGGAAAAGTATTTCCTTTGTTATCCGAAAGAGTCTATCCACTAACTTAGTCCCCGGATTATGGAATTTACACTAAAGCAAGTTGCAGATATTTTGCAGGGTATCGTTGAAGGAAATCCTGATGACAAGGTTTGGACCCTGTCCAAAATTGAGGAAGGATCGAAAGGATCTATCTCCTTTTTGGCAAATCCTCAATATACCCCACACCTTTACACAACCAACGCAACTGCGGTGATTGTTGCCAATGATTTTAACCCCGAAAAAGATTTTAAGTGTAGTTTGATTCGTGTGGCTGATCCATATAAAGCTTTCGCCATGTTGCTGGAGGCCTACGACAGATTTAAAAACGATAAAAAAGGAATAGAACAACCCTCATTTGTAGCCAACGATGTTGTTTTGCCCAACGATGTTTATGTTGGTGCCTTTGCCTATATCGGTTCTGGCGCAAAAATAGGCTCCAATGTTAAAATTTATCCTCATGCTTTCATCGGAAATGATGTGATCATTGGAACCAATTCGGTGATTCATTCAGGCGTAAAAATTTACGCTGGAATGATCATTGGAAACAATTGTATTATTCATGCCGGAACGGTTATTGGTAGTGATGGTTTTGGCTTTGCTCCCAATCAGGGTGAAGCTTTTAAAAAGGTTCCCCAAATTGGTAATGTTATCATTGAAGATGAGGTTGAAATTGGTGCCAATACTTGTATTGATCGCGCCACATTGGGTTCTACCATTATAAAAAAAGGGGTGAAACTTGATAACCTTATTCAAATTGCACATAATGTCGAAATAGGCGAGAATACAGTTATTGCCGGACAATCTGCCATTGCCGGTTCAACCAAGTTAGGCAAGAATATAATGATTGCCGGTCAGGTTGGAATTATCGGTCACTTGAAAATTGCCGATGGAGTAAAAATTGCCGGACAGTCAGGCGTTGGTCATTCTGTAGCCAAAGAGGGCGAGGTTTTACAAGGTTCTCCTGCTTTTGGAATCATGGACTATCAAAAGTCGTATGTGATGTTCAGGAAATTGCCTAAACTTAACGCCAGAATTGATGCCATTGAAAAACAACTTAAATTAATCAGCACCCCAGGGGAATAACCTATTTGCTCAAATGACAGAAAAACAATTTACGCTTAAAGAGGAGTTTACAATCGAAGGTGTTGGCCTGCATACAGGGCAATCTGTGCGCATGACCATCAAGCCTGCTCCCGAGAATTCAGGTTTTAGTTTTAAAAGAATTGATACGCCTCAACAAACAATCATTGATGCAAATGTTGATTTCGTGGTAGATACCGAAAGAGGTACCAAACTAGGAAAAGACGGGGTAACCGTAAGCACCATTGAACACGTTTTGGCCGGATTGGTAGGATGCGGAGTCGATAACGCACTTATTGAAGTAAATGGCCCAGAAGTACCCATTCTCGATGGAAGCTCTGGCCCTATTGTAAAGGCGATACAAACTGCAGGCAAGACTGAACAAAAGGAAGAAAAACTCTATTTCGTGCTGGACCAGAATATCACTTTTGAAGATACAGTTCGAAAGACCGAGATGCTTGCAGTACCATCAGAAGATTTTCGTTTAACCGTGATGGTAGATTACAATTCTCCTACCATTGGTACGCAGCATGCAGCCATGTATCATTTGGGTGAATTTGTTTCAGAAATTGCTCCTTGCAGAACCTTTGTCTTTTTGCATGAACTAGAAGCTTTACTGCAACACAATCTTATCAAAGGAGGTGATTTAAACAATGCCATCGTAATTGTTGATAGAGAAGTTTCTCAGGAAAAATTAGATGAGTTGGCCCGCATTTTCAAAAAGGAAAGCATGAAGGTGAAGGAAAAAGGGGTTTTGAACAATGTAAGCCTTCATTTTCAAAATGAACCTGCTAGACATAAATTGCTCGACATGGTAGGCGACCTTGCTCTGGTGGGTATGCCCGTAAAAGCGCATATTCTTGCTGCACGTCCCGGACACAGCGCCAATGTTGCCTTTGCCAGAAAAATTAAAGATTTAATTAAAAGCAAAAAGCTAAAGCCCGAGCCCTATAACCTGAATGCAGAACCGGTTTTAAACATTCTTGATATTGCCAAATTGCTTCCGCATCGGTATCCTTTTTTGCTGATTGATAAAATTATGGAACTATCTTCTAACCATGTGGTAGGAGTGAAGAATGTTACCATGAATGAACAATTTTTTCAAGGACACTTTCCTGGAAGCCCTGTAATGCCTGGTGTTTTATTGATTGAAGCAATGGCTCAAACAGGTGGGGTTCTTGTGCTGAAAACCGTTCCTGATCCTGAAAACTATCTTACCTATTTCATGAAAATTGATAATGTAAGGTTTAAACAAAGGGTTATGCCGGGCGATACGGTTGTGTTTAAACTTGAGTTGCTTTCTCCTATTCGCAGAGGTTTGTGCCACATGAAAGGAGTTGCCTATGTTCGGGATAAGGCCGTAATGGAGGCAGAAATGCTTGCCCAAATTGTTAAGGAAAAATAGTACATTGTCCTAAATTAAAAAAAATGATTCATCCTCTTGCCTGCATTGACCCGAAAGCCAGAATTGGAAGTAATGTAACCATAGAAGCATTTGCCTGGATTGGCGCAGATGTTGAAATTGCTGATGGTTGCTGGATTGGCCCTCATGCGGTGCTCATGGATGGTGCCCGTATTGGAGAAAATTGCAGAATCTTTTCAGGTGCTGTTATTTCTGCTGTTCCCCAGGATTTAAAATATCGTGGCGAAGAAACACCGGTTTTCATTGGTGCAAACACAACCATCCGCGAATGTGTTACCATTAATCGTGGTACATCCCATCGGAATGAAACAAGGGTTGGAACTGGTTGTCTTTTAATGGCCTATGTGCACGTTGCCCATGATTGTTTAATTGGTAATAATGTAATTCTGGCCAATACCGTTAACCTTGCAGGCCATGTGGAAATTGAAGATTGGGCAATTCTTGAAGGATTGGTTGCCGTTCAGCAATTCGTAAAAATTGGTGCCCATGCATTCGTAACCGGAGGTTCACTGGTGAGGAAAAATGTGCCGCCCTTCGTTAAGGCGGCACGCGAACCATTGTCCTATGTAGGGATAAATGCCGTTGGACTCAGAAGAAGAGGATTTTCCAATGAATCCATTCTTAATATTGAAGATATTTACCGCACCATTTATATCAAAGGTTACAATGTTACCAATGCATTGAATATCCTTGATCAGGAAGCTCCAAATTCTGCCGAGAAACACCAGATTCTTCAATTTATTAGGGAATCAGAAAACGGTATCATGCGCGGTAGCTAATTTTTTTTCAATGATTGCAATTCAAGGTTCAGGGCTGGGAAAGAATTTTGGGAAGGAATGGCTTTTCAGAAATTTATCTTTCCAAATTCATGAGGGTGGGAGAGTGGTTGTTTTAGGACCTAATGGCTCCGGAAAATCAACCCTGTTGCAAATTGTTTCCGGCTATATGGTTCCTTCTGAGGGTTCTGTTAGCTGGTCCCAAAATCTTGCTTTATTTCCTCGTGAAAAACTTTTTAGTACACTGTCCTATTCTTCTCCCTACCTCGAACTTTTTGAAGAATTGTCGCCCGTAGAGTTAATTGAATTCCAGCGGGTAAATAAACCATTTTTAAATAATCTTTCTGCAACTGAAATCCTTCGAATTGCTGAACTCGAAAGATATGCAAATCGTCAGGTGCGTTTTTTTTCTTCAGGGATGAAGCAGCGACTGAAAAATGCCCTCGCTATCTTGTCGGATACCTCCCTTTTATTGCTCGATGAGCCCTGTTCAAACTTTGATAAAGATGCAGTAAATTGGTATAAAGCTGTGATTGAAAAATTCACTGCAGGAAAAACAATTATTGTTTGCTCAAACCATCAAAGCGATGAACATTTTTTTTGCACCCAAAGCATTGATGTGCGTCATTTTCGTTAAGTAAAAATTTACTCCCTGTTTAATTTTGTCTTTCTCTTCTTTGGGGATTAATCTTCAATGGATTTTCAGCAAGGATTTTATGTTGTTCACGCTTGCAGAAAATATCAATCGCCAGATAAACAGCATTTCGAAATGAGTTTTCCGAGGCAATATATTTTCCGGCAATGTCATAGGCCGTACCATGATCCGGAGAGGTGCGAACAACAGGCAATCCGGCAGTGAAATTGATGCCCGTTTCAAACGCCAGGGTCTTGAAAGGAATTAAACCCTGATCGTGATACATAGAAATTACTCCATCGAAATTTTTATAATTTCCGCTTGCAAAGAACCCATCCGCAGGATAAGGACCCATCACTAACATTCCTTCCTCTTTAAGCTTTTCTAACGATGGAATAATAACCTTTTGCTCCTCATCGCCAATGACGCCTCCATCTCCGGCATGAGGATTTAAAGCTAACACAGCAATTTTTGGTTTCCTGATACCGAAATCGTTTTGCAACGATTTACTAAACACTTTTGTTTTTTCTATGATTCGTCCCTGGGTGATGGCTGAGGCTACCTTCGCCAAAGGCAAATGGCCTGTTAAGGTGGCAATTCTTAGTTGTTCACTGATTAACACCATTAAACTTTCCTTTGCCTGAAATGTTTGGGTCAGATATTCTGTATGCCCCGGAAAATTAAACGATTCACTTTGAATGGAGTGTTTGTTAATGGGTGCAGTTACCAAAGCATCAATTTTACCCTCCTTGTAATCTTTTATCGCAGCCTCAAGGGAGGCAACTGCGAGCTTTCCTGCTCCCTCATTTTCTTTGCCAAAATCAATTCTTATCTCTTCATCATAACAGTTGATGATATTTAAATATTTGCTACCTGCCTCTTCAGGATCTTTGATGAGATGGAAGCTGAAGTCTGAAACGTTAACTAGTTTCCGGTAAAGCGTTGCAGCTTTGGCTGAACAATATAAAATGGGCAAACAATCTTGAAGCAATCTGTTATCTGCAAAGGTTTTCATGATGACTTCAAGACCAATGCCATTGATGTCGCCACAGCTAATTCCAATTTTTACCGGATTCCCGTCTGCTTTTTTCATGTTTTTCCTTTTGAAATTTATTTACTGTTTTTTTTGATTTTTGAAGACCATTGACATCTTTTGATAAGGTAAGCAAGAGCCATTCGAACACCGGCACCTGTACCGCCCGCGGGTTGGTAATGATAATTACTATCAAGGAAAGCAGGGCCGGCAATGTCGAAATGTATCCATGGATAATCAGTAAAATGCTCCAGAAATTTTCCTGCGGTAATGGCACCGCCAACCGGGCCTCCGATGTTTTTAATGTCGCCAACTTTCGATACAATCAACTCACCGTATTCATCCCACAAAGGAAATTCAACCAGCCTTTCCCAACTTTCTTCACCGGCATTTTTCCAAAGCTCCCAATCTTTTGCCTCCGTTTTTTGCATGGCCACAATTCCATATTTACCAATTGCATTTGCTGCGGCCCCTGTGAGTGTTGCAAAATCAACAACTAATTCCGGATTATACTTTTTAGCGTATAATAATGCATCGGCTAAGATCATTCTGCCCTCTGCATCAGTGTTTAATACTTCAACGCTTTTTCCATTGTTCATCCTGATGATATCTCCTGCTACATAGGCATTTCCCGACGGACGGTTGTCTGTGGAAGGAATCAAACCGATTAAATGTACCGGAAGTTTTAACGCTGCAGCTGCAATAAGAATGGCTGCTGCTGTTGCTGCTCCTCCCATATCACATTTCATGGTCTCCATTCCGTTTCCTACTTTGATATTCATGCCACCCGTATCATACACCACTCCTTTCCCAACAAAAACGATGGGTGAAGAGTTAATTACTTTAGCAGGCTTGTATTCCATCACCGTAAAAGTGGGGGGGTCAATACTTCCTTTGTTGACGGCAAGCAGGCCGGCCATCTTTAATGTTTCAATTTTTTTCTTGTTGAAAATCTCAACCCTAACACCTGCTTTCGTCCCTTGCTTTTTTATGCGACCAGCAAGTTCTAACGCGTTTAAAACATTGGACGGTTCATTCACCAGATCCCTTGCAAAGAACACCGCTTCCTGAATAATACTTAGTTGCTGCAGTTCTTTGCGTTCTAGGCTTTGCGGACTAATAAGAAACGTTAGTTTGTTACGCTCTTTTTTTTCTGATTTGTATAGGTTGAATTGATAAGATGCTAACATTAAACCTTCGCAAAAGGCTAATAATTGCTGTTTTGGGATGTAGGATTCAATGGATATCTCAGAAATCCCTTCGCCTGAAACAGATGACCAAAATTGAGCTCCACATCTTCTGCTTTTTTCGTTTAACTCATTGATGGATTTCTTTTTATCAGCGATGTTGATGATCCATAAAGGATGTTGATCACGATAAAAAAAGTAAATTTTTTTATCGTTGCTTTCCTTTATTTTTTTTAGTTCATTACTCCTCAGCAATTGATCTTTTTCGCCATCCCAAAGCACAACTTTAGGCCCTTGATATTTATTCGATGGATGTAGTTTGATCATCAGTGTTTTTTTTGCAAAGATAGCAAGCCATTGGCATCCACCAATTCTAAGTTGCTTTCAAGCTTTTTCAGTTGCCACTGTTTCTACACGAACAGAAAGGCATCAAATAAACTTTTGTGCGCGGAATTTGTTGAGTTATCGCATTTGGAAGCAATCAATGCTGTTTTCCCTCTTCTAATTTTTCTAACTTTGCACCATGCAAATTAATCAATTACTAACCAGAGCCTTAGCCGAAGAATTTCTTTCGGTAGAGGAAGGCCTGTTTTTGTTTTTAAAGGCACCCATGAACGATTTAGCTTGGGTGGCCGATCAATTAAGACGAAAGAGAAAACCCGGAAATATTGTAACCTGGATTATCGACAGAAATGTTAATACTACCAATGTTTGTTTAGCGAATTGTAAGTTTTGTAATTTTTTCAGAGTGCCCGGTCATCAGGACTCCTACATCACTACCATCGATCAGTACAAAAGAAAAATTGAGGAAACCTTTCGCTATGGAGGAAATCAATTGCTTTTGCAGGGTGGACATCATCCAGATTTAGGCCTCGCTTACTACGTTGATTTATTTAAAGAGTTAAAAAGGCTCTACCCTGAATTGAAGTTGCATGCTCTTGGGCCTCCTGAAATTGCACATATTACCAAATTAGAAAAATCAACACACACCGAAGTTCTTGGAGCCCTTATTGATGCAGGACTTGATTCCTTGCCGGGCGCAGGGGCCGAAATTCTGAATGATAGGGTCAGAAGGTTAATTTCTAAAGGAAAATGCAGTGGTAGAGAGTGGCTTCAGGTTATGGAGGCAGCCCACCAGTTAAAGCTTACCACTTCTGCTACCATGATGTTTGGACATGTAGAAACACTTCGTGAGAGATTTGAACACCTTGTCTTATTGCGTGAGGTGCAAGCTAAAAAGCCGGCTGATGCAAAAGGTTTCATTGCCTTTATTCCTTGGCCCTTCCAGGATGACGGAACCTTATTAAGAAGACATAAGGGAATTAGAAATACCGTAAGTGGTGAAGAATACATCCGCATGTTGGCCCTTAGCAGAATTATGCTTCCGAACATCGATAATATTCAAGCCTCTTGGCTAACTGTTGGTAAACAAGTTGCACAAATTTGCTTACATGCAGGCGCCAACGATTTTGGTAGTATAATGATTGAAGAGAATGTAGTTTCGGCTGCAGGTGCACCCCACCGCTTCACAGCCGACGGTATTCAACAGTCGATTATTGATGCAGGATTTGAACCCCGTTTGAGAACCCAACAATATGAGTTCCGCGAGCTCCCCAAAAGCATTGAGCAACAGGTTATTGATTACTAAACAGGGGAAAAGACCGTGATCATTGGTTAAGGCTTTTAGCCGCCGGGTCTTGTGCCGATTTTTGCTTTCTTTAAGAAACCAACGTTGGTATCTGTTTTATTATTGCCTTATCAGGATATACTTGTCTAAGATTACAGTTTTACGCTGTATCTTCTCTTAGTCCCGATGATATTTACAAAAATTAATAAATGAGGATGCCGGGAAAAAAAGTCCTAACCCCTTAAAACTTAATCCCGGCATCCTCGTTTTTATTTGTAACAATATTTGTGCCAAAAAACATTTTTTTTATTGTTTTATTGTTTTTTTTCTTTGTTGACTGTCTAAAACCTTGAAAAAAAGAAGTTTACCGCTTTTTCTTTCGTTGCTCATCGTATTTTAGTTCTTTTTCAAAATATTATTTTGAATTTTAGTTCTTTTTCAAAATATTATTTCAAAATTAATTGAATATTAACACAAATGCACTTTTGTGTGAAAATACTTAGGCAATGACCTTTGGTTTTTGGCGAAAGGTTCATTAATTTAGCCCTGTGTTCAATGGTGAAGCTATGTTTTCGAGCGATCGCATTCGGTATCGTGCGTTATTGGGTATTTTACCCCTTAACCGGATATGGAATGCGATTTTTTTTGCATTCAAGTTTCCCGGGCACCAAACAACCCCAATTATTAACCTCTTAAAAATCCAACAATTGCCTATGAGGAAGGAAACAAACGCAAACGGCTTGAAGCTCATCGCTCAACCCAAATCTCAAACACGATTTACAATTAACCTTAATTACTAACCCCAAAATCACACAAATGAAAAAGCCAGTCTATTTAAAACTGTCGCTTGTGCTAAGTGCAATGCTATTAGTAGCAACG
>JBILVQ010000291.1:0-3792 GCA_044370375.1 Bacteroidia bacterium
GGCTTTGATTCATTTTATAATTTTGCCGACAAGCAATCGCCACTAGGAAATGCCAGTGCAGAGGCTTGTGCCGATTACTGTTTGTTGATGTTTTCTGATTTGTCGCGCATGGTGACCATGCAGAATTTATATCACGATGGGGGATATTCCAACACAGGAATTTCCTCGGCTTTGATGGAACAATTTGGCGGTTAATTTCCTAAAAATTTTTCGACCATGCTTGCTGTTAGCCATGGTCATGTCCCTCTTTTCTTTTGATTCAGGGTTAAAGGCAAAGGGCTCACTGACCTATGCCTTGCCCATGGATTTTTCCATACCCGGAGGATTGAGGGGCCCTTCTGTCCGCAAGGTTTTTTCTGGTGTTTACGATTTGCGGGCAGGTCTTGATATCAAGACCAAATCCGGATTTTTCTTTGGTCCGTATTTGCACCATTCTTTGATAAAGGCCGGCAATAGTCGCAATGCATTTTCTTCGCCCTATCGCAGCAAGTTCAACATGGTGGGCATGGGTCTTACACTTGGCTATGAGACCACCGGTGAAGGCACTGCGGTATGGCAATTCTCTTTGGCTACGGGATATGATCAGGGATTGTTTTCGGGCTTGCCTTCTGATAGCGGATTGAGCAATGTGCAAATCAACCCGCGTTTTGTTTCCTTGCAGCCGGGCATTAGTTTGCGTTTTAAAACTGTTGCAAATACCAGTTTTGGTCTTCGTTTGGGCTATCGCTATTTGTTGTATTCCTTCGACCCTTTTCCCTATCGTTTCGATCGTTTCATTGAATTTGAAGCCAACGATATTAAACCCTATACCGGATTTTTTACATTTGGTTTTGGCTTTACCATTCGCTTTGGTAAGCCGGAAGGGGAGTAGGGGATGAAATTTGTTTTTTATTCCCCAATTTCTGCTTTCTGAAATTCATCAGGGGCCGCGGCCTATTGTAAAGCTTATGCTTTTCTGTGCAGGTAGTTTCGAGTAAAAAGAAATAGAATATTTCGTTCTGTTCTGACAGGCCATTTCTTAAAATCTCCCATCCCCCAAGAATCTTTTTTTTCAGTAATTTAACACTTTAATCATTTTTTCATACCTTAACGCTTTCAAACCCCGTGGCCATGATAAAAAATTTACTTTGTCTTTTGCTGATTGTAGTTTCCGGCGGCATGGTGCGTGCCCAAAATACCCTCATCAGTTCTCAGGATTTTGAAGGCCTGCCAACCGGCATTTTCATGAACGATACTTCGGTGGGCGCCAATGCAGGTCAAAACAAATGGATCATCAATAACCAGTATTCCGGCGGTGGTATCGTGCCCGGCACTGTTACGCAGGACAGTACTTATGGCGGTATCATTTCCTTTCCCGATGGGAACTACCTCCATATTCATGATTCAATTTTAAATGCCACCACCGGTATTGCCAATGCCAATTACGCTCCTGCAGCTCCATCCGACCGTTTTACCATTTTGGGTAAATTCTGTACCCTCGGTTTTACGGGCGTTACGGTGGCATTTTATTATTTATGTCCGGGCGATTCTGTGAATGCCTACGCAGAAGTTTTTTACAGTGCCGATGGCGGTCCGTGGCTCCCTGCCAATAACCTCCAATACCGGAACAAGGTGAAGTGGAAGTACGAAGAAATTACCAATCCCGATTTCGACAACCATGCTGATGTTAGAATTGGGGTAAGATGGATCAATAATTCAGGAAGCAATCCTAATCCTGTTTCCTTCGGAATGGATGACATTCGTGTTGTAGGTGATTTTGATGAAACCCTGGTGGGCATGGGCATCGACTCAGTGGTAAGCAGTCCGGTTTGTCAAGGAACCAATCTTTTGCTTTATTATCATCTGGATGCACCGCTGTGTGGTTTGGGCTTCTATCAGTTTGAACTTTCCACCATCAATGGTACCTTTAACAATCCTGTTAATTTAGGCATTTATCAACTCAATAATTTAGTTGTGAATGGCATTGTTTCGGTGCCTATTCCTTCCGCCGCTGCACCCGGTTTGTGTTATAAAATCAGAATAGTGCGGATTGACGTAACCCCTGCTGTTGTGGGCGACACTTCTTTGTGTATTGAAATTCAACAATGCGCCAATGTTATCACCACCCTTGCACCGGTGGTTTTATCGAATCCTACTGATACGCTGTGTTACGGTTCGGTGATTGATATTCCCTTTTTCTCAACCGGTGTTTACACCAACAACACTTACATTGCGCAGCTTTCCGACAGCAACGGAAATTTTCCTGTGAACCCGAATGTTCTGGGAACTTTCCCCAATTCACAAACCTACGATCCTGCACTGGGCTCGCTGCCGGGAAGTGTCTCGGGACTGGTGGTGGAACAGAGTCATCCCATTCCACCGGGATGCAATTATTTTATTCGCATTGTTTCCAATAATCCGGTGGCCATCGGAAGTTTGTATGGTCCTTTCTGTATCCGCAACTGCGATATTGAAACCAACAACATGCAAGATGTAAGCGCTTGTATAACCGATGTTCAAGGCTTCGATACGCTGCTTAACATCAACATCAATATGTTCGATTCATCGGCTGTATATGATACGAGCAATGTTTTTCAAATCCAATTGCTCAGCTCTCAAACCTTTAACATCATCAATACAGGTGTGGTGGGTAGTGTTCAGGCAAATTCAGATACAACAGTGCAATTGAGCATACCCATTCTTCCCTTGTTAGGAACCGTAGGACTTCAACCGGGCATGGTGTATATGCGAATTATTGCTACCAATTCCACAACGCCTTGGAACACGAATGGTACGCTGGTCAGGTTAACGATCGGGGCGCCTAACCCTACACCCTTGGCGGTTCTGGCTTATAATCCGAATCCTTTTACAGGATATTTTGCCGGTATTGATTCAACCATTTGTATTGGCGAAGCGATTTATTTTACACTCTCACCATGGAATCCTGCCAGTTCTTATCAATGGTATTTGAATGGCACCGCTTGGTCCACCGAGCCCTTCCAGGGTATCTTATTTAACGGGGCAGGTAATTTTATTTTGAATGTAGTTGAAACCAATTATGGTTGCGTAGGACCCGGTTCAGACACAGCGCGTATTCAGGCCATTGGTCCACCTTCTGTTGTTATATCCGGTCCCACACAAATTTGTCAAGGAGATACGGGCACCTACTCCGTTCCATTGCAACCGGACACCTACTACAGTTGGAGTTCAACCAATTCAATGGTGGTGGATACGCTCAACAATGAATTTGATGTTCGCTTTCCGAACAATGGGGTAGCCACCGTTATTGTTCAGGCTTTGAATGAATGTGGGACTGCATCGGCCCAAAGGAATGTCATCATCAGGCCACTGCCTGAGGTTGAAATTGGTACAGATACTACTGTATGTCCGGGCTATGCCTTTACGCTTCAAACGCAGGTGGGCAATGGTTATACCTACGATTGGAAGGAGGGAGGTGTAACTTTTTCTACGGCCAGCAGTGTTAACTATATTCCGGACTCGAGTACAACGGTGTACATGACAGTGACAACCTTTCCTGCGCTAAATGGAGGATGTAAAAGCATGGATTCATTAAAGATTACGGTATTGGATCCCGGGCCAACGGCATCGGTAGATACCGTTATTTGTGAAGGAGATGCCATTGTGTTGAATCCGGTGAATCAGGGAGTAAGTTATACATGGAGCACGGGAGAAAGTACACCGAGCATAACAACAGGATTGCCGGGTGTTTATACGGTAACCAGTTTTTCAAGTGCTCGTTGTCCGGCCGTAGATTCTTTGATAGTGGTTACCGAGATTTGCGAAGATCCGCCG
>JBILVQ010000293.1:0-3774 GCA_044370375.1 Bacteroidia bacterium
AGGTGGCGACACTGCCCGCGCCTTTGAAGCTTTCCGAAAAGCCATTGAAACCGATCAGGAATTTTACGATGCCTACATGCAACTCGGACTATTGCACAGTGCCAGAAAAGAACCCATTGCCCTGCAATATTTTGACAATGTCCTAAACATTGATGCCCGCAGCACAGAGGCATTGTATGGCAAAGCATGGTTTTTTCAGCAAATGGACAGCGTTCGTCAGGCAGAAAAATGGTATAATGCAATTTTGTTGATTGATTCGGTAAACCTGAATACGCTATTTAATATGGGTTATTTGGCTTACCATTTCCATAAAGACTATCGAACGGCCACGGTTTATTTTGCCAAATGCATTCAATACCGTCCCAATGATGCCGATGCCTTTTACATGAGAGGCCTGTCTTTTGAGCAATTAGGGGAGTTCCGCAAGGCCAATCGTGATTATTTGGAGGCCATCCGAATTGACCAGGGCTATCAGGAAGCCTTTGATGGAATCAAAAGAATAGAGAAAAAGTAAAAATCTTAAGACGACTTTATAGATTTTTGTGTATTTGTAAATTGCTGGAAATCATTTATTTGCGTTTGTTTTTTGGATTTTGGAGCCCTGCATGGTCTTCTTTTCAGCATCGTTTTGCTTACGGCATTGTAATTGCACTCAAAAAAATTGAATTATATTAGCCCTTGATTACATTTGCAACATGAGGTATTTCCTTTTTATATTTTCAATTTTGGCGGTTTCGGCTTTTGCCCAGACCCCAACCGCTGCAACGGCAGATCAAAAATTTTTGGCAGGAAACTATGACGGTGCCTTGGTGGAATATTTGAAACTGCTTGAAACAGATACCAAGAATGAAACCTACAATATGCGGGTGGCCGTTTGTTATCTGGAAACCAACATTGAAAAGTGCAAAGCCCTTCCATTCCTCGAGTTTTTAGGCAATCAGCCCAAACCGATGAGTGGTGTACAATATTATTTGGGAATGGCCTACGCCTATTGCAATAAGTTCGATAATGCGATTGAGGCCTACAAAAAAGCCATGGCCGAAACGCTTCCTGCAGGCGTTGAAAAAAGTCATGTTGAACGCAGAATCGAATGGGCCAACAATGCCAAAGAACTGATGCGTTCACCAATTCCGGTGGCTTTCGAGAACTTAGGTCCCGCTATCAACACGCCTTTTGCCGATTACGCTCCTTTTATTTCCACGGATGAAAGTTTCTTAATGTATAACTCCAATCGCCCCGATGAATCTGTTTTGAAGGCCGATGGTAAGTATGCTTCGAATGTTTATCTCTCAAAAGTAAAAGAAGGTAAATGGCAAAAGTCTGAAAGTATAGGTGAACAGGTAAATACAAAAGATGGTGATGAAGAAATTGTTGGTGTTTGTGCCGATGGAAATACGCTGATTTATAGTTTCGAGAACCAAACCGTAAAAGGCGATATTCTTGTCGGTCCCAAAATGGGGGATGAAATTCTGGCTCCCTTTAAAGTTAACCCAAACATTAACTCTGAGCATATAGAAAGCGCAGCAGCTATTTCTCCCGATGGTAGAGTCCTTTATTTTGTGAGCAATCGTCCGGGAGGATTAGGAGGTTTCGATATTTACCGTTCCATGATTTTACCCAATGGTGAATGGGGTGAAGCATTTAATCTGGGTCCGAATATCAATACGCCCCATGATGAAAATTTTCCTAATATTTCAATGGATGGAAAAACCCTTTACTTCAGTTCCAAGGGTCATAATTCAATGGGAGGATATGATATTTTTAAGGCAGAGTTGGGTGAAGATGAAATTAATTTCGGAAAGCCAACTAACATGGGATACCCCGTAAATACAGCCATGGATGATCAAAACTTGTGCATGAGCCAGAACGGGAAATACGCTTATTTGTCAACAATCCGCAAAGGAAAAGACAGCATGGGTGATTTGGATATTTACCGTGTTATCTTTAAATCCGTTGATGGTGAATTAACCGTCATCAAAGGTGTAGTGAGTAGTTCTATTCCTTCCACTAAAATTACCACTTGCAACATTGAGGTAATTGAAGCAAAATCGAATGAAACCTACGGTACTTACAAAGTAAATCCCAGCACGGGAAAGTATGTAATCATTCTTCCTCCCGGACAATACTACCTGCAAATAGACGGAGCGGGTTTTAAAAGTTTATCGGAAAACGTAAATGTTCTTGATAAAGGAAGTTTTGTGCCGATGATTGAAAAGAATTTTTCGATTCAACCAAAGTAATCGGGGCCTGCATGCCTGAACTTTCTATTACCAATTTAATTATTGGCGTAACCCTTTTGTTTTCCATCAGGGCGCTGGGTAACCAGGAGCTCTTTTACAAAATGAAATTTTATCCGGCCGTTATGGACCGCCGGGACCAAGCCTATCGTTTTCTTTCCTATGCATTGGTTCATGCCGATTATCTGCACCTGGCCGTAAACATGTATGTTTTATACACCTTTGGTAATTTTACCGAAGACATGTATGGATTGGCCTTCGACCAAAAGGGAAAATTTTATTATGTTTTGCTGTATTGGGCTGCCGCTTTCACCTCCGTGATACCATCTTTTGAGAAGCATAAAACCCACACCTGGTACACTGCCGTTGGGGCCTCGGGTGCCGTATCTGCGGTGGTTTTTGCCAGCATCATGTTTAATCCAACGGCAGGCATGGGCTTGCTATTTATTCCCATCTATATTCCTTCCTGGTTGTTTGGTTTGCTTTATTTGGGCTATTCTTATTTTATGGCACAGCGCGGCCGCGATAACATCGGCCATGATGCTCACTTTTTTGGGGCACTTTTTGGCATCATGTTTACCATTTTGTTGAATTATCGCATCGGCATAGCCTTTGTCAATACCATCATGGGCCAATAAACATGAACGAGCGAAAAGCTATTTTTTTAGACCGTGATGGTGTCATTAATTGCGAGCGAGGCGATTTCACTTGGCGACTGAGTGATTTTGTTTTGGTGGAGGGCTTGCTTCCTTTTTTACAGGCCCTCATCCATAAGGGATACGAGTTGGTGGTTATTACCAACCAAAGTGGCATTGCCAAAGGATTGTACGGACATGAGGAGGTTCGGTTGCTGCATGCTTGGTTAAGAAGCTATTTGCAGCAACAAAAAATTTATATCAAAGAAATTTACTATTGTCCGCATCACCCGGAGGTGGGACAATGTCTTTGCCGAAAACCCGGTTCCCTCATGATTGAAAAGGCCCTATCCAGGTTTAACTATAATCCTGCCTTGTGTTATATGATTGGGGATAGAGAGCGCGATGTGCAAGCTGCTGAGGGGGCAGGCGTAAGAGGTATTTTGGTGGAATCGAACAGCAACCTGAATTATTTGTTATCAAGTTTATAAGGAAATAAGTCAGGTTTATTTTTGGTTGAAAACTAATCAATGTTAAGCCGAAATTAAATTAGCATTAAGAAATTGCTTCCCTATTTTTGTCGAAAAAAATTGCATGAAAAAAGGCAGTTGGATGGCTTTGGCGTTGCTGGTTCTTCATACCGGACTAAAGGCTCAGGAGGTTCCTGTGGCAACCAAGGCGCCCTATTTTTCCTATAAAAGCGGACTAGGTTTTTCTACGCCCGATAGTGCATATTCCATGAATATCCGGTTCAGAATACAGAATCGATTTTTGATGAATACGATTTCTGATGAAAGATTAGACCCTGCCTCTTGGGAAGCAAGGGTAAGAAGATGCCGTTTGAGTTTTACCGGGCATGTGTACCATCCCAAAATTGCCTACTATATACAGCTTTCTTTTTC
>JBILVQ010000292.1:0-3774 GCA_044370375.1 Bacteroidia bacterium
TAGAAATAATTCTCTAAAGCAAAATTACAATAATTTTTTATTCTGCAAATTTTTTTTGGAACAAAGCCTCCTAAAATTAGTAAAAATTTGTCTCCTGTTGAAAAGCTAGAAAGGCCTATCAGCACAATCTTAATTCCTTGCTCCTGCCTAAAAAAAAGAAATTCGTAACTATTCGCATTTAATGGTTAGGGTTCTAAGGGCAAGGACCAAATTAGTCAAAAAAAAAACCTCCACTTGGGAGGTTTTTTTTGCAAATTATTGAATGCCTTATTTTACATTCTTTGACTTTTCAAGATACTCATTGGACTTATCCATCTGGTTCATCATGCGATAACAATTCGATAGGGTTGAAAGTACTGTACGCATCGACTGTAAATCGGTAGATTTTACTGTCTCGGCTTTCTCCAAAACAGGAATCGCTTTCTGAAACCAAGCCTCTGCCTTTAAACTTTCTGCATCGTACTTCTTTTGGTCGGTAAAAGTATTAGCATAATCATTTTGCTTTACACCTCTATTAAAATAAAGGGCACCCAAGTTAAAAGAAGCATCAAAATACTCTGGTTTTAACTCCAAGGCCTTTTTATAAGCCGCTTCAGAACTTGCAAAGGCCGCTTCATAATCCTTTTCGGCAGGAGCAGCCTTTGGATCTTTCGGATTGGCAATGTTGTCGTAAAGCACCCCTAAATTGTAATGCAGGGCCTCATTGTTTGGTTCCTTGGAAATCGCCAAATTCAGGTTGTTAATGGCCTCTGCCGTTTTACCACTTTCCAAATAATAATTTAATTCCAACAAAATTAAATTCTTGTCATTCGGAAAGGCCTTTCTACCTGCTTGTAAAGTAGAAAGATAATTGGTCATGTCTTTTTGTGCCTGATAAGTATTGGCCAACATGGAATAAATGCTTGCTGCTACCTTTTCATCGCGTGATCCATATTTTAGATCAATCAACTGTTTGTAATATTCAACGGCCTTAGGGTACATCTTTGCTTTATCGGCCGCCAAAGCTGCATTGTAAATCACCAGGGTGTCGGTAACTCCATTGTATTCCTTGTTTATGGAAACTGCTTTTTCAAATGACGCAAGAGCACCTGCATAATCAGGATTATCCTTATTGCTATACTTATCAATTCCCTGATTGGTAATCATGATCAAGCAATTCGTAAGACCTCTCTTCGCTTCAGGAAAATTACCTTTGTCGTCATACTTAACGGCTAGTCCATAAGATTTTGCCGCTTCATCCAAGGCATTGGGCACAGTGGTTTTGAGCGATTCATCTTTGTTTTGAAGAATGGCTAAATAAACCTTTCCTCTGTTGGCCCATGTTTTGGCCTTTAGCTTGGTTTCTTCGTTTTCTGCAGCCAAATCAATGTACTTTCTGGCTTCGAGCAAATCGCTTACATTCTTATCTTTCTCATAATAAGTCATGTAATTAATGGCACTTACAACGTTTTTGTTTTGGGCCTGGAGATTTACTGTAAGAAGGAAACCGCCAACCATCGTCAGGAGGACTTTTCTCATGGTTAAAATTTATTGTTGATCATCAGTTGTTGTATCGTTTTCAGCATCTGTTTCGGGTTCATCATCCCCATCATCATCGCCACCCAAATCAGGATTGTCTTCGTTGGTTAGCTCAGTATTGTCGGGCACTACGGTTTCTTCTTCTTCATCTCTTTCCACCGCGGTAACAGCAGCAATTGAGTCTTTAGAACCCAGGTTAATCAGACGCACCCCTTGTGTTGCGCGACCGGCAATCCGGATAGAATCAACCTTCATTCTGATGGTTAATCCTGAACGATTGATGATCATGATATCATCAGCATCCTTAACATCCAGGATGGAAATCAGACGACCTGTTTTTTCGGTGATATTAATGGTTTTTACCCCTTTTCCACCACGATTGGTAATTCTGTATTCTTCAAGATCAGAACGTTTACCGTAACCATTTTCAGAAACCACCATGATGCTAACTTCAGGAGAAGGTATGGTGGCAGTAATCATGCCAATCACCTCATCACCCTTTTCAGCAATTCTGATACCTCGCACACCAGAAGCATTACGGCCCATCGGACGAATTTTTTCTTCGTTGAAACGAACCAATTTACCCATGCGGGATGCCATCATGATTTCGCTTTTTCCATCCGTTAATCTGGCACAAACCAACATATCACCTTCTCTCACGGTGATGGCATTGATACCGTTAGAACGCGGACGGGAGTAAGCTTCCAGCGAGGTCTTTTTGATGGTCCCCTTTTGGGTACACATTACAATGAAATTATTTTTCAGGTATTCGGTATCATTCAAATCCTTCACGCAGATATAGGCTTTCACCTTGTCATCGGATGGAATATTGATCATGTTTTGAATGGCACGTCCTTTTGAACTTTTGCTTCCTTCCGGAACTTCGTAAGCACGCAACCAGAAGCATCTTCCCTGCTCGGTGAAGAACAACATATAGTTGTGCAAGGTTGCTGTAAACATATGTTCCAGAAAATCCTCATCACGGGTTGCAGAACCTTTCATGCCGCGTCCGCCACGGTTTTGCGTACGGTATTCAGAAAGCAGGGTTCTTTTGATATAGCCCATTCTTGAAATAGTAATAACCACTTCCTCATCGGCAATCATGTCCTCCATTCTGAAATCTCCACCGGCATAAATAATTTCGGTCCGGCGGTTATCTCCATACTTATCTTTGAGTTCTGTTAATTCATCCTTGATGATTTGCATTCTCATGCCTTCATCGCCAAGAATCAATTTCAGGCGTTCAATTAACTTCATCAATTCATCATACTCTGCGCGGATCTTATCAATTTCAAGACTGGTAAGGGCACGCAGACGCATTTCAAGAATGGCTTTGGATTGAATTTCCGACAAGCCGAAATTGCTCATCAAACCTTCGCGGGCGATATCGGGCGAGGCTGATTCACGAATTAACTTAATTACCGCATCGAGATGATCGAGCGCAATGATGTAGCCTTCAAGAATATGAGCTCTTTTAAGGGCTTGGTTCAATTCGTATTGGGTTCTGCGAACAACCACTTCGTGACGATGCTCCACATAATGGAAAATCATGTCCTTCAGGGTGAGCATCATTGGACGTCCCTTTACCAGGGCGATGTTGTTCACATTGAAAGCGGTTTGTAAATCAGAATGTTTATACAACTGATTCAACACAACATTGGGGATGGCATCTCTTTTTACCTCAAAAACGATGCGCATTCCATCGCGGTCTGACTCATCGCGGATATCGGAAATACCTTCAATTTTCTTATCGTTCACCAAATCGGCAATCTTTTTAATCAGATCGGATTTGTTAACCATGTAAGGGATTTCGGTAATAATGACTTTTTCGCGGCCATTTTTATCAACCTCTACATTGCTTTTGGCGCGCATCATGATTCTTCCACGGCCGGTTTCGAAGGCTTCTTTTACGCCATCGTAACCATAGATGGCACCACCGGTAGGAAAATCGGGGGCTTTGATATGCTGCATCAAGCCGGGAATATCAATATCGCGGTTATCGATGTAGGCAATGATACCGTCCACAACCTCAGAAAGATTATGGGGCGCCATGTTGGTGGCCATACCTACGGCAATACCGCTGGCACCGTTTAGGAGCAAATTAGGGACTTTTCCCGGCAAAACGGTAGGTTCCTCCAGAGAATCATCGAAGTTTAGCCTAAAATCAACGGTTTCCTTGTCGATGTCTGCCAGCATTTCCTCGGCTAGTTTTTTCAAACGGGCTTCGGTATAACGCATCGCTGCCGGACTGTCACC
>JBILVQ010000068.1:0-13206 GCA_044370375.1 Bacteroidia bacterium
AACATGTTGAACTCGAAACATGGAAATTATTATACGACACGGGTAAAAAAGGCAGAAGAACCGGCCTTGGCTTTACCGCTTTGGGAGATGCATTGGCAGCATTAAACATCAAATTTGATTCAGCACAGGCATTGGAAACCGTTGAACAAATGATGAAAATGAAATGTGAGGCCGAGTTTGACAGTTCAATAGATTTAAGCATAGAGCGTGGAAGCTTTGATGGCTTTGATACAAAAATTGAACAAAGCTCCGACTTCATTAAAATGTTGAAGAAGGAGCTTCCTCATGTTTATAACCGCATGATGAAACATGGTAGAAGAAATATCTCTATTAGCACCGTTGCTCCAACCGGAACGTTGAGTTTGCTCGCTCAAAGTACCTCCGGAATTGAACCTGTTTTCATGACGCATTATAAAAGAAGAAAGAAAGTGAATAAGAGTGATGATAAGGCAAGGGTTGATTTTACCGATCACATGGGCGATTCATGGCAGGAGTTTACGGTGTACCATCCTAAATTAAAAACATGGATGGATATTACCGGAGAAAAGAATATTGATAAAAGTCCCTACAAGGGCTCCTCAGCTCCTGAAATTGCCTGGGATAAAAGAGTGGAGTTACAATCCGTTGTTCAGAAGTATACCACCCATAGCATCAGCAGCACCATTAATTTACCCAATGAAGTAAAAGCTTCTGTGGTAAGCGATATTTATTTTGATGCATGGAAGAAAGGATTAAAAGGCATTACCGTTTATCGCGATGGTTCAAGAACAGGGGTTTTGGTTGCCGACACCAAGAAGTCAAAGACGGATGAAATTGTTGAAACCATTGCTCCTAAACGCCCTGAAATTTTGGATGCTGAAATTATCCGCTTCATGAACCACAACGAAAAGTGGATTGCCTTTATGGGCGTTTTGAATGGTAAGCCCTATGAAATTTTTACCGGTAGAGCAGAAGATGCCTTTTCATTGCCCGAATGGGTTGAAAAAGGATGGATCATTCAGAAAAGAGCCGCTGATGGAAGCAAAAGATACGATTTCCGTTACTCTGATAAAGAAGGGTATAAGGTAACCATTGAGGGTCTTTCAAGATCTTTCGATAAGGAATTTTGGAATTATGCCAAATTGATTTCCGGTGTGCTTCGCCATGGTATGCCCATCACAGAAGTGGTTGATCTGATTGGCAACCTTAATCTTTACAGTGAAAGCATCAATACTTGGAAGAATGGCGTTGAACGAGCCTTGAAAAAATTTATCCCCAACGGCACCAAACCCAAAGACCATGCCTGCAAAGAGTGTGGTGATGAAGAAGGATTGATTTTTGAAGAAGGTTGCCTCAAATGCAAAAGTTGTGGTTACAGCAAATGCAGTTGATTTTTTCTATGCTATTTAAACAAGGTTTAAAAGTCCCTTTCTGCAGCTTGTTGTGGTCATGAGAATTTTTTTTGGTCTTTTTTTGGTCTGGCTTTTTGTTTTTAATTCCGCCTGCAATAAAAAATCAAACAACAGCGAAACTGCTGCTTCACGGTCGCTTGCAGGAAATTATTTGAACGAAAGTTTTCTGGAAAAAACCAAAGATTCACTGCCAGGCGCTATTCCGCTCTTTTGTTTGGAGGTAATTTTTTCCGGAAAAGACAGTGCCGAGTTTTATAATGGCTTTGAAACTTTTTATTTAAAGATGAAACGTCAAGGTGATACCCTTGTTTTCCAGAATGCATTCCAGAAAAATGGAAAGTTAAGGCCCCTTATTGCTGTAATTGGAAAAGAGGAGGAACTAACCCTTATAGACCATGAATTTACCGGAGCCCAAAAGCCTTCTGTTTTCAAAAAGTCATCGGTAGTAAATAACGAAAAGTGGAAATTTAATCAGGCCTTTAATAAGTCCATGCTAAATGGTGAATTTGCGGTTTTTAATTTGCTTAAACAAGATACTGTCCAAGTTAAATTTCAAGAAGATGGCCTAATGAGTGGATGGGAAATTTACAATGAATTCGAAATTTGTTTTGCGGGCGATTGTTTGGAAGAATCGACAGAACCCGGTAATATTATTTATCTCCATCGGCCCGGCGGCAGGCTGGATGCCTTTCTGATGAAATCGAAAAAAGAAGAAGGGATTTTTGAATTGTATGAACTTGGTCCTGTTGACCCGCAAGTGAAGGGAAACAGAGAGAAGGGCAAATTGCTT
Source organism: Bacteroidia bacterium (assembly GCA_044370375.1). Lineage (GTDB taxonomy): Bacteria > Bacteroidota > Bacteroidia > UBA4408 > UBA4408 > JBILVQ01. The sequence goes on from JBILVQ010000068.1 coordinate 2,182, forward strand.
TATCTTCTGCAAAATAAATCAGCCAAAAAACCCAGTCGCTCTAAAGGTGTTTTTTAATCATTCATTTTTTTAACTTTGAAGGATGAGGTTAAAACAACTATTTTTTGGGCTGTTGCTTTTTCTTTGTTCATCACCTTTTGTTTTCGGACAATCCAAAGACTCAAGCAACACCAAAGTTCATTTTGAATTGAGTTTTGGTCAATCACTGCTTTTTCTCTCCAATACGAAATTGAGTGTTATCAGAAATACTGCGAGAATAGTTGTTCCCACCAACGCTATTTTATTTTTCGCTTCTTTTCGCCCCGAAAAATTAATTCGCATCCCTGTTTTTTTTAATTTGCCCACAGAATCAAAACAATTTCTTATCAACGGTCAATTGATTTACGAAAGAGCATCACCCACCTTTGGCTCTGGACTAGAGTTTAGGTGTTTTAAGGCTAAGCTCGATACCAAATCAAAAATAGAATGCGAAGTGGGTCCCTTGGTCAGTCTTATTTTTGACCGTAGCAATCAAATTTCATTGGCACCCATTGTGGCCGGCCGGATTCGAATTAGCAGAGGTGATAATTTTGTCATGTATTTGGGTGGAAGTTATTCCTTTGGCATTAATGCTTTTGGTTTGTTGTACGGGACAGGCACTGTGTTTTAAAAAAAGAATATGAAGTTTTTTATTGAAATTTTAATCGCCCTAATTGCCATCGAACATTTGTTGATTCTGTGGCTCGAAATGTTTGCCTGGGAAACTGCAGGCAAAAAAGTTTTTAAAGGTGCTTTGCCAAAAGAATTATTCGCACCAACGAGGGTATTGGCGGCCAACCAAGGACTATACAATGGTTTTTTGGCAGCCGGTTTAATTTGGAGTTTTTTTATTGAAAACCTTGAATAGAAAAACAATATTGCTTTGTTCTTTCTGATTTGCATCAGCATCGCAGGTATTTATGGTAGCCTTAAAGCAAGTAAAAAGATTTTTTGGATACAGGCATTTCCAGCATTGATAGGTGTTTTGGCAATACTGCTTTCTTAAAGAAAATACAATAATTTACTACACACTACAAATACACCGGACAAATCTTTTTTCCCGGTTTTGGAATTTCCAATTTTCTGAAAAGATAGATGAGATGTAGCTCGAATCCTCCCCTCGAATTGTTTGCATTCCGCAATGAACTCATGGTAATGTCATAACTGATTCCTCCCCGCCAAGCCCCGTAATCTATTTGCGCTGATACCAACAAAGCATCTCTGAGCCGGTAATGCAAACCTGCATATAAACCGTAATAAGCTCCCTTACCATCAGGTAACCAAAACCTGAGCCTCGTTCCGGGTGTTGCTTCCCAAAATTTATTCTGAAACTGCAGCATCATTTCCGGCAATAAATCTACCCTGGCATTAAGGGCAGTTGTAATTGACGTAAACACGTTGATTCTTCTACTTCTCCATTGGGTGGCGTTTTGCAAATACCCGTCTTTGGGTTTAATGATATTCATTAAAGAAAGCCCCGTTGTAATTTGATTCCTTTCAGAATTAAAATGATTCCAGGCAAAACCCAATGAAAAATCAGGAGCCGAAAAAGTTCGGTCCGTAAAACTTTCCCCGCTGCTCATGGAAGCATCGTAACCATCGCCATTAAATTGTGATTCAAAAGTCATCAGGCCGGGATCCACACCGGTGAATATCCATCCGGGTCGAAAGGCAAATGAGATGAAGTCGCTTGAATCTTGCCCAATTTTTTTTATGATCCCAAGGGTGGGTAAAATTTGGGTTTGCCGATAATGAGCATCACCTGCCTGGTCGTTATTGATGATGAGCCCACCGGTCCAAACCATGCCCGTTCTTTTTTTGAGTGGCCGCTGAAAATCCCCTGCAACAGATGTGGTATTGTAGGGCACCGGTACGGTTTTGTATTGCTGGCGGTGCTGCACGGCAAAGCGATAATTCCCTTGAAATAATCCGGTGTAACCGGGGTTTAATTGCCAAGGCGCAATACTGAATTGAGAATAATGAAGGTCTTGCCCGTAAAGAACTTGCGGCAATATTATGCCGAGTCCAAATAGGTATATGAGCAACCTTAGCTTCATTTTAACGAATAAGGGTAATATTCCCTTTTTTAATTTTCTTACTTCCCTCGCTTAGTTTAGGACTATTATCTTCCCCACAATTAAAATAGAGGTAATAGGCATAAACGCCCTGGTCAACATCCTGGTTTTTATAAGTGCCGTCCCAACCTTCCATTGGGTTTTCGGTAGAAAAAACCTTTTCGCCCCAACGATTAAATATTTCAAACAAAAATCCTTCCTGCTGTGCCGAGCTATAGGCCTTAACCCTGAATACATCATTTCTGCCATCGCGGTTGGGCGTAAAGGTATTGGGTACAAAAAAGGGTCCTTCCTCACAAGGTGTTACCATCACGAAAACCCTTGCATTCACGGTGTCATAACAAAATTCATCATATCGAAGAATAGCAGTATAAGTTGTGCTTTCTTCAGGAAAAGTTTTATAAACACCAGAACCTTCAGCGTTAATTCCTTCCGATGGAATCCATTGGTAAGGACTGCCCGAAAAACCGGATAAAAGCAGATTAGTACTTTGTCCTAAAAATACGGAATCCGGTTCAGCACTCAATTGTGCAGTAATATTTCCTGCATTACTTAGCGTTAAGTCAATGGGAACATTGATACTACAGGTGTCTCCATTGGTTTGAATACGACCAATGAGTACATTAACGGTACTACTTTCTGTTAAGTTGATTGTTGGCTGGTTAGAGCTGGGGTTATTAAACAAGGCGGCAGGTGTCCATTGATAAAAATCACCTCCCTGAGCAAAAAGCGTTATTGGCCCCTTGGTGCACAATCCGGTATCTGCACTGGTTAAAAAGGCAGGATAGTCTTTAATGCTGAGCGTAATTTGACTGGTGTCGGTACATCCTTGGGTAGTTTGAATGATTAAACGAATGGTGTAAGTACCAGGTTCAAAGCTATGTGAAAAGGAAGAATCCGAAGTGGTAAAACCATCGCCTGTATCCCAGATTCTTGAAAGCAACGTGTCATTAAGCAAATTGCTAACATCGGCAAAAGAAAAATTATTACTGCATGAGTCTTGTAAATAGTTAATGGTGGCTTCTGGTTTTTCCACCAGGCTTACCATTAAATTCAAGGTGTCGCTGCAATTGTTACCCGGCCCGAAGAAAATGATTAACTGACTATTGTAATTACCCGGTCCGCTAAAGGTAAATGACGGATTGCTCAAATTGGAAGTTGCTCCCGGATTTTGTGGGTCGTTGAACAACCATTGTTGGTTACTTACACCTTGTGTAGTTAAATTAAATTGTACCAAATTGCTTCCGCAGGTGGCAGCGTAAGTTCCTTGGGCAGTTAAATTATTTAGGACAATGTTTTGTATGCTGGTATCCCTGCATCCATTGGCATCTTGGGTAATTAATTGAACGGGATAAGTGCCCGGGTTAAGATACAAATGACTGGGATTGTTTGCTACCGATGAATCCCCATCTCCGAAATTCCATTCGAAAGAATTGATGATTCCACCACCTTGCTGCGATGTATTTTGAAAATTAACCTGATTGTTGCAAGAAAGATTTGAATAGCTAAAGGATGCCTGCGGTCCTTCGAAAACAGTAATATACTGAAGCGTTGTGTCAGAACCATTACACGACAGTGAATCTGTGGCAATCAGCCGCACAGGATATACACCGGCCTGTGTAAAGGTAAGGGTTGGATTGGCCAAAGTACTGCTGCCCAACGCACCGAAATCCCAAAAGTATTGATTCGTAAATCCCGATGTATTGTTAAACTGCACCGTGAGTGGTAAACAACCTTGCGGTGGTGTTGGGGTATAATCAGCAATGGCAAGTCTTATTTCAAAGTCAAATTTGAATACGCCAATGTTACAGTTGCTGCTACCGTTGACCGTACTCCATGCTCCTGTGGTGGTTGGAAAATCATCTTGCGATCCACAACCCGCGCAAACACATTGATATACGATTCCCTTTTTGTCGAAACGACTGGTGCCACCATCAACATGTTCATGACTGGTTCCTCCGCCAAAATAGGTTCCGTAAAGAAGATTGGAGAAATCGGGTGAAAAAACCCCTAGGTAAAAATCGAACCCATCCGTTGTAGATTGAAAAGTACCTGTTGACAAGGGCATGCCGGTAACAGGAATGGAGGTAAGCAGACCCCTTGCCCAACCTGAAACATATACATTGTCGCAAATATCAACCAAAAAGGCCGTGGGAGATAAGGAGGGCTGGTCATTGGAACTTCCATTGCCAAATACAGTTGAGACCAAACGATTGCTTAGGACATTGTCCAATTTAATGAGGAACTGCCCACTGCCCGGATTGGAATAAACCCCCGGACTTATTGGAAAAGAGCCCTGTGTTTGACCAAATAAAAACACATCTCCGGCTTTATTCACTTGAACAAAATAACACTGATCATAATCAGGAGTGCCTATGTAGGTACTTCCAATGATTTGCGACAGGTCAGGATTTAAATGTGCTACTATACCGTCTGCTGCTCCACCATTATAATTCGGTAAATAGGCGTTGGCTGTCATGCTTAGTCCCGGACCATTGATTCCGCCAGTAACATATAAATGTAAAGCTTCATCCACCGAAACTGCGTATAAGGCTTCATCATCCGGCCCTCCCCAATAACTGCTGCTTAGTAATGATGTTAATGCTTTGTCCATTTTTATAATTATTCCGTCAAAGCCTCCACCGGCAATGGGCTGAAAGGAATTTGGGGTGACAGGAAAATCTGCTGAGTTGGTGGTTGAGGCAATGTACACACCTGATGAATCATCGATATTTACTTCACCTCTGAAATGATCGGCATAATTGAATTGAAGTGAAGAAGCATTAAGGCCATCATTGCCGCTGCCCCCCAAAAAAGACGCACCCAATAGGGCAGTTCCGCTGCCATTAAATCGTACAATAAAAATGTCTGTACCGTTCGCAAAAGCTGTTCCATTCGATGGGAAAGAAATATTGGTTCCACCGTTAAAAGTTGTATCATAAGAACTGGAATGTGTCGGAAAGTCAGGCGATCCGGTCACTCCGTATGCATATAGTTCTCCATCATTGTTCACCACAAGACTGTTCACCGCTTCGGTTTCACTTCCTCCAAGGTAAGTGGAGTAATGAAGAAAAGTTCCGGAGGAATCGAACTTTGAAATCACAGCATCGGTGATGCCTGATTGCACAATACCATTGTAGGTTTCGTCAAAGGCACCCAGGGTAACAGGGTAACCCACATTAAAGGTTATACCGCCGGCATACAAATTTCCTTCTTTATCATAGGTGGCGGTGAATCCGAAGTTGTCGGATGTAGAACCTGAATAACTGGCGAAAATCAAAATAGGATCTACATACAAAACTTTTGTTGGATCGTACTTTTCAGTTTTAAAAGAAACCACATTTCCCTGCAAAATGTAACTGCATGGAATATTTTTCTTAATACCATCAATCCATTGGTAGGCAAAAGGTTTAGCTTCAATAAGCAGTCCAAGGCTTGTTTTTAAATGAAGTTCACCTGCCTGAAGGGATACCTCTTCACAGCCTTTGTATTGTATTTTTATCAGGCGGTAATCTGCACCGGGAGAAACAATATAGGTATATTTCAAAGAGTTTTCACCACTTTCTGCCTGTACCGATATTCCTTTCCATGCATCTTTTAAAATGGCATTTTGCATGGGGTATATTTTTGTTTGATGCCGATCTTTTTGATTGCCTAAAAAATAATTCTGGTAATATTCGACCGGGTCACTAAAATTCCATTTTGCATGGATATCGCTTCCCAAAAAAATACTTTGAAAAGCATGATGCTTTAGTACCCCTACCTTTTTCTTTTGAACGTGGTTGGCCCGAATCCATTCCTTATCATACAAATGGTAGGTTATTCTATCGGATTCCAAAAAAACGGCAGCATTTTCGGTTTCAGCCTTGCCTGCAATGTTGCTATACCATTGGCCTTGGTTTTTTACGAACAAAACTCTTTTTTCTTTGAAATGATTGGCTCTGGAGATTTTCTTTTCTGCGCCCAGTAAAGGCAAGTTAAAGGCAATCAGAAAAAAGGAAAGGGCTAATAGCAGAGCCCATGGCCTCCGTTTTTTATCCTTGTTAAACAGGTTCATTCCTTTGCGATTGACTATCTTTGGGGCAGTTGAACATTTCTAATGACCAATTTACGAAATAAATGTCAGGTGAGGCCCGAAGATTATTAAAAAAGTTGACCCTAAAGAAATTGGGGAATGCCTTCAGGGTACTTTCGAGTTATTATTATTCAAGGGTTACCGGTAAGCCGGTGTATCCCGGAATGCCCATCAGCATTGCCATTGAGCCAACTACTTCTTGTAATCTCCGTTGTCCGGAATGCCCCAGTGGTTTGCGTTCATTCACGCGTAATACAGGGATGCTCGACCCGGAATTTTTTCAGAAAATTATTGATGAGCAAAAGGAAACCTTGATGTATCTAACATTTTATTTTCAAGGAGAGCCTTATCTGAACCCAAATTTCCTGAAGATGGTAAAAATTGCCGCTGATCGTGGAATTTACACCGGAACTTCCACCAATGCGCACTATTTAAATGATGAAAATGCCAGAAGAACGGTAGAGTCTGGCCTCGACCGTTTAATAATTTCTATTGATGGAACTACCCAGGAAACCTATCGGCAATACAGGGTGGGAGGGAAGCTGGATCAGGTTTTGGAGGGAACAAAAAATATGGTGGCCTGGAGGAAAAAATTAAAAAGCAAAACCCCCTACCTGATTTTTCAATATTTGGTTGTAAAGCCCAATGAGCATCAAATTGAGGATGCAAAAAAATTAGCGCGCGAAATTGGTGTGGATGAAATTAAATTTAAAACTGCACAGGTTTATGATTATCAACACGGAAATCCATTGATTCCGGACAATCCAAAATACTCTCGTTATCAAAAGCTGAAAGACGGCACCTATACCATTAAGAATTTATTGCTGAATCATTGTTGGAAAATGTGGCATTCCTGTGTGATTACTTGGGACGGAAAAATTGTTCCTTGTTGCTTCGATAAAGATGCACAACACCCCTTAGGCTCTGTGGCCGATAGTAACTTTAAAGAAATTTGGGGTGGAGAATCTTACAAGACCTTCAGAACGGCCTTATTGAAAAGTCGCAAGGAAATTGATATTTGCAGCAATTGTTCTGAAGGCACCAAAGTTTTTTCTTAGGCAGTTAAATAAAAAAAAAGCCCCCGAAAAAACGGAGGCTTTTGTTCATTCTTTTTTTCTTTTCTTATTGTTTGATTAGCTTTTCCTGATGCAGGTTGTTTCCGTTACTTACCTGTACCAAGTAAATTCCTTTGTTTAAATCACCCAGGTTTAAGTTCCAGATGTTTTTGCCAATGGTAACCGGCAAATTTTGATCAAGAACAACCTTTCCGCTAACATCTTTTATTTGAATGTTAATCATGCCTTGTTCCAAAGCTTCGCTGCTGAACATCAGTTGATCTGTGGCAGGATTGGGAACCATCAGGAATTTTGAAAATCTTTCATCTGCTTCGTTAATTCCAATGGTATTGCAGGGAATGATAGGATTGGCAATTTTGGACATTGTACTAAAATCAATGAAACAAGCATATTCTGGACGGTCAACAAATGGGTTTCTGTTTTCCTGCAATGAATCTAAGAAATCATTGCGCGCCATATCGAAATTGTCAGGAGGAAAATCATAGTGCCATTTTTTCAAAACATTTTGATCCTGCCCGTAATTGATAGGATTTCCGGAGCAGTTACCAATAGAATCAGTAAAGGCCCAGTTATTGCCCGAAATTCCATTATAACAAGTTGCCATATACATCAATGCTCTGGCAGTTCTTCCTTTTTGTTTATCGGAGGGTTCGTACACTTTTTTTCCATTAGCATCCAGTCCTAATACTCCTTCTAAAAATGTGGTTTGCGGGGTAACTACTTCGCCAAAGGGGTAATTGCAACGCAATGCATTTACATTGGTTTGGCGGGTTGGATACAAATTGTGTTGATCATTGTATTCTGGTTTTTCCGGATTATCAGCAGGGTAGCTAGGCATCCAGGTATGAGCATAGGAGTGTTCTCTGCTGTATCCTGTTCCGGTCCAATCAAATGGTTCGTTGTATAATTTTTCTTCTCTGCTGTATGCACAGGTAATTACCTTAGTAAAAGTGTTTGCTCCAACTACCGCGAAGGTATCACGTGTTTGAAACAGGTAAATCATGGTAGGAGCATAGGTGGAATAAAATTGGTCATCATGCGGATTGATTAAACCTGAAAGGTCGCTGACAAAAGAGGCGGCAGAGGTGTTAATTCCATTGTATTCTGTCCCCGAAACCATGCTTGCCGGTGTAGTTACACTTCCTGTTAGAGGGTTGTTGGTGTTGTAATTTGTAACAGCACCGTTTCCATTATAAGTAAAAACACTAAAATGGTAGGTTGAATTGGCCATGATGTAGGTAGGCCTGAAACTAAAAGTGCTTCCGTTGATTGGCCCTGCATATACTACTTTAGAGCTTCCAATGTTTTGACCTCTTTGGTAAGTGGTACCATCTACCGGAAGATCTGTTCCTGCAGTTCCGTCATGACGAAGGATAATATAGCCGCCCAATACATCCGGTGCAGGATTGGCAGTACTAAAGTTTCCAACTACGCGATAGGTTTTGTTAACAGGAAAGGTAAGGTTGCTTGCCTGAGCAGTGGGTTCGGTTGCAAGTCCGCCTGCAGCAGCATATAAGTTGATGATGTAGGTAGGGGTCAATGAATCATTGCTTTCAATGTGTAGACTTGCCATTTTGGTTCCATTGCTTGAAGGATTGAAATCCAAATTGATGGGTAAACTTCCGTTAGGCAAAACAGTATCAGGAAATACGCTAGGGTTGTTCAAAATAAAATCAGCTGCATCAGCTCCTGAAATGTAAACCGAATCAATCATCAAGGTATCTACCGTTCCAATATTTCTGATGTCGAATAATACAGGAGTTGGATTTCCAACCGGACCCGCGATAGGTGGAGCATAAGAATTATTGAAAACAAGATTTCCTGCGGCTTCTACTGTAATTGTAGCGGCTGTCAAAACCGGTGCTGCAATGCTTACATCATCAATGGCCGTATTCGCACCCGAAATTTTATCTTCATAAAAGAAACGAATGTATCTTGACAAAGTATTGGCCGGACTTACCGTAATGGTTGTACAACTTGAATTTGGCATCACATTGCTGCTGTTGAAAGTAAGCATGTTAGCATAGGTGTTTCCATCAACGGACTCCTGAATATGAAAGATTCCTGCTCCCCATGGGCCCGTTGCCCTTATACTGAAAGTTACAGGACCGGGCTGTTGACCCACATGAATAGTTAAAGCCTCATTGTCAGCGTCTAAACGGAGTGCAGTACTTCCACAAGAGTTGGCTGCTGTGTAGGTTAACCCACCCGTTGTACTTATATCGGTTACCGTCCAACCCAAGGGTATGGCAACAAAATTTTCGAAATCAAAGGAGGTTGGCACCGGTGCCTGAGCGAATGATACTCCAAAGGAGACCATCATGCAGAAAAGAAAAATTTGAATTTTTTTCATGTTGTTTTGGTTAAAGTCTGTTTGCTTTTAAATGGGCACTCACGGTATCAATACCTGTTCGGTCAAGAAATAAATCACTTCCTTCATAGGATTGAATTTTATATCGAAATCTGAAAAGTCCCTTTACTAAATTGGTTTGTGTGTAGGTTACCGAAAGTTGGTCTTCCTTAATGTCAAAGCGAAAGGTATCAGCAACATCTTTTAATGAAGCATCCGAATAATCAATTCGGTAAACCCCTTTTCCTGTTGCGGTATAGGCTCTTTCTGTGTCCCAGAATTCAATGGTATGAAGGCCGGCACTGAAATCTTTAAAAGTAGAATCGGCATTGAACTGAATTTCATTCACCTGCCAGTTACCTTTCAGTTGATCCATAACTTCATCTTCTTTACTGCACGAAACGATGAAGAGCAAAGTGCAAAAAACAAAAATTGTTTGAATGATTCTCATGGCAATACTTGTTTTAAAAAGTAAGGGTTACTGAGGTTACCCAGCGTATGCCGGGACCAACATTGACAGAGGCTCCTGCTGCATCAAAGGTGGGTGAATATTGATTGCTTTGGGCATCTGAAATATAGAAGCTATCTAATGCATTCATCACAGTTCCTCTGATATCAATCTTTTTTTCCTTTGTAATAAAGCCATATCCTATGCTTATATCAAGCAACCCATAATCGGGCATTCGCCATGATTGACGACCCACGTTAGGGCCCCAGCCTTTTTCTAGATCCGTGATGACCAAAGATTCAGGATTGAAGTTGGCAAAGTTATGGGTAAAGTAAACATACTGTGGTTTTAAATACAATCCTTTGATGGGTTCTATTCTTAGTGAGGCGCCATAAGAACGTTGCGCTGCATCACCAACCCTAATTCCTCTTGGATCAAACTTCTGCTCATCCAGGATGTCGCCATTATCGCCTAACAAGGTAGCATTCGCAACCGAATTCCAACGCCAATCCGACAAGGTTACCATTCCTTCCAATGCTATCCATTTAAAGGGTTGAAATACAAAATCCATTTCTACACCTTTGTGAATGGCCTGCATTCCTTCTGCATTGGTGCTAACAGGTTCTCCGTTAACCGTAAGCGTAGTTCTTGTGGGTCTGTTGTCCCAAATTGTATAATAACCATTGATATTGGTAGAAAACCATTTTGAACGGAAGGAATAACCTAGTTCTAGAGATTGAATCAATTCGTTTTTTACATTTTTAAATTTATCATTGTTTGAAGCGAAAACGAATTGCATCAAGGGTGCTCTGCTTAAATACCCAATGTTAAAGAAAACGTTTTGTTTTTCTGTGATATTGAAATTCATACCACCCTTGGCAGTAAATCCACCCAAATAAACCCAATCAGAACTGGCGTATTCTAATCCTTCACTTTCACGTGTATATTGGTTTCCTTGATAAACAATGGTATCGCCATAACCG
>JBILVQ010000294.1:0-3757 GCA_044370375.1 Bacteroidia bacterium
CATCACCAGACAACAAGGTATTGTAAAAACCGGCTGCCCTGGTCATATCTCTCGGCACACAAAGATTCACACCACGTACTGAATGAATAATGGTTCCCATGGGCGATCCCGAATGCCAAATGCCTTCAAGTCTGTGACCGCGGGTGCGAATAATTAAGGGTGCTTTTTGTCCGCCTTTGGTTCTGTATTGTAAAGTTGCCAAATCATCGCTTACCAGTTGCAAGGCATACAAGAAATAATCCAGGTATTGAATTTCAGCAATGGGTCTTAACCCGCGCATGGCCATTCCAATCCCTTGTCCGATAATGGTTGCCTCACGGATTCCGGTATCGGCAACCCTTAACTCACCATACTTTTCCTGTAATTTTTCACAGCCTTGGTTCACATCGCCAATTCTGCCCACATCTTCTCCGTAAATCAAAACCTCGGGTCGGTGGCTTAAAATATAATCGAAATTGTCGCGCAGAATTTCACGGCCATCAGCCATTTTTCCGGATGAATCATATTGAGGGGCAATGGGCACTACCTGACTAATTCTCTCATTCGATTCACTGCTTAAATGACTGCTATAACGATTAGTACAATGTGCTAAATGATGGTCGTACCAATTTTTTAGCGTAGTTTTTTCGGCAGAATTTTCGCCACGACAAAGGAACAAACACTTGCGGACAGCAGCGTGGATATCCCTGCGGATTGGGTCGATGGCCGATTTTAATTTGTTGCTTGTTTCCAACACCGCAGCCTGATGAAGGCTTGCAGCAGCAAGACTTTCCATGAGCGCAATGCTTTCTTTTAATTCGTTTTTGATGGGCTCAAGAAAAGCCGACCAGGCGCGGCTCTTTGCATCGCGCACTAATATTTTGGATTCGTTTTCAATGGAATCCAATTCTTCGGCTGTGGCCAAGGCACTTTTAACCATCCATTCCCGCATCTGACGAATGCAATCAAACTCGCTTTCCCATTGTAAACGTTCTTTGGTCTTGTAGCGTTCGTGGGAGCCTGAGGTTGAATGTCCCTGCGGCTGTGTAACTTCTTCCACATGAATGATAACCGGAACATGCTCTTCTCTGCATAATTTAGCAGCAGCCTCAAAGGTTTCGCAGCAGGCAGCATAATCCCAACCTTTAACTTTAAATATTTCGTATCCGTTTTGATTTTCGTTGCGTTGAAATCCTTTTAATACTTCACTGATACTTTCTTTGGTGGTTTGAAATTTTTTGGGAACAGAAATTCCATGTCCATCATCCCAAACACACACCACCATGGGCACTTGCAATACGCCACCGGCATTGATGGTCTCCCAAAACAATCCTTCAGAGGTACTGGCATCGCCAATGGTTCCAAAGGCAATCTCATTTCCTCCCTCCGAGAAATTCGTAAAATTTTCAAGGCCTTTTAAATGGCGGTATAATTTACTTGCTTGTGCAAGACCCAACAAACGTGGCATTTGTCCGGCGGTAGGAGAGATGTCGGCCGATGAATTTTTTTGCAGCATTAAATTTTTCCAGCTGCCATCTTCGTTTAAACTGCGGGTAGCAAAATGACCTCCCATTTGTCGGCCGCCCGAAGTAGGGTCTGCCGCAACATCAGCGTGGGCATATAGGCCTGCAAACCATTCTTGGATGCTTAGGTTGCCGGTTGCGAACATAAAGGTTTGATCACGGTAATAACCCGAACGAAAATCACCATTGCGGAAAACCTTGGCCAGCGCCAACTGTGGAATTTCCTTGCCATCGCCAAATATCCCGAATTTTGCCTTGCCGGTTAATACTTCTCTGCGCCCCAGCAGGGAGGCTTCGCGACTAAGGGTTGCTGTTTTGTAATCGTTTAACACCGCAGCCCGGAAATCCTCAAAACTGAGGCTCCCATTTACCGTTTCTGTCTTGTTTTCCTTTTCAGTAGCCATTGCCAAAATTATAAATGATTGATAATTAGTCCGATAGGTTTAAGCATCAAGATTTTAAATCCCTTTCCTTGCCTAAAGGCCTTATTAACATGATTTGATTCTTTTCAACAAATATACAAAGCGCCTTTTAATTTTTAGCAACCTAGGTCAGGAAATAGCGATGATAAGGATTTCTTTATTTTGACCTTCAAATATTATTCGTTGGCTCAACGATGCATGGTTTGAATTTGCCGCCGGTTTTCCTTTGGCAACTTTCGCTAATTTATGAGGAAAAGAAGTGATTTATGGGGCCTGATTAGGGTGCGGTAAAGGCATATTGCAACAAATTGGCTCCCATGCGCAAGGCTTTTTGGCGCGCATCCTGACTGTCTTTGTGCACTTCATAATCTTCCCAACCATCCCCTAAATCGCATTCAACAGAGTAAAAACAAACCAAACGTCCGTTTAAAAACAGGCCAAAGCCTTGAGGTGGTTTGTTATCATGTTCATGAATTTTAGGGAGTCCGTTAGGGAAATCAAATTTTTGATGGTACACCGGATGATTAAAGGGAACTTCAACAAAATCCAACTCCGGAAAAACCTTTTTCATTTGCGGGCGCACAAAGGCATCCATGCCATAGTTATCGTCAATATGTAAAAAGCCTCCCGCTTCCAGGTATTTGCGGATATTATCAGCTTCCTGCGAAGAAAAAACGATGTTGCCATGTCCTGTAACATGAACAAAAGGATAATTAAATATTTCCTGACTGCCTGCTTCCACAATGGCCTGTTCGCTGCTAATGTTCATGTTTAACTGCTCATTACAAAACTGAATGAGGTTAGGCAGCGAGGTTTCTAAATTGGCATACCAATCGCCACCACCGGCATATTTCAACAGGGCAATTTGGTAGGCACCTTTGTTGCTGCCCGGTTTTTGTGCTTCTGTTTTTTGGAAAGCCAAAACAAAAAGCAACACGACCAATAAAAAACCCAAGGAAAATTTTAATCGCCTCATAAATTATTTATTCTTTCCAATTCATGTGCGAAGATAATCATTAAAGCGGCAGTTTCAGTGCGATAGCGAGTTTCGCCCAATGAAATTGCTTGCCAATTATTTTCTTTTAACATTTCTGTTTCTGCTTGGGTAAAATCTCCTTCGGGTCCGATCAAAAATGCGCTTTCACCGCTTGCTTTTGACCATTGCGGGAGCAACATTTTTTGTTCTTCTCCGCAATAGCCGAAACCTTTAGAATTTGCAGGGTATTTGGCCACCTCATGCAAAGGACTTAATGGGTTAATCTCCGGCAACCAAAGTCGGCCGCATTGTTTAAGCGCGGCCAGGGCAATTTTATGCAATCTATCCAGGTTGATTCTGCTTTTTTCTGTTCGTGCCGACTGTACAAAAGTAATGGCGTTTAGTCCGGCCTCGACTCCTTTTTCCAAGAGCCATTCCATGCGTTCGCCTGTTTTTGTGGGACAAACAAAAAGGTGGAGGGTATTGGATGGGGCGGCTTCGTTATGGAGCATTTGTTGGGTAATGACCAACGATTTTTTGGGATGTGCGTGTTCTACATGGGCTTTAAAGGCTTTGCCTTTTCCGTTGAGCAAAGTGATTTCTTCGCCAATGTTCATGCGCAACACCTTACAGAGGTGAAAAGATTCCTCCTCGGGTAATAAAAGGCTGCTGTTGCTTTCTGCCTCAGGGGCGTAAAAATATTGCATATAAAAGCCCAACGTTTCCGCGGGGCTTCTAAGGTAGAGAAAAAATGTTTGAGGTATGGATTTTCCCTGAAATGCTGCAAGAAGGAGGATAAGAAATTTCGCGGCTACCATCGCATGGCTTCGGCAGAAGTGGAGGGAGAAATGAGACTT
>JBILVQ010000328.1:0-3233 GCA_044370375.1 Bacteroidia bacterium
ATTGTTAAAAACCAGCAAACTGCCTTCGGGCAACAATTGGTCGAGCTGATGGAATTGGTGATCACTGATGCTACCTTCCTTGTATTGAAGCAGTTTCGATGCCGAGCGATCCGTCAGTGGAAATGCTGCAATTCGGTTTTCCGGTAAATCATAGTCGTAGGCATCAATGGGGTCGTCAGGAATTTTCATTAACATTTAATCAACAATTCTTTTATTTGAACCATCAAAGAAAACAAAAAGTTTACATTTGTTTTTATTCGCATTATGTTTAAGAAATTGTTCCGCCGGAAATCTATTCCGGATATACTCAAAACCCTCGACCAAAGCGGAGAAGGGGAGGTGCATAAACTATCCAAACACCTGGGGGTGCGCGACCTTACTGCCTTCGGAATTGCTGCCATTATTGGTGCCGGTATATTTAGTACCATTGGTAAAGCCAGTGCCGATGGGGGGCCTGCTGTTATTTTTCTTTTCCTCTTTACCGCCATTGCCTGTGGATTTGCCGCCTTTGCCTATGCCGAATTTGCCAGCATGGTGCCGGTTTCGGGTTCTGCCTACACTTACAGCTATGTTGCTTTTGGCGAATTATTTGCCTGGATCATCGGATGGGCCCTGATCATGGAATATGCCATCGGTAATATTGTTGTGGCCATTTCGTGGAGCGATTATTTTGTGTCCTTGTTGGCACACCTTAAAATTCCCGCCCTGGGTCTCAACGGAATTCATGTGCCTGCCTGGATGACCATGGATTATTTCTCTGCCAAAAACGGCTTCGAAGAAGTTGCTGCCCTTTTGGCCAATGGTGTTTCGCTACAAACGGTTGAGGCTAGCCTGATGGACAAATACATAGCCTGGAAAGATGCACCCACGCTGGGTTCTTTTCATTTCGTATTGGATATTCCGGCCTTGCTTATCATCGTTTTAATTACCGCACTTGTTTATCGCGGCATGAAAGAAAGCCGCAATGCCAGCAACATCATGGTTGCCATTAAGCTCATTGTTGTAGTGCTTATCATTGCCGTTGGGGCGTTTTACGTTGATCCAACCAACTGGAGCCCCTTTGCTCCCAATGGTGTAAGCGGAATTTTAAAGGGTGTTTCTGCTGTGTTTTTTGCCTACATTGGTTTTGATGCCATTTCTACAACCGCTGAAGAATGCAAAAATCCGCAGCGCGATTTGCCCAAAGGCATGATGTATGCCATTGTAATTTGCACCATCCTTTACATCCTGGTAGCATTGGTGCTCACCGGCATGGTGAGTTACAAGGAACTTAATGTAGGCGATCCTTTGGCCTTTGTCTTTCAAAAGCTTGATTTGACCTGGCTTTCAGGAGTTATTGCCGTTAGCGCAGTAGTGGCGATGGCCTCTGTATTGCTTGTCTTCCAATTGGGTCAACCCCGCATTTGGATGGCCATGAGCAAAGATGGTTTGCTGCCAAAAAAGTTTTCTAACATTCATCCCAAATACAAAACCCCCGGCTTCGCTACCATTGTTACAGGCTTTTTGGTAGCCATACCGGCCCTGTTCATGGATCTTTCAACCGTGGCAGATATTTGCAGCATCGGTACCCTTTTTGCTTTCGTGCTGGTTTGTGCCGGTGTGTTGCGCCTGCAAATGGATCCCAATCCTCCGCAACGCAGCTTCAAAACCCCTTATGTGAATGCTAAATTCATTGCACCCATGCTCTTAGTGATTTCCTGTGGATTGTATTATTCCATGAATCCGGATAATGTGCAAGATTTTTTGGCATCGCGTAAATTGAAGGACAAAGAGCAATTGATGAAACAATTGGACCTTCGCGAAAAAGCCATTGTACAACAGGGAATCCTGAAAGACAATGTTATTCCCTTGGCCTTTTATCAGCAGAAAGATGTTACGTTGGCTTACCTGCAATCCTTATCCGACAATGATTTTGAAGCCCTCATGCGTAAAACCAATTTGCCCGATGAGCGAAAGTATGAAAGCGGAACAGGGGTTTTTATGGAAAATTTTCCACATTGGGTTTTTCTATTAATTGCGTTCATCATGAGTGGAATGGCCTTTCGGAAGAACTTATCCCTTATTCCCTTGTTAGGAATGATAAGTTGCCTTTATATGATGTCGGAATTAGGATTTAAAAACTGGATTGGATTTATTGCTTGGCTTGGTGTTGGACTGATTATTTATTTTGCTTACGGATACAAAAAAAGCAAACTCAACCTTCCTTTGTTGCATGAAAGATAAAGTTGTTTTGATAACCGGTGCTACCGCCGGAATAGGAGAGGCCTGTGCCCATAAATTCGCTGCTGCCGCTTGTCGTTTAATTATTACAGGCAGAAGAGAAGATCGCTTACAGCATCTTGAAAAACTGCTGAAAGAACAATACGGTATTGAGGTTTTAGTACGTTGTTTTGATGTAAGAAACCGAGAAGAAACTTTGCAGCAATTGAATAATCTTCCCGATGCTTTTGAACAGGTGGATGTGCTGATCAACAATGCCGGTCTTGCCTCTGGTTTCGGTCCTATACAGGATGGGGATTTCGAAGATTGGGATCGGATGATTGATACCAATGTGAAAGGATTGCTCAATGTAAGCAAGGCGATTATGCAAGGTATGGTCGCTAGAAAGCGAGGACATATCATTAACATCGCGTCTATTGCCGGCAAAGAGGCTTATCCCAACGGCAATGTTTATTGTGCAAGCAAACATGCAGTTGATGCTTTGTCGAAAACAATGCGCATCGACCTGTTACCCCATGGCATTCGTGTTACCAACATTGCACCCGGTATGGCCGAAACAGAATTCTCATTGGTTCGCTTCCACGGTGATGCCGGTCGTGCAGCCAATGTTTATAAAGGGATTGAACCCTTGACCGGAAAAGACATTGCAGAAGTGGTGTTTTTTACCGCTGCCCTGCCCGAAAATATTAATCTCAACGACATCGTCATTACGCCTCGTTTTCAAGCCAATGCCACACAAGCCATTCGCAATGCCTAAAAGGATTTATGGATTATGCATGATCCTGTTTGTTTTTCTTTATTCATGTGAAAAGAAAAACGCAATCGACCTGCTCGTCCTCAATGCCAAAATCTACAGCATGGATGAGAAGAATACCATCTTTGAATCCATGGCCATCAAGGATGGAAAGATTGTAGCCATGGGAAAATCAGAAGAATTAAAGGTGAAGTTTGATGCTATTCAAACCTACAATGCACAAGGAAACGTAATTCTTCCGGGTTTGATAGATGCTCAT
>JBILVQ010000295.1:0-3751 GCA_044370375.1 Bacteroidia bacterium
ACTTCCCTGCTGATCAAGCAATAAATTATAAACTTCCTGATATTGGTCCATGGAAGAGATGATGGCAACATCACTGTAGTTCTTTGCCGCGGCCCTTATTAAGGAAATTCCTCCGATGTCTATTTTCTCAATGATGTCTTCATGGCCTGCACCGGCCATTACAGTTTGCTCAAAGGGATATAAGTCAACGATGACAAGGTCAACCGAATCAATCGAAAATCGAGAAAGCTCCTCCTGGTCTGTTCCATGGTCGCCTCGGGCAAGAATACCGCCAAAAATGGCTGGGTGCAGGGTTTTTACCCTCCCGCCAAGAATTTCAGGAAAACCGGTAATCTTTTCCACTTCGGTCACCTCAATTCCCATATTTTTCAAAAAACCGGAAGTGCCACCGGTTGAAATAAATGTTGCTCCTTGCTCATTCAACAACTGAATTAAATCTGATATTCCGTCTTTGTGAAAGACTGAAACCAGCACCGTTTTTATTTTTTTTAGTCCGTTCATTTATTTTAAAAAGAAGACTGGCAAAAGTAAGATATCATTGTTTCAATTCCTGACCAATTCTTTGGGTTTAAGGTTTTTTTAATCATTAATTTTCAACATCAATTTTGTAGGAATTTTGTTAAATTGCATTAATCGATGGGCGTTACGGTTACTTTGTTTTCCTTTTCTTAAGTTTGTAGTGTCGGGAGGGCAAAGCCTTTTCCCTGCCCATTAACGGATTGTATGCTTTTCTTTACCCTTTTTCGTGAAAGTATTTTTTTTGCCTGGCATGCTTTAACCGCCAGCCGATTGAGAACTTTTCTTAGCTTGTTGGGTATTACCATCGGAATTTTTGCCATCATTACTGTTTTTACGGTGGTAGATGCGCTTGAGCAAAATGTTCGTGGTTCTGTGGCATCCATGGGCGATGATGTTATTTTTGTTCAGAAATGGCCATGGGAGTTCGGCAATAGTGAGTATCCTTGGTGGAAATACATGAACCGCCCTTCTCCCTACATTGACGAACTACCTGAAATAAAAAGACAAAGCAACCTTGCACAGTCGGCAGCCTTTGTCATTGACCTGAATCGTACCCTGCAATATGGCAGTTCTAACATCGAAAATGTTCAGGTTACTTGCGCCTCAGCAGAATATGATAGGGTGAAGAATTTTGAATTGGCAGATGGAAGATATTTTTCTCCCATTGAATCAGCCGCCGGAAGACCTGTAACCATCCTTGGCTATGCAGTTTGGAGAAACCTTTTCGGTACTTCCAATCCCATAGGTAAAATTATTCGTGCCGGAAGCAATCGCTTAGAGGTGGTTGGTGTTTTTGCCTACGAAGGAAGCAGTGCCATTGGCGTTTCAATGGATAACCTGATTTTGGTGCCTGTTAATTTCGCAAGAAATTTTGTTGATTTGAGGAGCGAGCGGATCAATCCTACCATTTACGTTAGGGCAAAAAATGGAATCAATAATGAAGATTTACGCGAAGAGTTAACAGGAATCATGCGCTCTGTAAGAAAGTTGAAGCCCTTACAAGACGATAGTTTTGCTTTGAATGAAACAAGTATGCTCACCAAAAGCTTTAATTCTCTTTTCGATATCATTGGCCTTGCCGGTTGGGTTATTGGAGGCTTTTCCATTATTGTGGGCGGTTTTGGAATTGCCAACATCATGTTTGTTTCTGTAAAAGAACGCACCTCCCAAATCGGGGTGCAAAAAGCACTGGGTGCAAGAAGTTCTTTTATCCTGATGCAGTTTTTAGTAGAATCAATTCTGCTAAGCCTTTCGGGAGGAGTTTTGGGCCTTTTGGTGGTTTTTTTCGGATTGCTCATTGTGAATAATGCCTTTGATTTGGACATTGTACTAAGTTCATCTAATGTTATCCTAGCTCTCACCATTTCATTGCTGATTGGCTTGATTTCAGGTTTCGTTCCTTCTTATACTGCTTCGCAACTCGACCCAGTGGAGGCCATGCGGTCTTAAAAATTTATGTCAAAAAAAATTCACCGCCCTACAGCCATTACCTTAATTTGTTTGATGGGTTTTGGAGTTTCTGTTATCGGATTTCCTGGTATTTTTAGTCCCTTTGTAAAAAAGAAAGGAGACTGGTTTCCTGCTTTGAGCGGAATGATCACTGCCCTCGAATTTATTGCTGTGGTTGGCACATGGTATATGAAAAAATGGGGCGGATACCTTTATTTAATGAGCGCATTGGCAGCGCAGATTGTTGCGCTGTTAATCGAAAACTGGTCACCAATAAAAGCTATTATTCCTGCCGTTTTTCTTTGCGTTTACGCCTACCACGCCAGGAAAATGGATACTAACCTTTAGCTTCAGGCAAGAGATTGACCGGTATCACGCTTTTAATTTCAGGAACAGATCTTTTCACCGATTCCTCTATCCCAGCTTTCATCGTCATGTTGCTCATGCTGCAAGATACACAGGATCCATGGAGCTTTACCTTTACAGCATAGTCTGCGGTAATTTCAACCAACGAAACATTCCCTCCGTCGGCCTCTAGAAAAGGCCTTATTTGGTTAAGCGCTTCCTCAACCCTGTCAATTAATCCTGCGTCTGTTATTGTATCCATGATAATTATGCTGAGGCTAAGATATTCTTTTCTGCATTAATGATGGCCGCCTTCTGTGCAACTTTTCCTGCAATTTCAAGAAAAACTTTTGACTGGAGACTGCCTGTTTCTAATACCGCCGGGTGGCCCACATCACCTGCTTTTCTAATATTTTCAACCAGAGGAACCTCTCCCAAAATATCCACACCAATTCGCTCCGCCAGTTGTTTGGCTCCGTCTTTTCCAAAAATATAATATTTGTTATCGGGCAATTCAGGTGGCGAGAAATAAGCCATATTTTCAATGATGCCCAGCACAGGCACATTGATGGCAGGCATTTTAAACATATTCACACCTTTGTGTGCATCGGCCAGTGCCACCAATTGTGGCGTACTCACTACAATAGCACCTGTTAATGGAACGCTTTGTACAAGCGACAAATGAATATCACCGGTGCCGGGTGGAAGATCAATTAAAAGGTAATCCAATTCGCCCCAATCAGCATCAGAAAACATTTGCTGCAGGGCTTTTGATGCCATTGG
The DNA here is from genome assembly GCA_044370375.1 of Bacteroidia bacterium. Taxonomy (GTDB): domain Bacteria; phylum Bacteroidota; class Bacteroidia; order UBA4408; family UBA4408; genus JBILVQ01. The sequence continues at coordinate 3,097 of JBILVQ010000295.1, forward strand.
ACCACGCCACACAACAGCCTGAGCGGCCTCTGCAAAAAAACCAATGGATAACACTTTAACGCCATAAGACTCAACAGGAATCATCATGTTTTTTCCATCTACCTGACGTATGGCCGGTTTTTCATCCGTTACATCAAACATGATGGGAATCGAAGGTCCGTAAATATCTGCATCCACCAAACCTACCTTTGCCCCTAACAATGACAAAGCCACAGCTAAGTTGGAAGCAACGGTTGATTTTCCTACACCGCCTTTACCCGATGAAATGGCAATGATGTTTTTTACCCCGGGTAGCAATGGATTATTGTTTCCTCTTCTGCTGGTAACATCCGCTGTCATGGCAATCGCGACTTCAGCATCCTGTGAAACAAAATGTTTAACAGCATTGTAGCAAGCCTTATGGATCATCTCTTTCATTGGACAGGCAGGAGTGGTTAGCACAACCGTAAAATTTACTTTGTTTCCTTCAACAGTTAAATCGCGCACCATCCCAAGGGTAACAATGTCCTTCTTTAAATCCGGATCATCAACATTTCTCAGTGCTTCCAACACCTTCTCTGCGGTAATTTCCATGACAATTTTTTTTCAAAGTTACTTCATTTCACAGGAATTTTCAGACAAAAACAAAAATTCCTTGTAGGTACTAAATTCGCTG
>JBILVQ010000069.1:0-13143 GCA_044370375.1 Bacteroidia bacterium
TTCTTCAAATGGCAAGGAAGCGGTTTTTGTGGTTCGGGGTGAAGTGTTTGTAACATCCCTTGAAGGAGGTATGGTGAAACGAATCACCAACACACCCGGACAAGAGCGTTCGGTGAGCTTTAGTCCAGATGGGAAGTCGATTTTGTACGCTTCAGAAAGAAATAATATTTGGGGCTTGTACATGACCACCTTGTTACGTTCTGAGGAAAGTTATTTTTTTCAGTCTACCTTGTTGAAAGAGGAACCTATTTTGGTGGGCACCAAAGAATCATTTCAACCAGTTTTTTCTCCAGATGGAAAAGAAGTTGCTTTTATTGAAGATCGCACTGCTGTAAAGGTTATTAATCTTGCAACCAAGGCCGTTAGAACGATTCTTCCGGCAGAAAGAAATTACTCTTATACCGATGGTGACCAATGGTTTGATTGGTCGCCTGACGGAAAGTATTTATTGGTTCAGTTTTTACAAGATAATCATTGGCAAACGCAGGTTGGTTTGATTGCTGCCGATGGTCAGGGAACCTTGGTGGATTTAACCCAAAGTGGTTTTGATAATGGCAGTCCTGTTTGGTCGAAAGATGGGAAAATGATGTATTGGATTTCCAATCGGCATGGCATGAAGAATATTGCTAGTCATGGCCAACAATCAGATGTTTACGGACTATTTTTTACCAAAAGCGGATATGAGCGTTTCAAATTGAGCAAAGAGGAGTTTGAGTTAATAAAAGATAAAGAAAAAGAGAAGGAAAAAGAGAAGGACAAGGAAAAAGACAAAACAGAAACTGACAAAAAGAAAGAGGACACCAATACCAAAAAGGCTGAAAAAATTGAAGAGGTAAAAATTGAAATGGATGGACTTTCTGATCGGAAAGTACGATTAACCCTTCATTCTTCTGATTTAGCAGATGCAGTGCTATCAAAGGATGGAGAGCAATTGTTTTATCTGTGCAAATTCGAGAAGGGATATGATTTATGGAGTCATAAATTCAGAGAGAAAGAAACAAAATTGATGGTTAGAATGGATGCAGGATCGGTAAGAAGTTTGCAATTAGACAAAGAGGGAAAGAATCTTTTTATGGTGGTGAATGGTAATCTTACCAAGGTAATTATTGAAAAAAGTGAGAAAAAGGAAATTGGTTTTAATGTAGAAATGAATTTAAATTTATTTCAGGAAAGAGCCTATGAATTTGAACATTCTTGGCGTCAGGTTTCCAATAAATTTTATGTTAGTGATTTGCAAAAAACTGATTGGAATTACTACAAGCAGGTTTACGCTAAATTTTTGCCACACATTAATAACAACCGCGATTTTGCAGAAATGATGAGCGAAATGCTGGGAGAGTTGAATGCCTCGCATACCGGTTGCAGATACAATGCACGGTATAAAAATCCTGATGAAACAGCTGCCCTTGGTTTGTTTTACGATGAAGCTTACAATGGTAAAGGCTTAAAAATTGCGGAGGTGATGGATAAGGGGCCTTTAGCTGCGGAGACGGAACGCATAAAGCCCGGTGTGATTATTGAAAAAATTGATGGTGTTGAGATAACAGAGAATGCAAATCAATACCAACTACTCAATCGCAAAGCGGGTAAATACACACTATTGTCGCTAATGGATCCAGCCACCGGCAGTAAATGGGAAATAACCGTAAAGCCTATTGTATGGTGGGAACAGAACGAATTGTTGTACCAAAGATGGATAAAAAAAATGCAGGCATTAACTGAAAAACTATCCAATGGTCAGGTAGCCTATATGCATGTTAGAGGTATGAATGACGAAAGTTTCAGAGCTTTTTACGAGCAGGTAATGGGAAAATATTCCAATAAGAAGGCGTTGATTGTTGATACACGTTTTAACGGGGGAGGATGGATGCATGATGATTTAGCAACCTTTTTAAGTGGAAAAAAATACATTGAGTTTGTTCCTCGTGAAAGAAAAATTGGATTTGAACCGGGTAACAAATGGACCAAGCCATCGGTTGTTTTGATGAGCGAAGGAAATTATTCTGATGCACACATGTTTCCCGTTGTATACAAGACTTTGGGCATAGGAAAGTTGGTAGGAATGCCTGTTCCCGGAACCGGAACAGCGGTTTGGTGGGAAACATTGCAAGATCCAACGCTTGTATTCGGAATCCCGCAGGTGGGCGTTATGACGATGGATGGTAAATATTATGAGAACAATCAGCTCGAGCCAGATTATCCGGTGATGAATGAGTATCTGAAGGTAGTGACCGGTACCGACCAGCAATTGGAAAAAGCGGTGGAATTGATGTTAAATGCCATCAAATAGTTTGCACGAACGAATTCCAATCAGTAAATGCGTTATTTCAATGAGTAAAAACCATAAAACAACAACAACATGAATGCAAATGTAAATGCCCTTAACTGGTTTGAAATCAGTGTCACCGATGTTGACCGCGCATCAAATTTTTACGAGAAAATTTTTGATGTAAAATTAGAAAGGATGGAAATGATGGGAAATATTATGGCCATGTTTCCATTTGAAGAAGAAATGGAAAGGTTTCAGGTGCTTTGGTAAAAAGTGATGATCACAAACCGAGCATGGAAGGGGTGGTGCTTTATTTAAATGGAGACCCTGATTTGGACAATGTCCTAAACAAAGTTGAAGGAGCAGGAGGGAAAGTTGTAATGCCAAAAGTCTCTATCGGAGACAATGGTTTCATGGCCTTTTTTATCGACACGGAAGGCAACAAAATGGGTTTGCATTCTAATGGTTAGAGATTTTTTGTTTAACTATTTTGTCATGGCCTACTATTGATTCTGAGCCAGTCATTTTCTTTCGTGAATTTTTTTCAAGAATTATGCGCAAGGTCATACGTGGTCTTGCGCATTTTTTTGCAAATCGAAAATTCGATAACCCCAAAGGGAAGCTCATCCCACAAAATAAACCTTTCTTCCAATCACCCTCACATCTCCGAACTTTAAATGCCCTTCATGCCCTTTGGGATTTTCGCTGCCCTCCAATGAAAAATAGTGACGGTGAAAAGGACAAACCCAACAATCGTTTTCCATAAAACCATTGTGCAGGGGCAATCCCCTATGCGGACAAATATTTTCGAAAGCCACAATTGCCCCATTTCTTTCTATGATACAGAACTCATGTCCATTAATTTCGCTGCGTAATAATTTTACTTCTCGTAATTGCTTTTTGAACAGTAATTCATTTTCGCTTAACAGAAATAACTTTTTTCCTGTTAATCTTGCCCACCATAATTTTATGATACCTACCATCTCCATCCTAAACCGGTTTCTAAATAATCTGCCTTGGCGTAATGTGATTTCAAAATGAAGCTTGCTACCAAATTTTTGTAAATAGCAAAGCGTATTCCAAGTCTTGTATAGATTGATCCATTGGCCTTGTATTCATCATAAACATATCCTCCTAATTGTATGGGGAAACTGAAGCGGTTGAGTTTATATTCCAAAAAAGCAGAAATTCCCAATTGAAGAATTTGTTGATTATCGTTATCCGGCTGATCGTCTGACCTTAAATGATGACGAATGGCTGTATCATGAAATGCATCTAACTGTGCACCCACCATGGCCCGCGCGAGTAGCCATCGATAAACGCCTGCGGAACCTGTGATTACAACGTATTTTTTTCCTAATACTGGATAAACTTCTTTTAAACCGGAGTTCAAAAAAACGATGGGTTTCCATTTTTTGGAATTTGTACTTTTTAAGGAATCGCGAATGGCTTTTCTTTGTGGTAATATTTTTTCACTATGCCCAATGGTAAAGCCGGTGCTGAGCGTAAAAGTATTGATTCCTAAATTGGGTAATTTGAAACTACCGTTCGAAAAATGAGTAAAGCCCAATCCTCCATTCCAGTGTATATAATCAGTAATGCTCGCCTTAACGGTAAAGCGAAAGCAAACTGCGCCATTGATATTGCTTGATACAGCAATGTTGGTGTGGTTTTCGGCAATGTTAAATGATTTTGGAACATAGGCCGCTCCAATGCCTAAACCAAAGTGTGCGGATAAATTTTTTCTTGAAAAATTATTGTATTCCATGTAGGGCAAAAAGCCCATGGCATTGCCAAAAACCTTTTTGTTACCCAGGGTGGTAAACATACAATTTACTCCCCATTTCAAATAGCGATTATTTTTTTCCCATTGTGTTTTTCCTTGGTTCAATAGCAATAATTCACCCATTTGGACATATTCCTTGATCAAACCTTTCATGATGGCCCTGTGAGGAATAGCAAAGCCTACCCCATACCTGAAATCATACAGCCGTGGTTGGGCCTTGAATTGACCAGATAGGAGCAAGGCAGTAAACAAAAAGAATAGTTTTTTGTGCAAAGCCGCGGGTGTTGAAGAAAGTCGAAAACTGCCTGACATTTTATTCAATGTAACGCGAAATTTCTGATAACTGGCTTTTCCCCAATAAATAACTTACATAATCTTCTTCGTATTCTTCCAGCGGTCTGCGTGTTGCCTGCGCAAGGGTTTCTCCGTTAAAAGGATCAAAAACAATAAATCGGAAGGAACCATCTGCAACCGGCACGCGTATTAGGATAGCCTTTTTCTCATCCTGCATGGAGACAATGCTTTTTTGGTATTCTTCCCCTGAAACAACCTTATATCTGAATTTGTACACTGTACTAAATTCTGCAACTTCGGTGTTTAAGACCAATCCTTCCGGAATAATCAACTCCAACTCTTTCAACTTTCCGGCTCTTGCCATGCTGGCCCTCATTCTATCCTTTTCTGTCATTCCACTTAGTTTTTCTCCTAGAGAAGCCTTCAAGGTTTTGGCCGAAAAAACAAATCCTTCGTAATCGGGCAATGAACTTGGTAAATCAATACTGATTATTGTTTCTGCTTCGCCATTGCTTCCTTTTTGCCTTAACATTAATTTCCCTGATCGGAGCGGATATTCAGCTGTTAATTGCTTAGCGGGTTCATTGGCCGATGCAATCCATTTCTTAAAAGACTTGGCCGAGCCACCTGATTTTAGTTGTTCGGTCCAAACCGATGTGCTGATATAATATTCACCCGTTTGAAAAGTATTGTTATTGTCCTCTTTGCTTTGAACCGTGATTCCCCAAACCAGATTGATAGCCTTTTCGAGCAATTGATCCTGAGCCACGATTGCGGCATTCCAGTAGGCAATATCCTCGGGAGACATTTTTTCTTTTAATTTGGTGGGGATACTTCCTTTTAGCAACACGATGGTGTTGGCTGCTTTTACAGTAGAAAAAGAAAGGGAAAGAAATAAAATGATTAGCAGGCCACCGAAGAAACCTTTATTTGGCCGGCACAATGCCATAGTAGGTTTGGTAGCAGCGGTTAACGGCAAAGAAAAATTCGTAGTTGTTGGCATTTTCAACAAAGTCGTTTGTCAGGGGACAATATCGGGAAAAATCGGCAATATCGAAACCCGCAAGGTTTACCTTTTTGTACCGTAAATAAACCATCATTCTTTTCATGTATTTTTCTAAATATAATTCTCTTTCATACAGTTGTTGCAGTTTTTCACGCGATTTCCCTTCACGGCTAAAGTGGTAATAAATCATACTAATTGGACTGCTGATATCGGGTTTCAGTTGATAAATGTGTCTTTCGTAATATTTTTTTTCTTCTTTTGAAAGGCCGGGTTCGGTTACAACGAAAGGTTTTAAGGCAATGATATCAGGATAAAGAATAATTTTGTTTTGTTGCGTGTACAAGGGCATTTTTAGTAAATCAGCCACTGAAATTTTTAGTGAAACAAATCCCAAACTTTTAAAAATAAGCGTATCTGTTGAATTGCAACGAATCGAAAACACGCCCTCTGAACTGCTTACCTCGCCGGTTCCGCTTTGCTTATTCACCACGTAGGCAAAAGGAATTTCGGTAATGCTGTCTTTTTCTACCAGAATACCTCGTACTACTATCTGTGCCCCTGCTGAACCAAAGTTCAACAAGCAAAGCAGAAGAGGGATAATTATGGTTTGGATACGCATTCTTTTAATAAGCTAACGATATTACGAAAAACAAATTGTTTTCCATGCTGATATTTAGGATTCCAATTTTTTTTGAGGGTTTTTTATCATTTTGCAGAAATGGTTTTGAACCCTTTCCACCTGATAGCTAGAGCATCTTGTAATATTTGTTTTCTTGAATAAACTTAGTTGCCTTGTTGGGTCTCATCCTAAAGCGGTAGCCAATGGTAAAATACCCCGAATAAGTTTGATGTCGCATGGTTAAGGTTTTCATACTAAAGTTAGCGGCCTCGTTGAGCGATGTAATGTAGATATAGAACGATTTAAGGTTAAAGCCCAAAGAAACTCTATTTTCAAGAAAGCCGCTCAGGACAACCTGATTTTTTTTATTGGTGGAGAAATCCGATTGCCGCCAGTGAAAATCGGGCCCTCCCCACAGACTAAAATTAAAGAACAATCCTTTCATGATAACCAGATTCCCTGAGAATCCAAGTCCGCTGCTAAAGCCCAGCATGGTGAGTCGTTTCAAATCATGTCCTCCCAAAAAAAAACCTCTCAGCAATGGAGGAATAAGACCATTAACGGAGCTAAATTTATTTTGGTAAATGTTTCCCATGATGACCCACGAAAAGGCCGATTTTAGTTGACGAAAATTATGGGAGTAAGGAGCACGGAATGAAAATTTTTCGTGGTTAGTAAAATAGAGTCCTTTTACTTTAAGGACTCTGCTTATGATTTGTTCATCATGGTAAAGGGCAGAATTGTTATTGGTGTATTCGGGCAAATAAACTGGAGATAGAAAATCGTAAAAGCCATTGAATTGTTTGATGCTCGGTTCAATGATGACATCGTTGCTACCAAAACTGAAGGCAAGGTTAAAGTAGCGGGATGCTCCAAAGCGCCTTACTGCTTTTGTATCTGGTATGGCTGTTTTGTAGTCGAAAGAAAAACCAATTTTATCCCACAGAAAATTTATTCCGGTGGCTTTATTGGCTTCGGCAATGTATTTCACAAGGCCTTTTCCCTGATCAGGAATAAGTGTTTGGCTTAGGTCGATTGTAAACCTTCTTTGCGATTGATATAAACTGATAATTAATTTATCGCTGTACTTTCGATAATAAGTACTATCGTATTGGTGTGCTTCTGTTTTTATTGGAAACAGAAGAAGAGCAAATAAAACAAAAATAAAATTGAATTTCATGGGTATAAAAACAGCAAACGCCCTTGGATAGGGCGTTTGCTGTTTTTGGAATCATGGATTACCCTGCAACCGAGGCGCGAATAATGTTTAAGGCACCACCGGCTTTGAACCATTCTATTTGTTGTTCATTGTAGCTATGGTTAACTATAATTTCATCGCTACTTCCATTGCTGTGGTTGAAAACCATTGTTAATGGAACTCCCGGAGAAAAGCTTTGCAATCCGAGGATATCGATTTGATCGTCTTCCTGAATTTTTTCGTAATCCGCTTTGTTGTTAAAGGTTAGCGCGAGCATACCTTGTTTCTTTAAATTGGTTTCGTGAATCCTTGCAAACGATTTCACCAAAACGGCTCTAACGCCCAAATGGCGTGGCTCCATGGCAGCATGTTCACGGGAAGAACCTTCACCGTAATTTTCATCGCCTACTACTACCGATCCTACTTTGGCAGCTTTGTAAGCACGCTGAACGGCAGGTACTGAGCCATATTCTCCAGATAGTTGATTTTTTACAGAATCTGTTTTTTCATTGAAAAAGTTGACTGCTCCAATCAGCATGTTGTTGCTGATATTGTCGAGGTGACCGCGATACTTCAACCATGGACCGGCCATAGAAATATGATCGGTTGTGCACTTGCCTTTTACTTTGATCAATAGTTTCAGATTTTTTAAATCCGTTCCTTCCCATGGTGCGAAGGGATCTAACAATTGCAAACGGTCAGATTGTGGGCTAACCAAAACTTGAACAGCGCTACCATCAGCCGCAGGCGCTTGGTAACCGGCATCCTTTACGGCAAAGCCATTGGGAGGCATTTCCGGACCTTTTGGTTCATCTAGTTTTACCTTTTCGCCTTTTTCATTGGTGAGATAATCGGTCATTGGGTTAAAGGTTAAATCACCGGCAATGGCCATTGCTGTTACAATTTCAGGCGAGGCAACAAATGAATGGGTGTTAGGGTTTCCATCAGCACGTTTGGAGAAGTTTCTGTTGAAAGAAGTGATGATGGAATTTTTTTCTTGTTTTTCAGCGCCATGTCTTGCCCATTGACCGATACAAGGTCCGCAGGCATTGGCCAAAACAACACCGCCCATTTTTTCGAAGGTGCCTAAAAAACCATCCCGTTCAACCGTATATCTTACTTGTTCGGAGCCCGGGGTGATGGTATATTCTGATTGTGCTTTTAATCCCTTTTCGTTGGCTTGTTGGGCCAAGGAGGCAGCGCGGCTGATGTCTTCATACGAAGAGTTAGTACAAGATCCTATTAATCCAACAGATAGTTTAGAGGGCCATCCGTTTTCTTTAACAGCAGCGGCAAACTTACTAAGCGGCCAGGCTAGATCCGGGGTAAAAGGACCATTGATATGAGGTTCCAATTCAGAAAGGTTAATCTCAATCACCTCATCGAAATATTTTTCCGGGTGGGCATAAACCTCAGTATCACCTGTTAAATGTGCTGCAACAGCATCAGCAAGGGATGCAACATCAGCACGACCGGTTCCTTTCAGATAGGTAGCCATTTTTTCATCATAACCGAAAATAGAAGTGGTTGCACCAATCTCTGCACCCATATTACAAATGGTTCCTTTACCTGTACAAGAAATGGCATTGGCTCCCGGTCCGAAATATTCTACAATTTTATCGGTTCCACCTTTAACGGTTAGGATTCCTGCCACTTTAAGAATAACATCTTTTGCAGATGCCCAACCACTTAATTTACCTGTAAGTTTTACACCAATTAGTTTAGGAAATTTTAATTCCCATGGTAATCCGGCCATTACATCGCAGGCATCAGCACCTCCAACACCAATAGCAATCATTCCTAAACCACCTGCATTCACGGTATGTGAATCGGTTCCAATCATCATACCTCCAGGGAAGGCATAATTTTCAAGAATTACCTGATGAATAATTCCTGCTCCGGGTTTCCAAAAACCGATTCCATATTTGTTAGAAACGGAAGCAAGAAAATCGAAAACTTCTTTATTTTTATCTTTTGCAAAAGCAAGATCTTGTTCTGCACCATCTTTTGCTTGAATCAGGTGGTCGCAATGGGCGGTAGAGGGAACAGCAACCTTTTTGCGACCTGCTTGCATGAATTGCAACAAAGCCATTTGGGCCGTTGCGTCCTGCATGGCAACGCGGTCGGGTCTGAAGTCAACATAAGAATTTCCTCTGGTGAAAGCCTCTTTAGGCATTGGCCCGTCGAGGTGGGCATAAAGAATTTTTTCAGTAAGGGTTAAGGGGCGGTTCAGCACCTTGCGGGCGGCTTCAACTCTTTCTCCCATGCGGGCGTAAACCGCTCTGATCATTTCGATATCAAAGGTCATATTTAAGTTTTTTACAAAATTAATTTATTTTTTTGCAAAACGAGGATGAAAATACCGAATGTTTCATTTTTTTTCTCTTACTGAGGGTAAAAAAAATGTGAAGAATCCTTGCACATTAAAGCAGAAGGCAGGAGCAGGGAGCGCCTTGTATTTTAGTTAAATCTTTCTTTCGGTTTTATAAAAAAGCAATGTGAAGAAAAGAAAAACAGTAATACCAACCGTTTAAGTTAAAAAACGGCTGGTATCACTGTTGGTTAAAATTTCTTACCTCGGAATATCCTCGGCATTAATGGTAAATTTATCTTCCTCTTCCTTGTATTTCATGATGGCCTGCAAAGCATCTGGCACCACATCGGAGCAGATGGTGATGAATGATCCCTTTTCTGCATTGCTGATCGCGAAATCGATGGCTTCGGCTTCTGAAGGTATTATTTTGAACAAGCGTTTTGCATCTACCTGATTAATTCCTTGTACCATGAAATCAATAATTTCTTGATCACTTCTGCCTCTTAAATTTCTGTCTTGACGGATAATGATTTTATCAAACATGGTGGCGGCTAATTTGCCCAATTGAACAATATCTTCATCCCTGCGGTCACCAACACCGGCAATAATACCCACCTTGCAGGAGGCCTGCGTTTTTTCGAGGAATTTGGCAATAGCCTGAAATCCTGCAGGATTGTGGGCATAATCTACCATTACTTGGAAGTTTTTGAATTGGAACAGGTTCATCCTTCCCGGTGTTTGAGTAGGAGAAGGGATAAAGGTTTCGAGTGCCAATCTCATGTCTTCTATTTTGAAACCACGAATGAAACCTGCCAGCACGGTTGGTAAAACATTCTGAATGTTGAAAACAGCTCTTCCACTAAAGGTAAGCGGAATATTGACCACCTTATCCACTCTTATTTTCCAGGTTCCCTTACAAATGGTAACATAGCCTTGTTCCACGATAACGGCCAATCCACCTTTGTTGCAATGTTTTATAATTCTTGGATTATTTTCATCCAAGCTGAAAAAGGCAACATTGCATTCCAGATTTTTCGCCATGGCATAAACCAGGTCATCATCTGCGTTCAGAATTGCATATCCGCCTTTCATAACACTTTCCGGAACTACGGCTTTTACCCGTGCCATATCTTCAAGTGTATCAATATCTTTTAGTCCTAAATGGTCTGCTGCCACATTGGTTACGATAGCAATATCACAACGATGAAAACCTAAGCCTGCCCGAAGGATTCCACCTCTTGCGGTTTCGAGCACAGCAAAATCAACGGTAGGGTCTTTTAATACAAATTCAGCACTCACCGGACCGGTACAATCACCAGGCATCATCATTCTGTTTTGAATGTAAACGCCATCGGTTGTAGTGAATCCAACTTTATGCCCCATGGTTTTTACGATGTGGGCCATAAGGCGTGTGGTAGTAGTTTTTCCGTTGGTTCCGGATACCGCAATGATGGGAATACGGGCATTGCTTCCGGGAGGATAAAGCATATCAATTACCGGTTCTGCCACGTTTCGAGGAAGTCCGTCGGTTGGTGCAATATGCATTCTGAAACCAGGAGCCGCATTTACTTCCAGCACAGCACCACCGTTTTCGGAAATCGGTTCAGTAAGATTCTCGGCCATGATATCAATCCCGCAAATATCCAGACCAACAATTTTTGCAATTCTTTCGGCCATGAAAACATTGTAAGGATGCACCATTTCAGTAATATCGGTTGCTGTTCCACCGGTACTTAAATTGGCTGTGCGTTTTAAATGAAGTTCAACACCCTCATTTAGGACACTGTCCAAACTTAGTTCTTTTTCCTTTAAAATATTTAGCGTCATATCATCCACCTTGATACTGGTTAGAACTTTTTCATGTCCGTAACCTCTGCGTGGATCGCTATTTACTTTGTTGATCAATTGTTGAATGGTAGAACTTCCGTCTCCAATCACTGCGGCAGGGGTTCGTTTCGCTGCGGCAACCAATTTATAATTTACCACCAGTAAACGGAAGTCGTAACCGGTAATGTACTTTTCAACAATTACCGCGCGGCTCACTTTTTTAGCAGCGGCTAAAGCTTCAACCGCTTGTTCCCAATCACGAATATTGATGGTAGCACCCCTGCCATGATTACCATTTACGGGTTTGGTAACTAAGGGATAGCCGATATTTCTGCAGGCTCTTTCCAAATCCTCTTCGTCATAAACGATAGTGCCTTTGGGCACAGGAATGTTGAAGGCTTCGAGTAAATTTTTCGTTTCTTCTTTATCGCAGGCAATTTCTACAGCGATGTTACCGGTGTTGCTGGTTACTGTTGCCTGAATTCTTTTTTGGTTATGACCGTAACCCAATTGTACCAAAGAGTGCCTGTTTAAACGAATCCAAGGAATTCCTCTTGCTGCGGCTTCTTCAACGATAGAGCCTGTGCTAGGTCCAAGGCGTTCATCTTCTCGTATTTCACGCATTTCCTGAATGTCTGCCTCCAGATCATACGCTTCATTTTTGATGAGGGCTTCACAAATTCTAACGGCAGATTTTGCTGCATAAATTCCAACCTTTTCTTCCATGTAGGAAAAAACCACATTATAAACCCCGGGTTGACCGGTGCCTCTGGTTCTTCCAAATCCGCAGTCCATCCCGGCAAGCGTTTGTATTTCTAAGGCAATGTGTTCAATCACATGACCCATCCAGGTGCCTTCCTCAATGCGATAGAAAAAACCTCCTTTTCGATTTTCTGAGCATTCATGTTCTTCGAGGGTTGGTAGCAGGTTCTTTAACCTGTCGACAAAGCCGGGGATTTTATTGGTAGGATGTTCCTCCATTTCCTGGAGGTCTAACTTCATTACAATTAATTTATGTCTGCGGATAGACCAGTAGTTTGGACCGCGCATGGCCCTGATTTCAAGAATTTTCATAGAATAGTTTTTAGCCAAAAAATCAAAATACGGGGCAATATAAACAACCATTTTCGAAATCCCAAAAACTTTAATGTTCTCAAAAGTTTAAATTTGTGGACCAAAACCCTAACCATGAAATTTTTACAATTTTTCGCTCTTCTTTTTTTTTTAGTCGTGGCGCTTGTTTCCTGCCAATCCTCACAGCAAAAGGTTCCCGATGAGGCCGCATGGAAATTTAAAGCAGACAGTTTTTTAGTTGCTTATAACAAGGAGTATCAAACACTTGTGACAAATGCCGGGGAAGCGCAATGGGCCAGTAACATTAAAATCGTTGAAGGTGATAGCACGAATGCCATTGCCACCCGCAAAGCCGAGGAGGCAACGGCAGCCTTTACCGGAAGTACCAAGAATATTGAAATGGCTAAGTTATTGTTGACCCGAGAGAAAGATTTGTTTGCGATTCAGGTGAAACAATTGAAGAGTATTTTGTACAAAGCAGCCAACAATCCTGAAACGGTTCCTGATTTAGTGAAAAGAAGAATAAAAGCAGAAACCGCGCAAACAGAGAAAATGTTTGGTTTCGATTTTAAACTCAATGGTAAATCGGTGAGTGCGAATGATATTGATGAGGCACTGAAAATGGAGAGTAATTTAGACAAAAGGTTGGCTGTTTGGAATAGCTCCAAAGAAGTAGGAAAGGGATTGAAAAGTGGTCTTGTTGAACTACGCGACCTAAGAAATCAAACGGTGCAGGCTTTGGGTTACAAAGATTAT
>JBILVQ010000296.1:0-3734 GCA_044370375.1 Bacteroidia bacterium
CCTGAAGAAATGAAAAGCATCATTGCTTTCCCATTCAATTTCAGGAAACCTGGGCAAGGTATCGAAATATGCCTTTTGTAGAAATTGGTTGAATTGGTTCATGCCCAATAGCTTCGTTTCTTTCCCGCTGGCGGTTTCAATGCTGTAAAGGGCCTCTTTGCTATCGCGCACATCGGTGAATGAAAAGTTATTTTCATCGTTCATCCATTTGATTTGGCGGAGTGTTTTCGGGCCAAGGGTACTTCGTCCTTTTAAAATGGCATCTTCCATGCTTAACATTTTGTTTTGAGCCATAAGGCTTGTTCCAAACAAAAGCAGAAATAAGATGAGTGTGGTGTTGAAATTTTTCATGCAGGGTCTTGAGTTTTCAAAAGTAGGGAAATGCTTCTGATATGTCAATTTTTGTTGTGTCTGAACCTCGGTGAAACAAAAGGACAAAAAAAGAATTGTTTGGTGCTAATATTGACAAATAATGAAAGAAATGGACTAATTTTGCGTTGATTATTTTGCAAGGAGATTTTGTTATGAAAACAGCAGTTTACAGAAGGTCAACGTTCAACAGTGCTCACCGCCTGCATAATCCTGATTGGACAGAGGAAAGAAACAAGGCTGTTTTTGGCAAATGCAACTCACCGCATTACCATGGTCATAATTACGCTTTGGTGGTGAAAGTGAGCGGAGAGGTTGATCCTGATACGGGCTATGTGATGGATTTGGGTATTTTGGCCGACCTGGTTAAAGTACATATTGAGGAGCGTTTTGATCACCGCAATTTGAATCTGGATACCGTAGAATTTAAAACCCTTAACCCCACAGCCGAGAATATTGCACGTGTTATTTGGGATATTTTGCGAAAGGAGATTGATGCAAAGCTTGATCTGAAGATTATTCTCTACGAAACGGAACGAAACTTTGTGGAGTATCCTGCTTGATTTTAGCAATGGCCTCTCAAACCCTTGGACTACAATTTAGGTTGGTTTTATTTTTACCGCAGGTTTTCTTTTTAAAATTTTAAAGTGATTTTTTTTGAATGGTTGTGATAGGCTATTTGTTGAGAATGACTCTTAAGAGAACAAAAGGATAAACCAAATGAATCAGGGCTAATTTAAAAAAGTTTTGTGTATCATCCTTTAACAGTGTAACCTGATAATAGAAGGTAATGTTGGCCAAAAAGGGCAATGTCCAGATCACCATGGTTAGTACCAAACTGATGCCGCTACGTTCAATAAAAAGTAAATTTATCCACGGAATCCAAAGAATAAGCAAAGAGGTAATTCCGAGCGATTGAAGACCCTGTATTTTTAATAGTTTTACTTTTCCAAACCACCTTCTTCTTTGCTTAAAATAGTGTGTCCAGTTGTTGGGCGATGGGGTTAGTGCGAAACAACGTGGATCATTGTTGTAGCCGGCACCAAGCGGCAGCGCGGCCTGAAGCATGAACATATCATCACCACTGGGAACATGTAAATTTCCTTCAAAGGGATTAGATTTAAGAAACCAATCTTTTCTGAACAGCATATTGGCCCCAGAGGAAAGAACGGGCTTGCCTTCTTTCGCGGTGCAAAGGGTAAAGCCTGTTAGCATAATTTGTTCTACATCGGCAAAGGCTTCTATAAAATTGTTCCGAACTCTTCTTGGAAATATCAAGCCGGGAATAAAGACTTTTCGTTCAGGTAATTTTAAAATGGTGTGTTTCCAGGCAAATAGAAAATCTTTTGAAAAGGAAACATCAGCATCAATGCATAAAATCCAATGGGTATTGGCTTGTTCAGCACCGGTAATAATGCAATGTTTTTTGCCTTTCCCTTTTTGGGTATTCATAATAATTTTCACCACAATAGAAGGGTGACTTAAGGCCCAATGGGTAATAATACTGGAGCTTGCATCTGAGCTATGGTCATCTACAAAAATTAATTCGAATTGCTCAATGTTCATTTGCTTTTCGAGGCATGACAGAAGTTCGGGCAGATTTTTTTCTTCGTTGTAAAAGGGAATTAAAACAGAAAGTGAAGAGGGCAGGCGTGAGGAAAGTACCGGGTCTTTTCTTTGAAAGGAAAGGTGCTTAATCATGGTCAGCATGCGCAGGCAGTAGAGCATGACAGGTAACAGCAGTAACCAAAGGATTATTTCTTTCCCCGAAACCATTCTATTTTTTGTAATGGAATTATTCCAATCAGTGCAGGTATTGCAACATTCATCAACCATAACAGGGCAGCCGCCAAAACAGCGGGAGTGCTGTTGAAGCCGGAGCTTTCAGCGAGGTGGACCAACACTGCTCCTCTGATGCCGAGTTCACTGATAGCCATGGAGGGTATTACAGAAACGGCCATAAACATTACACTTGTTATAGTAAAAATAGTAAAAAAAGGAATGTATGAATCAAAATTATTCCAGAGCAGGCTCAATTGTAGTGAGTAAACACCAAAACGGAGCAAGGATAGAAAAAGGGCAGGAAGCAAAAACAATGGTTTGTGAAGGGCTTCTATTTCTTTGGCGCTAACACCCCATCGCATAACAATCAGGTCAATTTTTTTGAGAATGCTGCCGGGAAAGCTTAACAAAAGGGAAAAAATGATTCCTGTGCTTAAACCTATTCGGCCCCAATTAGCCCAAAAAGAAAGTTCTGAGTAAGTGCCGTAGTAAAGAGAAAATGCTCCACCAATGAGCAGTGTTGCCGTGAATTGGGAAAAGCTTCCGCAGGCATGAAAAACAAAACCGGGAAAACGTTTGGGAAAGGGAAGACTGAAAACCCTGCCTAGAACTTCACCGGTTCGGTTGGGCGAAACAATGCCAAGGGTAAGACCTGCAAGTACACTTTTGAGGGCCTCGGACATTTTAATAGATGGCATTACCGAAACAATAAGATATCGCCATTTGATGGTTTCCAACCACCAGTTGAATACTGCCAGTAAAAGCACTACGAAAAGCGAACTAAGGTTGGTGCCATTTTGAAGGTAGGTCAAAAAGGCTTCGGGTTGAATTTTGCTCCAGTAACGGACCAACCAAAGCAGGGCTAGCACTGCCAGCATTCGGTTAAGCCAGCGGATGATGATTTTATTTCTTTCCGAAATTTGCACGGGTAAATATACGGTCAAACCCTTAATAATTGCTATTTTCCCGCATTTTCAGGAGGGTTACGGTGGTTAGTTTTTTGCCATTAATGCATCCAACAATGGCCTGAAAAAAAATATTGCCTTATCTTGCTTTCCGAATTAATGCTTTTTCATGAATCAACCTTCATGGTCCGAGCGCCTCTTGCGTTGGGAACCGATTTTGTTTTATTTGATGCTGGTATTGAATTGGTGGCCTGTGCTAAGTGTTACCTATTTTCCATCATTGGATGGTCCTGCCCACCTCTACAATGCTGACTTGATTCAATCCATTCTTTTCGAAAAGGATTCGTTTGTTGCTGATTACTTTTCTTTCCATCGGGAACCGGTGCCCAACTGGACAGGCCATTTGCTTTTAATGTTTCTGGGCTTTTTTTTCTCAGCGCTATGGACCCAGAAGATTTTTCTTATTGTGCTGATTTCGGCCTTGCCGCTGGCTTTTAGGGCTTTGATGAAAACAGCACAACCTGCTCACCATTGGTTTTCATGGTTGGTTTTTCCTTTTGTTTACTCCTTCGTTTTTTATCTTGGATTTTATAATTTTCTGTTGGGCCTTGTCTTTTTAATGATAACCCTTGCTTTTCATTTACGCAGTAGTCATAACCGAATTCCCAACAATCGTCT
>JBILVQ010000297.1:0-3730 GCA_044370375.1 Bacteroidia bacterium
ACCATCTATTCATTATGACAGTCTTTATCGGTGGAGTTTTTTCAATTCAACATTACACAAAAGCCAAAATCATCCTCTTTATTCCCTCCTTTATTATTGGCTTGTTCCTTATCCTTCTGCTTTTTCCCTCCTTTAAAAAACACTTCTCAGAAGCAATAGAAAAATTAAGATGGATAACAAGGGTGGTTGTCATTACCTTTTTGGTGCTTACCCTCCATTTCTGGGCAAGGAAATTCGACCTGGTTCCCAAGTTATATTCCAACGAGTATCCCCAAGCATACGAAGAGTTGATGGCTAACAGCAATAACCTCACAGAAGAAGGAATAAAAAACAAGGAAAGGGCTTATCGTTATTACGAAGAGTATAGCAAATTGCTAGAGGCCATAGAAGAAGAAAACAATGTAGAACAATGATCTTGCCCATCCTTCTGCTTTCAATCGCTATCTTGCTCTGTCTGTACTTTTACCAAAAACAAAAAAGTAAGACAGTTTCCTTAGAACAAAAATATAACGAAAACGAAAAGCTTCGTCTTCAACTCCAATCAGAAATTTCTGTTTTACAACAAAACCTCTCTGCCCTCGAAAAAAACAATAGCGATTCTGCGCTTTCAGCCACCGACCAGGCCAAACTGGCCGAGAAAAACAAACGCATTTGGGCCATGAGTGAAGCGGTTTATAAAGAGAAGAAAAAGGTGGACGAGGAGTTGGAAAAACTAAACGCAGAAAAGGAAAAACTTGAAGCGGCCAAAAACAAACTAGACGAAAAAGTAAAAAAATTATGGCAAACATCAACAGCCGTTCATAAAGAGAAAGAACGGATTAACACGCTGAAACAAGAAATAGAAATCAAGCACCGAGAAATTGTAGACTCCGTTACTTACGCACAAAGAATTCAAGAAGCTATCTTGCCGGCAAGGAACGAAATTAACAGAGAAATCCCTGAAAACTTTATTCTGTTTAAACCAAGAGATATTGTTAGTGGCGATTTTTATTGGTTCTCACAAAAAGGCAAACTCAGCATCATCGCCTGCGTAGATTGCACCGGCCACGGAGTACCCGGAGCTTTCATGAGCATGATTGGCAATACCTTGCTCAACCAAATTGTAAATGAAAAAGACATCACGCAGCCTGCACTAATTTTAAACAAACTCAACAAGGAAATTACCAATGCCCTCAAACAAGACAGTGAAGGCAGCGATTCCAGAGATGGGATGGACATCGCCATTTGTACCATCGATCAACATAAAAAAACGCTTCAATACGCAGGTGCCAATCGTCCGCTATACTTTATCCGAAACGCAGAATTAACCGAAACCAAAGCCAACAAAGTGGCCATTGGCGGTCATCTACAAGATGGGGAAAAACTATTCCATAACCATGAATTTGAATTACAAGGTGGAGATACTTTTTACCTGAGTACCGATGGTTATGCCGATCAATTCAACCCTGCCGATAAAAAACTAATGACCAAAAGGTTCAAGGAATTATTACTTAAAATTCATCTGGAAAAAATGGAAAATCAACATCAATTTTTGGATACCTTTATAAACGATTGGAAAAGTAGTACCGAACAAACAGATGATATTTTGGTACTTGGATTTCGCTTTTAACATGAGAAAATTTTTTCTGCTATTCCTCTTTTGTTACATCTTTTTGCCCGATATGGGTTGCTTTGCTCAATTGTCATCTTTTGGAAAAAATCAAAATATAGATTCATTAAATATATTGCTCCAAAAAGATGCAGAAGACACCAATATGGTCATACATCTTTGCGCCATGGCACGAGAAATTAGCAGACAAAACATTGATTCTGCCGAATATCTAAGCAAAAAGGCCATGTTGATTTCTAATCAACTGAATTACACAGGTGGATTGGCATTGGCCAATATCCATTGGGGCTGGTGCGATATTGTAAAGGGCAACTATATTGAGGCACTTAAAAAATTGTCAACGGCTCATTCGCTTGCTTCAAAAATCAACAACCAAAAGCTGGTATCCATCGCACTAACCAATATGGGTACAATTTATCATAATGAGTCAGAATATGATAAAGCCCTGCAATACTTTTTTCAATCGCTTACCATCGATAAAAAAATTAACAACGACTGGGGAATAGCTAGAAACTGGGGTGTAATTGGATTGTCTTACTTCAAATTGAACAATGATTCCAACGCTCTGGAGTATTATCGCATGGCATTGCAACTAACCAGCAAACTTGGAAATTCTAATGGCAGCGCAGTATGGATGGGTAACATAGGCGATATTTACTTTCGACAAAAAAATTATCCACAAGCACTCAATTATTTTCAAAAGGCCCTCGCCATTTTTACCGAACTAAAAAACGCCTGGGTAATGGCAGAAATGAAAATAAAAATTGCCAAAATCTATGAACAGGAAAAGAATTATCCGGAAGCCAATCAGTTACTAACCGAGGCCCTTGTACTCTCTAAATCAATCGGTGCTCTCGACAGACAAAAGGAGGTTTACCTTGCCCTAAGCGATTTATACGCGTCTTCTACAGTGTTGTTGAAGGACAAATCGGGCAATCCTATGGCCAATTTTGAACAACAAAAACTAAATGCTCTCGATCATTTCAAGAATGCTAAACAAATTCAAGACTCCTTGTTCAGCAGAGAAAAACAAAAGGACCTAGCAAAGTTTGAACAAGCCAAAATTGATGCTATCAAGGAGGCAGAGCTCAACAATGAAAAGAAAATGAGCTTTTACTATATCTTGAGCAGTATCACTTTTTTTATTGGTTTAATGATTGCCATTGGCCTTACCATTTTTGCCCGGAAAAAACTAAAAGAAAATAAAAAAATAAGTCGTGAACTAGCCCTAAAGAATCTAATCATTGAAAACAAACAAAAAGAAATAACAGACAGTATTGAATATGCCCAAAGGATTCAATTTGCCATTCTTCCTTCTTTAGAAAACATCCAACACTATTTTCCTAAATCTTTTGTCTTGTTTATGCCAAAAGACATTGTTAGCGGTGATTTTTTCTGGTTTAACCATAACCAAGGAAAACCCTGTATTGCCGCCTGCGATTGTACAGGACATGGGGTGCCGGGCGCGCTTATGAGTATGGTAGCAGCCGACCAGTTAAACGATGCTTTCAAGTCTGCCTCTGACCCCGCCGAAATTCTGAAAACGACCAACAAAAACCTAAAAACAGCCCTTAACCAACGAAAGGATGAAAACAGCACCAGAGACGGTATGGATATTGCATTGATTTCTTTCAATTCCGATCTGTCGTCTTTTACTTTTTGTGGTGCCAATCGACCCCTCTGGATATTCCCGAAAGCGACCAAAGAAATAATTGAAATTAAAGGCACCAAGGCCGCCATTGGAGGGCTCACCCCCGACAATCAGACTTTTGAATCACATACGCTGCGTTTGAAAGAAGGCGACACCCTCTACTTTTTTACCGATGGTTATGCAGATCAATTCAACCCTGCCGATAAAAAACTAATGACCAAAAGATTCAAGGAATTGCTCCTGACCATCCAAGAACTTACCATGCAGCAGCAAGAAAAACACCTCAAAGATTTCATCCTCAACTGGAAAAAAGACACCGAACAAACAGACGATATCCTGGTGATGGGCATCAGCATTTAATTCCCCAAATCAACCCAACAACTGTCAAAACATCGAAAAATGATTTCTCAAAAAAAAGACTAATTTTGAAACAATAATTTCTTCCCTATGCAAGTTTATTTTTCTGAACA
>JBILVQ010000298.1:0-3728 GCA_044370375.1 Bacteroidia bacterium
ACCCCCGGGGAACGCACACAAAACCGCATCGCCAACCTTGCCTATCCACAATTAAAAAAGGAAGCAGAAGAACTGGTTAAGAAAGTACAGGCCGATCCATCCCTGGATGCAGAGCAACAATTAAGACCCTTTAAATCGCAACAAAAAAGATTTTATCTGGAAGGCGATCCGGAATTGAAAAAGATTTTGTTCCCGATCGAAAAAGTGATGATTGAAAAGGAATGCAAAAAAATTACACAGGAAACCAACGACCTGATGAGCAGAGCCAAGAGTCAAATCATGGGCAAAAACTTCATCATGGCCGATGATGCCTTTTTGCAGGCCATCGAAAAAATAGAAAAAAATCCTGACTGCAATATCTCCAAAGCAAGCTTTGAAGACGAAAGAATGAAGTACATTGGTCCTGCTACCTATCAAAAGCTAATCAACCAGATTATCCAATCGCAGGTGAGCAATACTTACAGCGACCAAATTGAAACCAAATACAAGGCAGCCGAGAAATACTTTTATGAATACAACATCGACCAATTCGGCTTGACGCATAAACCTTACCAGCAATTCGCGATTGATAATTTCAGAAATTCATCACTGCAAAGCATGGCCATCAGCATGCGCAAGCAAGGCAAGCTGGAAATCGCACTGGAGCTATACAAAATAGCGTTGAGCCGCGGTGCCAGCGCTAGTTTCATGAGTGAAGGATTGTATGATTTGGGCGAAGCCTTCGGACAGCGCGACTACAAAGCCGGCATGCGCTACGAAGAAGCCAAAGTAAAGGTAGATCAGTACACGAGCGACAATCCAGATTTAAAACGCTTCAAAAAAGGTTACCTGTCAACATTTTAAAGTTCATAAAAACAAAAGCAAAATTCGGACAGAGCGTGTAAATTTGCATCGTCATGATGCAGATGTTGTTCGATTTTTCTTCGCCCTCCTCCCCTTATTTTTTTGTCTTTATTTTCTGCTCTCGCGTTGCGGATGTAAGTCTGGGAACCTTGCGCAGCGTGTTGGCGGCAAAAGGCCAAAGAAAAATCGTTCCCTTCATTGGCTTCTTCGAAGTAATGGTTTGGCTCTTCGCTGTTAGTCAGATTTTAAAAAACCTTACGAATATCTGGGGTTACCTGGCTTGGGCCGGTGGTTATGCAGTAGGAATTTACTGTGGTTTGTTGTTAGAAGAAAAATTGGCCATTGGTAACCAAGTCATCCGGATCATTACGCAACAAAAAAGCGATGAATTTCTGCAATTGCTTACCCAACGCGGCATTGGCTATACGGTATTGGATGGTGAAGGCGCTCGCGGACCCGTGAATCTTATTTTTACCATTGTGAAAAGGAAAGAAGTCAACAACATCATCGAATTATTGCAAGGCGTTCAACCCAATGCCTTTTATTCGGTAGAAGATGTGAAATCGGCCTCCAGCACCGGATACCAAGGAGCGAAACAAAACCCCTATTCTTTCTTTAAATTCTTTCCCCTGAGCAAATAATTCTCGGGAAATAATTCAAGCAAAAAAAAAACAATGTCCTAAATGGCTTTAAGGTCAACAGGGATGCTGCAGCAGAAGCACTTTTCCCTGCTTGGCTTTAAATCATGGCCAGGATACGATGGTATAATTTTTCCTCCTGTTCATTGATCAATCCGTCAACTTCCATCAAGGAATGCAACTGACTCAAAAAAGCCAAGGCAGCGCTTTGATTGGCAAAGTGCTTTTTCAGATGCTGCTTCATGAGGTTCTCACGATCTTGCTCCGACAATTTTTTATAAGCCGAATACACCTGAGTAACCACCAATTCACCGTTTTTGCCGGGTTCCTCAAATAAATCATCGTTAAGACGATCGAAAACATGGTTGATTTCGGAGGCCTTCATTTCGCCATCGGCCAATACCAGACATAAATAAACAAACAACACAAATTGGTCTTTGCTAAATTCAGGCAGCTTTTCGTTCAAATTCTTCATTGTTTCCTTCTCGTTTAATTCTCTCCAATTTGTTGACGCCACATGGCAAAATACAAACCATTTTTGGCCAGCAATTGTTCATGACTGCCCTGTTCAATGATTCTTCCCTTCTCTAAAACATAAATTCTGTTGGCATGCATGATGGTGGACAAGCGATGCGCAATCAAAACGGTGATGCGGCTTTGCTGGTTCGACAAAGCCCTGATGGTGCCCGTAATTTCTTCCTCGGTGATAGAATCGAGCGCAGAAGTAGCCTCATCAAAAACAATCAATTCCGGTTTGCGCAACAAGGCACGGGCAATGCTTAACCTTTGCTTTTCGCCACCGGAAACCTTTACGCCACCCTCGCCAATGATGGTATCGAGGCCATTTTCAGCGCGCTCGAGTAAGGTCTGGCAAGAGGCCATGCGCAAAACATCCAAACATTCTTGGTCGCTGGAAAGCGGACTCACGAACAATAAATTTTCGCGGATGCTACCTGAAAACAATTGCGTGTCCTGCGTAACAAAACCAATCTTCTCTCTGAAAGCATCATAATCAATCTCCGAACCTTTGGTATTGTTGTAATAAATTTCACCTTGTCCGGGCCGATACAAACCAACCAACAATTTCACCAGCGTAGTTTTACCACTACCGGAAGGTCCAACAAAAGCAATGGTTTCGCCCTTTTCAACACTGAAGTTGATATGGGTTAAAGCATCTTTGTGAGCCGAAGGATGACGAAAAGCCACCTCCTGAAAATCGAGCTTTTCAACCTTGCCCAGAGGCGTTGGTAAAGCAGGTCTTTGCTCAACAGGCTTCGACAAAATGTTTTCGAAATTACTCAATGAAACCTCTGCTTCGCGGTAGATGTTGATGATATTCCCCAATTCCTGCAAAGGACCGAAGATGTAAAAAGAGTAAATAAAGAGCGAGAAAAATTCACCCACCGAAATCTTCTGCGCATAAATCAAATACAGCATCATGAATAAAATCAGGTTGCGCAAAAGGTTCACCAAAGTGCCTTGCATGAAGCTGAGACTGCGGATGTACTTTACTGTTTTGAGCTCCAGTTTCAGAATTTTTTCGGTGGTATTGTTCAGGCGATCAATTTCCTGCTGACTTAAACCTAAACTTTTTACCAATTCGATATTGCGCAGCGATTCGGTGGTAGAGCCGGCCAGGGAAGTAGTTTCGGCTACAATATTCTTTTGAATCTTTTTTATTTTTTTGCTCATCACCGAACTTAAAATGCCGATGATGGGGATGGTAGAAAAATAAACCGGAGCAATCACCCAATAAACATTTACGGCATAAATCACAACGAAGATGATGCCCACCAAAGAAGTAAAGAGCACGTTGATGCTGGCGGTGATCAAGCGTTCAGAATCGGTTCTTACCTTTTGCAAAATACCGAGCGTTTCTCCGCTGCGTTGATCTTCGAAATCGGCATAAGGCAATTGCAGCGAGTGCATGAGGCCTTTGGCGTAGATCATGGCCCCTACCCTTTGCGTAATGACGTTGACATAATAATCCTGAAAATTTTTGGCGATGCGCGAAACCATGGCAACGCCCATGGCACCAAGGATTAAGAGACCGGCACCTTTCAGGAACTCATCATGATTGAGCTTACTAAAATTAGTAACATAATCATCAATAATAATTCGGAAGATATAGGGATCGAGCAAAGAAAAAACCTGGTTGACAGCAGCCAGCAGCAGGGCGAGGAGAACGAGTTTCCAAA
This sequence comes from Bacteroidia bacterium, assembly GCA_044370375.1. Classification (GTDB taxonomy): domain Bacteria; phylum Bacteroidota; class Bacteroidia; order UBA4408; family UBA4408; genus JBILVQ01. The sequence goes on from JBILVQ010000298.1 coordinate 3,680, forward strand.
AGGGTTTTACAAAGACGAGTAATTGTTTCAAACTTTCTTAATTGAATTT
>JBILVQ010000299.1:0-3727 GCA_044370375.1 Bacteroidia bacterium
CCGGAATTTAGTTTGGAAATAAAAATTGATATGGTGCAAACGGTGAGCCTGTCGGTAACCGACATCTATGGCAACAATACCACCTTGGTTTATGGTATTTTGAAAGCAGAAACGGAGGCTCCGGTGGTTGAACTATTAACCCCAACCGTTATTTCCAATGATGCTGTTGCCATTGGAGACATCAGCAACGTTAAGTATTACATAGAAGGAATGATTCGCGACAATAGCTTAATTGACAATATTGTGGTGAACAACATGTCGGCCACTTTTAGTCCGAACCAATTGAACCCTGCATTTAGTTTAAGTACAGACCTTACCGGTTTCGACTCCTTAAAGATCGTGGTAACAGATGTATTCGGTAATACATCCAGCACCAGATATTTTTTAAACAGAAGTGTAGAAGCTGCAGCGCAGAGCAATCCGATGGGCAAAACCTGGTTGGTGGTGATTGAAAACTCCAATTATAACTTTATGCCCTCGCTGGAAGCGGTGAGTGGAGATGTTGCCTTGGTAAAAAAGGCCATGAGTAATTACAAGATCGATTCCATTGTAACGAGGAAAAATTTATCGAAAGCGCAGATGGAGAAATTCTTCTCGATAGAATTGCGCGATTTACTAAGTAAGAACAATGTTAATTCATTGATGATTTGGTATTCGGGGCATGGAAAATCAACGGCCGACAATGGCTATTGGTTACCGGTAGATGCGAACAAGAAAGATGAATTTAGTTTCTTTCCTACCTCCAATTTAAAAGGATTTTTAAGCTCGTACAAAAAGATAAAGCACACCTTGGTGATTGCAGATGCAACAGAAACCGGACCAGCCTTTTATTTGGCGATGCGTGATGTGAATCCATGGCAGTGTGGCGACTGGCAGGCGACAAAACTAAAATCTGCACAGGTATTGGCCTCTGCAGAGGCAGAGAGAATCAATGAATCAAGTACCTTTTCAAAGGCTTTTGCCAATGCATTGATGAACAGCCAAGACAAATGCATTACCATTGATAAAGTATCGGAGAAGGTGATCAGTTCGGTACAGAAAAACCAGCGACAGAAACCAAAGTTTGGGAATATTCAGGATTTGGGAGACGAAAACGGAACTTTCTTTTTCATTAAGAAATAGGAGACGGAATTGGGAAGGACCATGGATGAATGTTTTTTTTGCCATGGGTGAAATAAAGAAATAAGCCTGTTGGAAAAGGTAATGAATAGTGCCGGCGGGATGGGCTTGTTTCCTCATGTTGATATGGGCTTTTAATTGGGTTGGGGATAATCTTTTCCGGCCTTGGATTCAGGGCGCGTTACAAAATGCGGAGCTGAAATCCCCTTAAAAACTTAACATAAATAAATTAATGAAAACACTTGCGGCAATCAAAAATTGTTGTAACTTCGTTTTATATTTTAATAATTGGTATTATGGAACAAATCGCAAATCGCAAATCGCAAATCGCAAATCGCAAATCGCAAATCGCAAACAATAAACAATTCACAATCATTTTTTGATTATTGTACAGACGCGATGCATCGCGTCTCCAATTTATTGCAGCGCAATAAATTGATTTCAATGAAACGCGATACTTCGCGTCAAGCAATGAGACGCGAGGCATCGCGTCTCTACATGATTTTGATTATGATTTGCATTTCGATAAACACATACTCCCAGGGAAACCTCAACATTACCCTTTTGCCCAAAACCTATGTGGGTAATTATAACCTTTCTTGCAATGGTGGTAACAACGGTGAAATTGATGTTTTGATTACTGGCGGAACTGCACCCTATACTTTGGTTTGGAATAACAATTCAACCGCCAATCCTCTTTTAAATCTTAATGCAGGCACCTACTCGGTTACCTTAACCGATGCCGCCAATGCAACAGTACAGGCAAGTGTTACCTTAATTGAACCACCGGCCTTGGGTTATAATTTAGAGGTGTCGCAATTTGGCGAATACAACCTGCAATATTTTGGCAGCACCTTAGGCACAATAAAAATAAACAGCAGCGGTGGTACTCCCTCCTATCAGGTAGTATGGAGTGACAATAATACCGAGTTAATAAGGGATAGTCTTGCGGCAGGAACCTACTCCTTCATACTAACAGATGCCAACGGCTGTACCGTTAGTGGCAACAAAACTTTAACCCAACCTGCTGTACTAAGTGGTACTGCAACGCAGTTGCAGGCTGTAAGTTGTTTTGAAGGTGAAGACGGGAAGGCGCAAATTACCGCCAGTGGCGGTATTGCGCCCTATCATTACCTATGGGACAATGGTAGTTTTTCGGCAACTCCTGAAGATTTAAGAGCAGGAGTCCACGAGGTACACATTACCGATGATGCAGACAATACCTTAACGCTTCAAGTCACCATTACGGAACCAACAGCCATAGACGTACAAATTAGCAAATCAAATTACCCGAACAACTTTAATGTAAGCTGTTACAATTGCTTTAACGGAACAATAGATGCAGTTGCCAGTGGTGGAACAGCGCCCTACACCTTTGAATGGATATGGCAGGAAAACAGCATAGGCACTACAGCCAACCTTAGTAACTTAGGCGGTGGTGATTATAATTTGATTATTAGCGACCAAAACAACTGTCGATATCGTGGCGAAGTAAATTTAAAAGAACCTGAACGACAAGACTGGGGCATGAGCGGGAATGCGGGCACTGACCCGGCCACGCAGTTTATTGGAACAACGGATAGTGTGGATGTGGTGTTTAGGAGTAATAATGCGGAGATTATGCGTTTCTCATCGGAGAAAGTATTGGTTCCCGGAAAGCTCATGGTTGGACCTTCGGGGATTATTTCATCGGGAGAAAATAATGGCAATGTTTGGTTTCATGTTGGGGCCAACTTACCGGGTGGGCCACAAGGAATATTACAGGATGTTTGTTATCCTAGCAACCTAGGCAAAGGAAGAAATATTTTTGAAGGAATGTTGCAAACCATTAATCCCTATTCTCCCTCAAATGCTTCCGGAGGCTCTTTAATGATGGGTTCGGCAGGACTAAATGCAAGTATTGAAGTGGTTAGTTATGGAACAAATAACAATCAACCCTATGTTTCAAGTGCTCCACCGGTTTTAAAAATTAATGCCAATTGTGGACACGATACCTATGTAGGTAACAACAATGCCGGTAATTTGATCATAGAGCATGCATTGGGTATCCATACAACAAGTCCGCAAACACCTTTGCACGTAGAAGGAACCACTTATTTAAATGGAAACGTAGGAATTGCGGTAGCAGCACCGGAGGCCGGCTTGCACAATGCCGGGATGTCGATTTTCGAAAACAAAGTAGGCATCGGCCAAAGTTTTACAGCCCTCAATGCGGAGGCATCCTTGTTACAGGTGAATGGGAAAGCAAAGTTTAAAGAAATTTATGTTGAAGATGCGAATGCTCCCGCCAATGGATTTTTAGTACAGGTAAACGGAAAAATCAGGACGAAAGAAATTGTTGTAGAGGATATCAACTGGCCAGATTATGTTTATGAGGAGGGCTATAGCCTTTTGCCCTTACCCGATTTTGCAGCATATATACAACAAAACAAACATTTGCCCAACATTCCATCTGCTTTGGAAATTAAAGAAAGTGGATTGCCACTTGCCGAGATGAGTCACTTGCAAATGCAAAGTATTGAAGTTTTAAGTTTGTACATCATCCAACTAAACGAAAAGTTGGAGGCAATGCAAAAAGAGTTAGACAGCTTGAAGAAAAAATAAATTC
>JBILVQ010000301.1:0-3720 GCA_044370375.1 Bacteroidia bacterium
AACATTTCTCAGTGCTTCCAACACCTTCTCTGCGGTAATTTCCATGACAATTTTTTTTCAAAGTTACTTCATTTCACAGGAATTTTCAGACAAAAACAAAAATTCCTTGTAGGTACTAAATTCGCTGAACAAAAAGGGATGTTTTTGTTCCTAATGATTCGCTATAAATACCAATATAGAAACAAAAAAAAAGGCGGAGTGTTTACGCTCCGCCTTTTCAAAAATATTACCGATTTATTTGGTAAACAGCAACTCCCTATATTTTGGCAATGGCCAGTTTTCATCATCCACAATCAATTCCAGTTTGTCAACATGATATCTGATAACATCAAAATGTGGCTTTACCTTATCGCAATAGGCAAAGGCCTGTTTGTGCGTAGAATCCAGCAAGTTGGCTTTTTTTCTTTGCTCAATCATCTTTTCTACTTCCTCGCGAATGGTGGCTATGTGCTCAGAAATTTCTTTGATGGTACTTAGTTGAACCTTCGCAAGTTTCTTGAATTCTGCATCATTGAAAAGTGTCTTTAAACCTGTTGCATTTTCTATCAGTTTTTGCTGGTAGTTAATGGCAGTAGGAATAATGTGGTTCAACGCTAAATCGCCCATAACCCTGGCCTCAATCTGAATTTTTTTGGTGTACATTTCAAGGTAAATGTCATGCCTTGCCTCCATCTCTCTTTCGTTCAGAATTCCGAAATCGCTAAATAGCTTCAATGATTTTTTCGAAATCATGGCATCCAAAGCCTGTGGAGTGGTTTTGAAATTATTCAATCCTCTCTTGGCAGCTTCCTTCACCCATTCTTCACCATATCCGTTACCCTCAAATCTTATTTTTTTCGACTCAACAATATAATCTCTCAAAACCTTAAATATTGCCTCGTCTTTTCCGCTTCCTTTCTCAATTAATCCATCCACTTCTTTTTTGAATTTCGTTAATTGGTTGGCAACAATAATGTTCAAAATGGTCATCGACCAAGAACAATTGGCCGATGAACCAACAGCCCTGAATTCAAATTTGTTTCCTGTAAAGGCAAAAGGAGAGGTCCTGTTTCTGTCGGTGTTGTCCAACAAAATTTCCGGAATTTTTCCTATATTTAACTTTAGAGCCGTTTTTTCATCAGGAGTCATTTTTCCGGCCTTTACTTTTTCTTCTATTTCATCTAAAATGGCCGATAGCTGCGTTCCAATAAACACCGACATAATAGCAGGTGGTGCTTCATTGGCACCCAAACGGTGGTCATTGCTTGCCGAGGCAATTCCTGAACGCAATAAATCAGCATTTTCATGAACCGCTTTAATGGCATTCACGAAAAATGTCAAAAACTGAAGATTCGTTTTTGGATTTTTTCCCGGCGAAAGCAAGTTTTTTCCCGTGTTGGTAGCCAACGACCAATTGTTGTGCTTGCCCGATCCATTAACCCCTGCAAAAGGTTTTTCATGTAACAAAACTTTGAAGTGATGACGCTCTGCAATTTTGTTCATCATGTCCATGAGCAATTGGTTATGATCAACAGCTAAATTCGCTTCTTCAAAAATGGGCGCACATTCAAACTGATTCGGTGCTACCTCATTATGACGAGTTTTAATTGGAATACCAAGCGCCAGACATTCCGCTTCCAATTCACGCATGAATTGAATTACTCTTTCAGGAATTGATCCAAAATAATGATCGTCTAATTGCTGTCCTTTAGCTGGTGCATGACCAAACAAAGTCCTGCCGGTCATCATCAAATCCGGTCTCGCGTTATGCAAGGCCGTATCAACCAAAAAATACTCTTGTTCCCAACCAAGTGTGGCCACAACTTTTGTTACGTTTTTGTCGAAATACTGACAAACCTCGGTAGCAGCTTTATCAACGGCATGAAGGGCTTTTAACAAAGGTGTTTTGTAATCCAGTGCTTCCCCTGTATAGGAAACAAAAATTGTAGGAATACAAAGCGTGGTACCTATTAAAAAAGCTGGTGAGGTTGGATCCCAGGCAGTGTATCCTCGCGCTTCAAAGGTATTTCGAATGCCGCCATTCGGAAAGCTCGATGCATCAGGTTCCTGCTGGACCAACTGTCCGGCCTCAAAATTTTCTATCGCGGTGTTGTCGTTAATGGGTTCGAAAAAAGCATCATGTTTTTCGGCAGTTGCCCCTGTCAAAGGCTGAAACCAATGGGTGTAATGCGTTGCACCCTTGCTAATGGCCCACGCTTTCATGCCACTAGCTACCTGCGAAGCCACTTTGCGGTCAATTTGGGTTCCATGTTCCATGGCACTAACTACACTTTCATAGGCCTCTTTAGGCATAAATTCCCGCATGGCTCTTTTGTGAAATACATTGTTGCCAAAAATTTCCGAACTTTTTGTGTACGGATTCAGGGGTTGAACCGGTGTACGGCTAAGCACCTGATCAAATGCTTTAAAACGAAGTGTGGTCATGAAATTGAAGTATTTGGATGGGCAAAAGTATAAAAAAAATATAATTTTCTATAATGTACTTAAAAAAATAGGGGGGCTAATGAAAAAATGCTGTTTTTTTAAGATAAGGATTGAATAAAATAGGGGGGTGTTGTAAAATAAATATATTTTGGGCGTTACCCCGGCATTAGGCCTTTCGCATAAAATAAAGCGCTTCCTATGCCGGGGTCGGGCCATTCGCTCCAAATCCTCCCCGTAAAAGCGGGCTTTTTTAATAAGTGTTGGCTGCTTTTACGGGTGCGGGTTTTCCGCTGCTGTCCCTAACGCAAAAAAAGCAGGTAAAGGCTAAAGTTGATTATTGATCGAGGGTTTTTTTAATATCGTTTCCCTCTTTTTCAATTTCCTGCGATGATTTTTCAATTTCCCGTTTGATTCCTTCGGTGGCATCTTTGAATTCGCGAAGGCCTTTTCCCAGTCCCTTGGCTAGGTTAGGAATGTTTTTCGCTCCAAAGAACAATAAAACAACCATTAAAATTAATACCACTTCACCACCACCTAAATTTAAAAAAAGCAAGGTCTTCATGTTCTCCGGTCTGAATGATTATTTTTACAAAGGTAATCTTTCCTTCCTTCAAAATGTCTAGACCATGCAACAACAATTTCATTTTTGTTTTTTTTTATTGCTGATGGGTTTAATGTCTGGTTTGGTAAAGGGGCAAACTTTTCCGGCACTATCGCAAGCGCAACTGGATACCATGCCCTGCGGAAAGGTTATAAAATTGAGCGATGACCCGCATTGTTCTTCTTTTTTTATTTGTATTCCTGAGCAAGTAAAAAAGCATAAACATGAGCACCACACCGAGCATGTTTATGTTTTAGAGGGCGAAGCGGAGATGGTTCTGGGAGAAAAGAAATTTACTGTTCGAAAAGGCGATTTTTTTATAATACCGCAGGGAACCCCACATGCAGTGAAGGTTACCTCATCTATTCCATTAAAAGTAATCTCTGTTCAATCTCCTCAATTTGATGGAAGTGATAGGGTGTGGGTTCAGGAATGACGAAAAAAGAAATCATTGGAAATGAAGCAATGATTCTAATTTTCGAATATCGAAATTTCCATACATCTCAAACAAGTAAGTTTCAATTTCTGTTCTTCTTTCATCTTCATGTCCATTTATTAAAGGAACCACTAAGTTTATTTCATTTTGCAATTTTATCCGGTCTTTAACTTGTATTGAGAATTTTAGTTTCGTATCAATTACGGCAGTTGCAAGGTTTATTTGATTTAAAGTAACATTAAATGTAGAGTCGGTCTCT
>JBILVQ010000300.1:0-3720 GCA_044370375.1 Bacteroidia bacterium
AACTTTCTTCCTGAATTTTGGTCCGTTGGTACATGGTTTCCATAGCACCCAAAACACCCCCTCTTTCGTTGATTTTATCAAATTCATCTAATACCGCCTTTTCTACAAGGTCGGTTAGTTCTTCAATAATAAAAGAGCCTTGCAAGGGATTTTCATTTTTGGCCAATCCTAATTCTTTATTGATAATTAACTGAATGGCCATTGCTCTTCTTACACTTTCTTCTGTAGGGGTAGTGATGGCCTCATCGTATGCATTCGTGTGCAAAGAATTGCAATTGTCGTAAATAGCATACAAAGCCTGCAAGGTAGTTCTGATATCGTTGAAATCAATTTCTTGTGCATGTAAAGATCTTCCGCTGGTTTGAATATGATATTTCAACATTTGCGAACGTTCGTTGGCATTGTATTTATGCTTCATCGCTTTTGCCCAGATTCTTCGGGCCACCCTGCCGATAACCGAATACTCAGGATCAACACCATTGCTGAAGAAGAAACTTAAGTTAGGTGCAAAAGAATCAATGTGCATTCCGCGACTCAGGTAGTATTCTACAAAGGTAAAACCGTTGCTGAGGGTAAGTGCTAATTGCGTTATCGGATTGGCTCCTGCTTCGGCAATGTGATAGCCTGAAATAGAAACCGAGTAAAAGTTTCTGACGTTTTGATCAATGAAGTATTGTTGCACATCGCCCATTAAACGAAGTGAAAATTCTGTACTAAAGATGCAGGTATTTTGAGCCTGATCTTCTTTCAGAATATCGGCCTGAACGGTGCCTCTTACGCTAGCCAGCGTCCTTGTTTTAATTTGCTGATAAATATCGGCAGGTAATACCTGGTCACCGGTAACACCCAATAAAAACAAACCTAATCCATCATTTCCTTCGGGCAATTCACCTGCATAAACCGGTCTTTTTAACCCTTTGTTGTTGTAAATTTTTTCTATTTGGGCATTAACCTTTTCTGTAAGATTATGTTCTTTGATATACAATTCGCATTGCTGATCGATGGCTGCATTCATGAAGAAGGAGCATATAATAGCAGCCGGACCATTGATGGTCATACTTACCGAGGTGGAGGGGTCGCATAAATTAAAACCCGAGTAGAGTTTTTTTGCATCATCCAAACAACAAACTGAAACCCCGGAATTACCAATCTTTCCGTAAATATCAGGTCTAATGGCCGGATCATTGCCATACAAGGTAACGCTATCGAAAGCGGTAGACAAGCGTTTGGCAGGTAAGCCACGACTAACATAATGGAATCTTCTGTTGGTACGTTCCGGACCACCTTCACCGGCAAACATTCTGGCGGGGTCTTCTCCTTCTCGTTTAAAAGGGAACACACCAGCCGTATAAGGGAACTCGCCGGGAACATTTTCCTGCAAAGACCATTTCAACAAATCGCCCCAACCAGTGTATTTAGGGGTTGCAATTTTTGGTATTCTTTGTTGTGAAAGAGAAGTAGAATAGGTTTTTATTTTAATCTCCTTGTCTCTTACTTTATAGACAAAGAAATCGTTTTTGTATTGCTGTAATTTGGCCGGTAATTCCTCAATGGTTTTCTTATTGCGCGGATCCAAATCCAATTCCCATTGTGCGTATTGTTGCTTTAAGGCTGTGATAAGGTTTGTTTGACTTTCAGCGTTTGTTTTTTCCAATTCACTGATGGTGGTGTGAATGGCATATAACTTTTGAGCCAATTCACTTTGGCGATTTACCCATTCATCATACTTGCGGTTGTTTTCGGTAATTTCAGAAAGATACCTGTTTCGGGCAGGAGGGATGATGTAAATTTTTTCAGATTGTTCGCCCGAAATACCGATGGTGGATTTTAAATCTGCACCTGTCTTTTTTGCCAGTTCATCAATAACGGCTTTGTACAAACGGTTCATGCCCGGGTCATTGAATTGGGAAGCAATGGTTCCGTAAACAGGCAGCAAATCATCTGCGGTATCCCATAATTGATGGTTTCTTTTGTATTGCTTTTTAACATCTCTGAGCGCGTCAAGGGCTCCTCGCTTATCAAATTTATTGAGGGCAATGATGTTGGCAAAATCAAGCATATCGATTTTTTCCAACTGCGTTGCAGCGCCATATTCGGGTGTCATCACATAAAGCGATAAATTGCTATGTTCTACAATTTCCGTATCGCTTTGACCAATGCCGGAGGTCTCTAAGATCACCAAATCAAATCCTGCTGCTTTCACAATATCAACAGCCTCCTGCACATATTTAGAGAGCGCCAGATTGCTTTGGCGTGTAGCCAAGGAACGCATGTAAACCCTTTCGTTTTTAATGGCATTCATCCGGATTCTATCTCCCAGCAGCGCTCCGCCGGTTTTTCTTTTGGATGGATCTACAGAGATGATGGCAATGGTTTTGTCTGGAAAGTCTAATAAAAATCTTCTTACCAATTCATCAACCAACGATGATTTGCCAGATCCGCCGGTTCCTGTGATGCCCAATACAGGTGTTACTTTACTGCTATTTCCTTTGGCTATTTCCTGATGGATATGATTGAATTGATCCGGAAAATTTTCAGCCGCAGATATCAAACGGGCAATGGCATAATGATTTTTTGCTCCTATTTTTTTTACTTCACCGTTGAGGTTGGCACCGGTGGCAAAATCGCAACGACTCAACATATCGTTGATCATTCCTTGCAGTCCCATTGCGCGGCCATCATCGGGTGAATAAATTCTACATATACCGTATTGATGCAATTCTTCAATTTCCTGTGGTAGAATAACACCACCACCGCCACCGAATATCTTAATATGGGTACAATTTTTTTCTTTTAATAAATCGTACATGTATTTGAAGTATTCCACATGACCACCCTGGTAGGAGGTAAGGGCAATGGCATTGGCATCTTCCTGAATGGCACAATTGACCACTTCCTGCGCACTGCGGTCGTGTCCGAGGTGAATGACTTCCGCACCGGTCGACTGAATGATTCTTCGCATGATATTGATGGCGGCATCATGGCCGTCAAAAAGGGAAGCAGCGGTAACTACTCTTATTTTGTTTTTAGGCTGATAAAGAGCTGTTTCTAACATAGGGTCAATTTTGCAGCAAAAGTGCAAAAAAAAAGCGGTTTTTTCTAGCCTTTGGTGGCGAAAAAGCAATTCGGTTGCAAAAGGATATAAACCGCCATGGATAAGGTTTTAGACCTGTTTTTGGCCTGATTTTTCGGAGTCGGGAAATTTAATTTACAAAAAAAACTATGGGAAGATTGCAGGAGGCCAGCAAAGAATGCCTTAAAGTATTCCTGCGCCCAAAAGCAGAGCTATGGAGAACAGCAGGATGGTAACGGCATTTTTGACTCCTTTCATGGTTGTTTTTTGTAATAACTTGCTGCCCCAAAATGCTCCTGAAAAGGCGGCTAAAGTGGTTATTCCCAATAAGATGATTTGTTCTTCGCTGAATAATAATTCTGAGTTCAACAAATAAACGGGAACCCTGATAAAATCTATACAACAGGCAATGGCTGTGCCGGTGGCAATAAAAACTTCTTTGGCCAAAGAGAACCGCACCAAAAAGGCACTTCGCAAGGCTCCCTGATGGCCGGTTAATCCGCCAAAGAACCCGGAAATAAAGCCTCCTGGAAGGATATACTCTTTTTTAAATTCGATATTTTTCAAGGCCGGAACAATGTCAAAGAGGGTAAAAAATATCATCAATAAGGCGATTCCAATTTTAAGCGTGGTAATTTCTGCCGATA
>JBILVQ010000302.1:0-3715 GCA_044370375.1 Bacteroidia bacterium
TACCTTAAATCTTGCCGGTCAATCGCTAGTAGTAGTTGCTTCAGGATTTTTAGATGCTGCTAACAATAACAACGGTCCGGGCTTTGGCTTATATGCAGCTCCTTCCAGCGGTGGTGCTTTAATTCCTTTGCCAAGTGCAAATATTTCTACTGCAAGGGTTCAGGTAATTCACAATTGCGCTGACCTAGCTGCTGATACGGTTGATGTTTGGTTAAATGATTCATTACTGATCAACAATTTCGCCTTCAGAACTGCCTCTCCTTTTATTGATGCAGTAGCAGGCCAAAGTTTTGATATCACTATTCAACCCAAAACCAGTGTTGACACTACCAATGGTTTGGCAAGATTTAATTATACACTTGCAAGTAACGGAAAATACATCCTTATTGCCAATGGTATCGTGAGTCCTAGCGGTTACAGCCCTGCTCCTCAGTTTAACCTTGATGTTTTTGCTGATGGTAGAGAGGTTGCCACCAATGCTAACAATACAGATGTTTTGATTTACCACGGATCTACCGATGCGCCAACCGTTGATGTTGTAGGTCCTATTACCCTTGCAGACGATATTTCTTACGCAGAATTCAACGCTCCGGGCTACCTTGAACTACCAACCGCAGATTATACCGTTGATCTTTTTGTAAGTGCCACCAATACCTTTGTTATTGGTTACGATGCTCCATTGGCAACGCTTAATTTGAACGGTGCTGCGCTAACCGTATTGGCTTCAGGATTCCTAGATCCTTCACAAAACAGCAATGGTGAAGCTTTCGGTTTATGGGTAGCTTTACCATCAGGAGGAAATTTAATTCCACTTCCCCTTTCAACCGGAATTAATGAAAAATCAAACAATGGTAAAATCACAGCTTATCCTAACCCTGCTAACGAAATGATAACTTTTGTTGCAGAAAACGAATGGCAGGCGAATACACTGGTAACCATTACAGATATTGGCGGAAGAGTGGTTATGACCCAAACCATCAATGGAAGCAACGGATTGTCTAAAATCAACCTGAATGTTTCTAACCTAGAAGCAGGAATGTATTTTGCCAACCTTAGTGCAGAAAACATGAACGAAAAAATCAGTTTTTCTGTAGTAAAATAAATCTTCTTAAGATTTTTTTCAGAAGGAGGCCGTCAATTTAGACGGCCTCTTTTTTTTTGCTTTTCACCCTACCAACTTGCCATAAAGCGGATTGAACCAACAGCCCTTTGAAATAGGTAGCGGTGGCGGAAAATTCATCAAAAAAAATTGCTTATTTTTGAATGCCTAGAAAGGGTTCAGCCCAAAGTCTTTTCATCGAAAAAAAACTATGATGATCCACCAAATTTCTCTTCAAAAATCGCTTTTCCTTTTGCTTGTACTTTTTTGTCAGGCAAACATCATGTCGGCTCAAACAATGCCGGAAACAGACATATGGATGACAGAATCCAGGTTCCTGCCCAATGGTTCTATATTTTTTGGCTCACCCAAAAACCTAACGGAAAGAGCGGGCTATGATAATCAACCTGCTTTTCTAAAAAATGGAAATTTGGTTTATACCACCATCAGGGAAGAGCAGCAGGCAGAAATTTATCAATTCGATATGCAGAAAAAATTCATCATGAAATTTACCCTTAGTAAAGAAAGTGAATACTCTCCTCAAAGTACACCTGATGGACGATATGTATCTACGGTAATGGTAGAAAAAGATTCAACGCAAAGAATTTGGAAATATGATCTTGAAACCGGTCTCGATAAAATTTTGGTAGCCCCCAAAACGGATTCTGTTGGCTATTTTCATTGGCTCAGTGACTCCGTGATTGCATTTGCAAAAATTACCCAACCTATGTCATTATGGCGATTAAATCTTAAAACCGGCAAAGAGGAAAAGATAGCCGAGCGTGTGGGAAGAAGTATTCATAGTTCAAAAGAGGGCTTACTTTATTTCATTCAAAGCCATGACTCAACCCAATGGATTTGCAGGTTCGAAAAAAATGGAAGCATAACAAAGCTGATAGAATTGTATAAGGGTACAGAAGATTTCGTTTTTGGCAAAGACAATTTTATTCTTTGCGGCAACGGGTCAAAGCTCTATTATACAGATCATGATTTTTCAAAGGGTTGGCGTTACCTCTCTGATTTTGAAAAATTGGGCGTAAAAAAAATTACCCGTATTGCTTTTAATCCAACCTTTACTTACATTGCTTTTGTTGACGACCAAAGCAAAGCAACGGTAAAAAAATAAAGGGATTGCTCCGCGGTTAAACGGAAACAATCCCTTCATAAAAAAGGAATTTACTTTAAGGCCATCAATTGCTCCTCCAGAATTTTCAATTTCTGCAGGGCATCGTTTTTCTTTTTGTTTTCCAATTCAATTACCTCTGGTTTTGCATTGGCTACAAATTTCTGATTCAATAATTTTTTATCAACAGATTCAAGAAAGCCATTCAGGTATTTGATTTCTCCCTCAATTTTTACCTGTTCTTCCTCCTTGTTAATTATCATTCCCAGGGAAAGAAAATACTCCGTTTTATTGATCATAATGGTTAGCGCTCCCTGCAATTTATCCTCTACACCTTTGATTTCAGAAACGTTGGCCAATTTCTGAATGATCGTTTCGAATCTTTTCGGAAAATCGGAAGATGGTATTTTACATGCCAATGCTAAAGCTATTTTCGGAGAGATAGATTTCTGATTCCTGATGTTTCTAATCTCTTGAATAAGATGAGCAGCGTGATTAAATTGCTGAATCAAGTCCAAATCAATTTCACCCTTGGTCAAGGAGGGCCAATGATTCACCATTAAACAATCACTTTCGTTTCTGTCTTTAATCAGATGCCACAATTCTTCCGAAATAAAGGGCATAAACGGATGAATCAAACGCAGAATATCTTCAAAGATATGGATGGTTTCATTCAAGGTAGCAGCAGGGATCGCTTTGGCTTTTCCATCAACATAATCAGGCTTAACCATTTCTAGATACCAAGAACAGAAATCGTCCCAAACCAATTTATAAGTGGTCATTAAAGCATCCGATAAACGATACTTATCGAACAACTGATTAATTTCTTCTATCTTCTCTTGCAATCGGGCCCGGAACCAAGCGGATGCAATGGTTGCATTCTCTGAAGGAGCTAATTGGGGATCAACCTCCCAACTCTTAATCAATCGGAAGGCATTCCAAATTTTATTGTTAAAATTTCTTCCTTGTTCGCAAAGACTTTCATCAAAAGGCAAATCATTGCCGGCCGGTGAGCAAAGAAGCATTCCCATTCTTACACCATCAGCTCCGTACATAGCAATCAAATCAAGCGGATCAGGCGAATTACCCAAAGATTTGCTCATTTTTCTTCCCAGCTTATCACGAACAATACCCGTTAAATAAACATTCGTAAACGGCTTGTCATTTCGGTATTCGTAGCCTGCAATAATCATTCTGGCAACCCAGAAAAAAAGAATTTCGGGTGCGGTTACCAAATCGTTGGTAGGGTAGTAATATTTAATATCGGGATTATCAGGATTCTTGAATCCATCAAAAACACTAATTGGCCACAACCATGATGAAAACCAGGTATCCACCACATCATCATCCTGTTTCAATTCTTCCTCAACAACTACAATTCCTTTTTGCGAAAAAACTTCAATGGCCTGCTCTTTGGTTTTACATACTACGAAATCGCCCTTTGCATTGTACCATGCAGGAATTTGCTGACCCCACCATAACTGCCTAGAAAT
>JBILVQ010000070.1:0-12992 GCA_044370375.1 Bacteroidia bacterium
TGGGGAGCCATATTGTTTTTCATCATCCATCAGACAACTTTCAAGGAATATAATTATTTAAATACCTAAACAAGTTGTTGGGTCTCCACAATGTTCTCATAGCCCTTCTTTTAGGCAACCAAATTAAAAAAGTGCTTGATTTTCTGTACAAACATTTTCTAAAACCTTTGCCGAATAATTTCGTTTAAATGAAGGTGATTCTTTTGCAAACATACATGGGCCCAGCCGAAGAGGGTTTCAAGGGGCTCCTGAATTAAAAAAAAAATTACTTTTGTATTAAATCATCCCCAAGCTGCTAAATACAATGAATAATCAAGCTTCGCCCGCTAAATCAGCGTCTCCAATTCCAAACTGGACAAGGCGTATTGGTGGAGAAAAAGACCCCAACAATAGAGAAATTGCAGCCTACTTATTTGGAAAGGAGGATGGCAAAAAGGAGGAAGTTGAAAAAACGGACGAATTGTTTCACACCAATCTTGAATTGTGCTGTTATTACTCCTCAAAATTTTACGAATTTTTGACCATTGAAAACAAGGTTTCATGCCACCTTGCTACCATTAAACCTGAAGACCTTGACCGTTTTCAGTCTCTTTTTGTTGTGGATTTTGAAAGTTACAAAAATAAAGAGCTCAGAGGAAGGTTATACGAAAGGGCCAATGAATTTAGAAATGCTTTAAAAACTAAGGATATTTGTTTCGAAATCATCCTCATGGCAAGAAATCCTGATTTTGATGTTATGGCCGTAAAAAATGACGGTTATTTTTTAGAATACACGAATGAGGGGAAAGAAGGAAAACTTTGAGCATGCCAAACACAATGAAAAGGTCTGCCGTCATTTAATAAAACAAGGAGAGTTTAATGATTGGGTGGCCACAACGGCCTATTAAGCTGCGATTTATTTTGTTTGCGCTGAACTTTTCCCCGACAAATTTGAATTTTATGGCAAACAAAAGTATTGTTTAGATTTTGGAGATTATTATCAAAAATTAGGTGCGGCAAGAATCAGCAAACATTCAGAGCGAGAGGATTTAGTAAGGGATAGGTTGCCCGAAATTTATGTTGATTTTAGCACCCTGCGAGAAATATGCACAACCGCACGATACAACAGATACAAAATAACATCGGAGGAACTTGGACTCGTGGTTGAAAGCCTGGATTCAATCGTCCAATTTTGTCAACCCTTTGAAGGCAAAGGAGAAAAGTAGAAACTATTCATCAAAGCCTTTTTCGTTTCGTGGCATTGTCAAAGAATAATTATTTCCTCCATCTCTTTCTGGAATTTATGGCAAACAATTGTTTTCTCTAGGGATTCATAGCGCCTTTTCAACAAATACGGCCCAATAAAAGTCAAAGACAACGATTAAATCATCTTCCCCCGTTTCAACAAAAAAGGCAGCAATACCTGGTCGAATCCCTTGTTAATATCAGCCTCTACGAAGTCGATTTTGTACTGACCACAAGCCAATTTAAAGGCATCGAAATATTCTTTGCTCTCTTTTTTAAATTGCTCCTTCAATTGCTCTGGAAACAACCTGATTTCCTCTCCACTTTCCATGTCAACAAAGGTGTACAAACCCTTTCCGAACTCAAAATCCAACTCATGCCGGTGATCGCTCACATGAAATAATATAACCTCATGCTTGTTATGACGCAGATGCTGCAAGGCCGACAATAAGTCTTTGTTGTTTCTACCCGAATCGAACAAATCGGTAAAAACCACAATCAAAGAGCGTTTGTGAACACTTTCAGCCACACGGTGCAAGGCCTCCACCGCAGAGGTCTTACCCTTCATTTCGGGCTTCCACGACTGAAGCAATTTTTCTAATTGGCTAAATATCAATTTTTGGTGCGCTACTGAACTTTTGGCAGGTGTTTGCGATTCAATGGCATCGGCAAAAACCGTGAGACCTACCGCATCTCGCTGCTTCTTGAGCATATAAACAAAAGCGGCAGCCGCATATGCCGCAAAGGATACTTTGTTGGGCGGCAATTTGCCCGAGGTACTCTTCTCGGGATAATACATGGAAGGAGAACGGTCAATCACAATCTGGCAACGCAAATTGGTTTCTTCCTCATATCGCTTTACAAAAAGCTTATCGGTCCTTCCAAATAATTTCCAATCAATATGTCGGGTGGATTCACCGCTATTGTATATGCGGTGTTCGGCAAACTCAACGGAAAAGCCATGAAACGGACTTTTATGCAAGCCGGTAATAAATCCCTCTACCACCTGACGGGCGAGAAATTCTAGTCCGCTAATTCTGTGGACTTCCTGTATATCAAAAGGGTGACTCATAAAAAAAAGGCAGTCGAAAAACTGCCTTTCCTTTCATCGTTGTATTAAGCCATTTGTGCATCCAGCTTGGAAGCCAGAACACCTTTGGGGGCAACACCTACATGTTTGTCAACGATTTCACCGTTCTTGAATACCAATAAAGTTGGGATATTTCTGATGCCGTAACGGGCCGAGATATTCGGGTTGCTGTCAACGTCAACCTTACCTATTACCGCTTTCCCATCGTAATCTTTTGATAATTCTTCAACAACCGGAGCTACCATGCGGCAAGGGCCACACCATACTGCCCAAAAGTCAACCAGTACCGGTTTGTCTGTTTTAAGCACCAACTCGTCAAAGTTGGCATCTGTTAATTCAAGTGCCATGATTATTTTTTTTTGTGGATTAAAAGTACAAAAATGTTTAGCAATTTCTTTGCCTCAAAATAATTTATGACAAATTGGCTGAATATTTCAACCTAAAATTAAAAAAATAAGCTGAACCAATCTTAGAACCAGTTGTTATTCTCCAAAGGATCAACCAAAACAAAATCCTTCTAAAAAAGATTAAGAACTGATTAAAAGGTCAATCTTTTAATGACCAATTTTTAGTTCTTGCAGATTATTTTTACATTTACTACGAAAAACTATTGGAATTGAAAAAGGTATTTTCCATTCTTTTTGTGCTCTTCGTTGCGGTGGCCATCATGCTGAATGCATGTAAAAAAGACCCTTTAGAGCCTATCGACATTCCTAAGCCGGCACCGGACAGCACGCAAACGCCAAGCCCCGGCCCTAACCCTTCACCCGATACCACCGGTGTTTCGGTAGATTTATCCACGGTGCCTTATACAAATCTATCGGATTATCGCTTTTTTACCGGAGCTTTAAAAGACCAAATGCCTGCCGAGGGTGTTATTCCATACAAACCTGCCTCTTCCCTCTTTACCGACTATGCCTTAAAAAAGCGCTTTGTTTGGATTCCTCCCAACAGAAAGGCAAACTATGTGGCCGATAAGGAAATTCTGAATTTACCCATTGGCTCGGTGTTGATTAAAACCTTCTATTACGATAATGTACAACCAAGCGGAGAAACAAAAATTTTAGAAACCCGCTTAATGATAAGAAAAGGAACGGGTTGGATTTTTGCAGAATATGTTTGGAACGATGAACAAACGGATGCCACACTGCAAATGAACGGAAGCTTTACGCCCATTGCCTGGTTGCAGAATGGAAGTCCGAAAAGCACCACCTATCGCATTCCTTCCGAAACAGAATGTTTAACTTGTCACAAAACAAACAACAACCCCATTCCCATTGGCATTAAACCGCAAAATTTAAACATCGCTTATCCCTATACAAGCGGCAGTGAAAATCAATTGCAACACTGGGTTGCAAAAGGCATCTTAAAAAATAATTTACCTTCCAACATTGTATCCACCGTTGATTACAATGATGTGAGTCAACCCCTTAAAACACGCTTGCGTTCTTACTTGGATATCAACTGCGGACATTGTCATAAAGAAAACAGTCACTGTGATTATCGTCCTTTGCGCTTGTCCTTTTCTGAAACAACGGTTCCTTCCAACTTGGGCCAATGTGTTCCTCCTGATGAAAATATTGATCCGGTGTTATTACAAATAATTGTACCCGGAAACTTCAATAAATCTGTAATGCACTTTCGCCTGAACTCCACCGATGAAAGCACCCGCATGCCGCTGTTAGGCAGAACACTGGTGCATGACGAAGGTGTTCAATTGTTGAAAGACTATATCCTTTCTATTGACGACTGCAATGATTAAAATTTTCCTAAACCATCAACCCAATACCATGAAAAAAACGCTACTTTCTTTAGGCCTGTTTGTTTTGTCAGGAGCTTCGGGCTTTGCACAACAAACCTGTGCATCGGCACAAGTAATTACGGCAGGTACCTACACCATTCCCGCTATCAACGGTACCGAATTGCCGGCTACTAATTGCGCTACCGGAGGTACTGGCGCTACTGCTGCCAACTGGTACAAATACACCGCCACACAGGCCAACGCGGTAACCGTAACCACCAACTTTCCAATCAATGGAAATGTTGATAATCGCGTACACATTTATTCAGGAGCTTGCGGTTCTCAGGTTTGTGTTACAGGAAACGATGACAACGGTTCAAGCACCCTTTGTGTAGCCAACTTTAATTCTGTAGCCAACACAGATTATTACATTGTTTTTGATAACCTTTGGTCCTCCGTTGGTTTTAACTTCGAGTTAATTGAAAACACCATTGTAGCTCCAGATACCAATGTGGTAACCTTTACTTCTGTATACACCGGACCCTTTAACGGCAGTGTCATGGGTGTGGTAGATATGAACGGAGATTTTTTAGATGATCTATTGTCTGTTTCGGGCAACAACATTCAGGTAAAACAACAAAACACCAATGGTACCTTTACCTCTGTCAATTATCCTACCACACAAGCAAGCTATCCAGCGTCTTGGAGTCTGGCCGTTGGCGACTACAATGCCGATGGTTATAACGATTTGTTGTATGGAGGAGGAAGTGGGGTAACCTTTATGGAATCGAACGGACTGGGTACCGGATATACACAAGTGAGCGGAACGCAATTTGTTTTTTCTCAACGCAGCAATTTTGTGGACATGAACAATGATGGACACTTGGATGCTTTTGTTTGTCATGATGTGGCCCCTAATGTTTATTACCTAAATAACGGATCAGGCGTTCTTACCTTTAACCAGGGCGGAGTTGGTGATCATCCCAATGGAGGAAACTATGGTTCGCATTGGGTAGATTATAACAATGACCGATTGCCGGATTTGTTTATTGCAAAATGCAGAGGTGGAGCTACTACAGCTAAAATTAACGAGCTGCATAGAAATAACGGAAACGGAACTTTTACCGATGTGTCCGTGCAGGCAAACTTAGCAGACTCAGTTCAAACATGGTCTTCGGCATGGAACGATTATGATAACGATGGCTGGATGGATGTGGTAGTGGGCGCAAGTTCTAATTCCGATGGTATGCATAAATTTATGCACAACAATGGTGACGGAACCTTTACGGATATCACGGCCGGTAGCGGTCTCGACAACTTCATGGACATGAGTATAGAATACGTAACTTATGATTTCAACAATGATGGATTTACCGATGTACTAACCGATGGCTTTATTCTCTATAACAACGGAGATAAGACCTTTAGCTCGCAAAGTTATCCCATACAAGTTGGACCGGTGGGTGATTTAAACAACGATGGTTTTATGGATGTGCACTATGGTATCAATACCTATATCAATGCAGGAAATACCAACAACTGGCTCAAGGTTACCCTTGAAGGAACCAACAGCAACCTGAATGGTATTGGCGCAAGAGTAGAAGTTTATGGCTCCTGGGGAAAACAAATCAGAGATGTTCGCTCGGGCGTTGGCTTCCGTTACATGGGAACCCTCAATACCCACTTTGGTTTGGGTGCTGCTACCGAAATTGATTCATTGGTGGTAAAATGGCCTTCAGGCACCACCGATGTAATTTGCAACCCTGCGATAAATGTTACGCTGCATGTTGTTGAAGATACTGCTCCTGTAGCAACTGCGGTATTCACTTCCAATTCGAACAACATTGCAGAGAATGACAGTGTTCAATTTACCGATGCATCTACCCCTTGTCCTACTGCCTGGAGCTGGAGCGTGTTTCCAAACAACGGCTGGTCTTTTTCCAACGGAACCTCGGGCAACTCAAAAAACCCAAGCATCACTTTTAGCAATGCAGGCACCTATGTTGTTTCATTGGTAGCCAGCAACAGCAATGGCAATAGCATCAATCAAGCAGTGGATACCATTCAGGTTTATTCAACCTTCGGACTTGGTGAAAACGGACTGCCTAATTTATCGGTTTATCCTAACCCGGTAAAAGACCAGCTTTATTTTACTTCCAACGCAGTAAAAATTAAGGCCATCAAAATTGTATCGGTTTTGGGTGCCGAATTAGAAGCACAGTATAACAAAGCCAACAATTCGGTGATGGTTGACAACTTGGAACCGGGAACCTATTTTGTTGTTATCACTACCGATACCGATCAAATCATCAATACAAGGTTCATCAAGAAATAAATTGGAAATTCCGCTCATGCACTTGAGCAAACAAAAGAGCCCTTTGAATCTATCAAAGGGCTTTTTTGTTTTAGTACTGTGTCTATAGGAGAAAACAAAAATCTGGAGCTTGCGCTCCATGGCAGGACCGCCATTTTTCAAATGCGACACAAGGCAGCCTTAACAAGCAAAAGGATTGATTGTTAAAAATTAAACCATTAACCCTTTAAAGCCAAATCGTATTGAATGGCTTTTTCGTTCACCAAAAAATCTATCAGTCGATCGGTTAGTGCAATGCCTTTGCGCTTCGATTGCATATCCACAATCATCTGCTCTGTTTTTGATCCCACACAAATGCGGTAAGGAATGCTGCCCTGACTTTCATTAAACTCAACAAACAATCTGTTCACCAATTCGCCTGAAAGTAATTCTAAACTCATCTTCACAATTAACTCTTTGGCCATGGTATCTTTTAGTTCGGAAAGAAGATTCATTTTGGTGATTTTAAACTCTAATTCCTCAGATCCTTTGAACTTAATATCCCATTTGCCTTTGATGGCTACAAACAAATTATCCTGCAAAAAAGGTTTGAACTGCATGTAATCTTTCGAGAAAAAAGTAATGGGCAAAGAATCATCAAAATCTTCCAAATGAAACGTTGCCATCGGGTCACCCTTTTTGGTAGTGCGTAACTGTACATTTGAAATAATTCCGGCCACAAAAAATTCCTTACGCTTTTCTTTTGCCTCTGGCAGCTTCACCTGCGAAATACTTCCGGTGCAAAAGTTCTTCATTTCAAACTTATAATTATCGAGCGGATGCCCGGAAATATACATGCCAATTACCTCCTTCTCCTTCTTCAACAAATCGAGATTACCCCAAGGCGGAGCGGCAGGAATAACAGGCTCTGGCAGGCTCACCTCTTGCGTATCACCAAAGAGCGAAACCTGGGCTGAGTTTACAGCCTCTTGTGCAGCCACTCCAAATTTAATGGCGCGCTCCAAAAATATCTCGTTGCCATCACCATGAAAATATTGGGCACGATGCACGTTAGCAAAAGAATCGAGGGCACCGCCCAGCACCAAACTCTCTAAAGAGCGCTTGTTCACCACACGCAAATTTACCCTTCGTACCAAATCAAAAATACCGGTAAAAGGACCGTTCTTTTCGCGCTCCTCCACCATGGCATCAACAGCAGCCTCTCCTACTCCTTTCAAGGCGCCCATGCCAAAGCGTATCTCTCCTTTTCTGTTCACCGTAAATTCACGATTGCTCTCATTGATATCGGGACCCAAAACAGGAATATTCATTTTCTGACACTCATCCATGAAGTAAGAAATATCTTCAATGGTAGAGTGATTGTTCAATACGGCCGACATGTATTCGCCCGGATAATTTGCTTTTAAATAACCCGTTTGAAAAGCCACCACCGAATAAGCAGCAGAGTGCGAACGATTAAAACCATACTCGGCAAATTTTTCCATGATAGAAAAAATTTCGTTGGCTTTATCCTCGGTGATGCCATGAATTTTTCCTGCACCTTCTACAAACTTAATGCGCTCTTTGGCCATTTTCTCCTTATCCTTCTTACCCATGGCCCTGCGCAGCAAATCTGCACCACCCAAACTATAGCCGGCAATAATTTGTGCCGTTTGCATAATCTGCTCCTGATAAACCATGATGCCATTCGAAGCCTTGAGGATAGGTTCAAGCAATTCATGCGGATACTCAATAAGTTCTTTGCCGTGTTTTCTTCTGATAAAAGAATCAATATAATCCATCGGACCCGGACGGTACAAGGCATTCATGGCAATTAAATCCTCGATATGCGTTGGCTTCAAATCACGCAAATACTTCCGCATGCCATCCGATTCAAATTGAAAAGTCCCAACGGTATCACCGCGCTGATATAACTCCAGTGTTTTAGGATCATCTAACGGAATCTCATCCGGATCAATCTCAATACCGTAATTTTTCTTGATCAACTTAATGGCATCACCAATGACGGTAAGGGTTTTCAAGCCCAAGAAGTCCATCTTCAACATGCCTGCATCTTCAATCACCTTGCCATCGAATTGGGTCACCCACAACGAAGAATCTTTGGCCACTGTGAGCGGAATAAAATTCATCAAATCATCGGGAGCAATAATAACACCGGCAGCGTGCACACCGGTATTGCGCACAGAACCTTCCAGAATCTCTGCTGTTTGCAAAGTTTCACCTCTTGGGGTGTTGCTATCGCGAATGCTTTTTAAATCGGCATTTTCATCATAGGCTTGGCGCAAAGTAATACCGGCTCTTTCGGGCACCATCTTTGAAAGTTCATTGGCTTCTTGCAGCGGTAAATCGAGGGCGCGAGCAACATCCTTGATAGAAGATTTAGCGGCCATGCTACCATAGGTAATGATTTGCGCTACTTTGTTTTTGCCATATTTATCAACAACATAATCAATCACCTTTTGGCGACCCTTATCATCAAAATCCGTATCAATATCGGGCATGCTCACCCTTTCAGGATTTAAGAATCTTTCAAAGAGCAAACTATACTTGATAGGATCAATATTGGTAATACCAATGGCAAAAGCCACTACTGAACCGGCAGCAGAGCCACGACCGGGACCCACGAGCACACCCAAATCGCGACCGGCTTTAATGAAATCAGAAACAATCAAAAAGTAGCCGGCAAAACCCATATCGGTAATCACTTTCAACTCATGATTAATTCTTTCCTCTACCTCTGCCGTAATTTCCTTGTAGCGTTTTTTAGCGCCATCAAAAGCAATAAATCGCAGGTATTCATTGGCATCGTTAAAGCCCGGTGGCAAAGGAAAATTAGGCAACAAAATATCACGCTTTAATTTGGGCGGCTCAATCTTGTCAACAATTTCGAGCGTATTGCTAAGAGCTTCAGGAATATCGCTGAAGAGGGCCGACATTTCCTCTTTGGTTTTCAAATAAAACTGATCGTTTGGAAAGCCAAAACGGAAACCTTTTCCATCACCAATAGGAGTACTTCTGCGGTCACCGGTATTGATGCACAACAAAATATCGTGGGCCACCCAATCCTCCTGATTAATATAATGCGAATCGTTGGTAGCAATCACCTTAACGTTATACTTCTTCGCAAAATCGAGCAGCACGCGGTTCACCACATCCTGTTCGGGCAAAGAATGGCGCTGCAATTCAATGTAATAATCCTCGCCAAACAAATTCAAATACCATTGAAAAATTTTCTCGGCTTCCTCCACCCCTTTGTCGATGATGGCGCGGGGCACTTCAGCACCCAGGCAGCAGGTAGTTGCAATCAAACCCTCGTGGTATTTTTCAATCAACTCCTTATCAATGCGGGGCCATTTAGAATAGAGTCCTTCAATATAACCGAGCGAACATAACTTAGAGAGATTGACATAACCGGCTTGGTTTTTTGCCAGCAACAATTGATGAAAGCGTTGATCGCCACTTTCCTTGGTAAAATTTTTCTTGTGCCGGTCTTCCACCACATAAAACTCGCAACCCACAATAGGTTTAACACCTTTTTTGTTTGCTTCATTCACAAATTTAAAAACGCCAAACATATTGCCATGATCGGTAATGGCGAGGGCGGGCATCTCGTTGGCCTTCACCTTATCGAACATACGACCTATTTCTGCGGCACCATCGAGCAAAGAAAACTGCGAGTGAACATGTAAATGCGAAAAATCCATGGTATAAAATTGGATTTCAAAATTACTCAAATGAGGAGGGTAAAACAGGGTTGTTTGTAAATAAAAAAATGAAATCTAAAACCCACAAAATCAAAACCTTTGCATGTGTAAAAAAAAATCGACAGAAATCATCCCCCAAGAAAAAAAATAGGTTATTTTTAGCTAAAATCAAAAGTATTTTTTTGAGGGGGTTGCCCGGGTGCGGGGCTTAAAGCTAAAAATAAGCAAAGCGGTTTATGCACCCGTGCCGGGCTATCCGCTGCAACACCTTGTTGGCAGAGGTTCCTAAAGCTTGTTAGCAAAAGCAAGCAACAAACTTCTTGTGGCTCATTGCCCAACAAGGTGGTTTCCGCTGCTATCCCTAACCCATGGGAGCGCAAGTGGTGTTTGGTTCCATTCCTTTTATTCAAAAGCGGCTTCCACGAATAAGAAATAAAAAAATGAAAAGAGTCGTTCCATTGCGGTCATGGAAGGACTACTTTTCATAAAGCACCATGGTTCTTTTATTTCAATGGGGATGCAAGTAAAAACACCTAAAAAAGCCACCGCAAAAGATTTAGCATCGCATTAGAAGAAAATTCGCACGACAGCTATAACGATGTGAGGAGCCTTTTTTGTGGGATTGGGTGTAGACTGAAAGCTAGGCCTCGCAACGGAAAGGCTTAGCCCCCAAATACAGTTAAAAATTAGGGTAAAGTAACATTTTTGCATGGTATAGATTGGGATGAAGGGTAATAAATACAATTCATATTTCACCACTTTACCAATCCCGGAAGGAATAGAAAAAAATAACTCCCCGACCTTGTTTTGTTTGGAGAAGTATTCGGCCCAACGGTAAAGCAAAATTGGGAAACAAAAAAAACAGGTTCTAAGCTGATTGTAAACGAATCCCAATGCATGCTTTTAGGAAATCAGGCAAAAGAATAATTTTGGGAGGTGAAGGAATTTATAACAAGGGATTTATTGATTGTGGACTATCATTGGTTCAAGCCATTCCAACATTCCAATCTACAAATTCAACAAAATGAAAGAAATTAAGTTTCAGCACTTTTGCATTGTTACCAATATTTGGTAATTTTGTAAAAAGTACCAGCAATGAAAAATACCTCCATTTCTCTCGGAAGCTACTTTGACCAGTTCGTAAGTAGGCAAGTTGCCGCAGGTCGCTACAAGAATGTTAGCGAAGTGATTCGTGCCGGCCTTCGTCTTTTAGAGGATGAAGAAAGTAAAATGTTAGCTTTAAAAACGGCTATTCATAAAGGTTTGGATAGCCCCAGGGTTGACAATTTTGATTTTGAAGAAAATTTAAAATCACTGAAGAAAAAGAAAAATGGCTAAAGTTGTTTTAAGACAAGCAGCCATTGACGACTTAAATGAAATTTGGGAATATTCGGTTGCTGAGTGGTCTGAAAAGCAAGCTGATAATTATTACGCAAGTTTAAAATTTGCGTGTATGCAAATTGAAAAAAATCCTGAGCTTGGAAAAGAATATGAACAAATAAAAAGCAATCTATATGGCCTAAGATCTGGAAAACATATAATATTCTATCAAATTTTAAATAAACAAGAAATTGAAATTATCAGGATTTTGCATGAGCGAATGAACATACAAAACAGATTAAATGGATAAAAAAATCCCACGAACCTTCAGTTTACAGCTCTCGGGAATGATGGACCTCCAGAACGATTAAGTTCCTTAGGATAATAAAGAATCAAATGCTACTTTTGGGTGAATTGTCCAACGCAGAGAAAGCCAGCTGTATGTTACATCCCCAATAAATGAAAACTGCAATAATAGCCACCCTTTTATTTTTTTACCTAACATCATCTGGTCAACAGCCTACTTTCGACTGTGAAAAAAATCTCGACCAAAGCCCATACTTCATAAGGCACAACATTTCAGGTCTAATCGACTCGCTGCAAATGGATTTCGAAATTCTTAAAAATTGCGGGCAATTAGATTCCATCGACTGCGAACTATTGTTAGGACCCATGCTGGGTAACATCATGATTCATTACAAAACAAATGACCAAAAAACAACTTATTCTTCAATCCTGAAAAGCATCAATGCTTTCAAAAAGACCGATCATTATGCTAAATCACGAGATGCCATCATTGCTTCTAAAATACTTGAGAATAAAATTGTAACGGTCGAGGAAATTGAAAAAGACAGAGAACTTTTGATGAAAGCCGGCTTAACACCAATAGATTTAGACGTCTTAAAAACATTTATTCAGTCAAACACCACACAAAAAATGACCTATAAAGAGGCATTTGCAAACTTTCTCTCGCCCAAACAAAAATCTTCCGCTGCACCACCTGAAGAAATTGAGTTCAGAAACCTTATTGACATTGAAAATGCGATCAAAACGGGCAAGGAAAATAACAAGAAAGTGCTATTATACTTTTCTTGTTATTCATGTGTTAATGCCAGAAAAATCGAAAACCGCATTCTAACCGACCATCAAGTAAAATCAATCTTGCTCGAAAAGTTCAATTTATTTATTGCCTATGTGGACGACAAAAGTGAAGACAAGGCTACAAATTCAACCGTTGGAAAAAAATTTTCCAAACTTCAATCTGACAATTTTAAAACGAATTCCCAGCCTTACTTTTGTATCATCTCCCCTGATGGCAAAGTGCTTTCGGAAATTGGTTATACAATTAGTATTGAAGAATTCATTGACTTTCTAAACAAAGGATTAAAATAAACAAGTGTTGAAACGTAAGAAATGTTTTGTGTGGCAGGAACTCCATTCACCGTTTCTTCATTGATTTCATAACCCGATGCATAAATTCTTTTGCGGCATTGGGTTCCGTTGTTTTTCCATATACCTTCGTAACGACTTTGGTCGGGACCGTAGCTGTAGGTTAATTCTATGCCGTTTTCTTCTATGCTGTTAACAGTTCTAAATGGA
>JBILVQ010000071.1:0-12888 GCA_044370375.1 Bacteroidia bacterium
AAATGTCGGAATTTCTTTTTGGTATCTTGGTGGCGAAATCTAGAAACCCATAGCCCTAACCCACCCACCAAACTATCTCACGCCCCAAACCTGCCTACATTCTAGCATCCTACTAAGCCCTTGTATTCTTTTCTCCACAACATACCTTATCTTCAATCATTGCTCCTAAGTTCTATAGCCCTAACTAATTTGTTTCTTTGATTTAAAAAAAATTCCTTGCTCCTCTATCTTCGGAAAATTATTTTTTTGTTCACAGCCATGACTTCTAACCGACCTTTTTCTTAGATTGGTCTCGCTTTCCTTATTAAATAATGCTGATAATCAACACTTAGCAACATTGCTCTGTGATTCTCCATAACCCTCACGCTAGCCGTTTGGAATCGGTTCCAAACGGTTCCAAACGGTTCCAAACGGATAACAAACGATTCCATCCGACTATCCATCCTCCACCCCCACACCTTTGCATCGTCAAAATCAAGTCACCGATGGCCACGGCTCTTGACACGACAAAAAAACCAATTCAATTTTTAAGTTCTTATCTAAAACAAAAAAAACGTTATGAAAAACAACAATGTAACCCTCAGAGGAAATGTAGGTGCCGATGCTATCCTGAAAGATCTGCCCGAAAACAAAAAACTACTGTCCTTTAACCTCGCTACCAGCGAAAGTTTTAAAGACCAAGCCGGTGATTGGAAAAAAAATACCACCTGGCACCGTATCGTGATGTGGGGCGCTCAAGCCGAAAAATTTGCCCCCATCGTGACCAAAGGAACAGAGGTAATTGTGGAAGGCAAGATCAATTCTCGTAGCTACACCGACAAAGAAGGTCAAGAAAAAACCATGACCGAAATCGTAGCCAGCGATATCATCAAAACGGTCCGCAAAACTGAAACCGCCTAAAACCAGAAAAGATATCGCCATCATCGTTTCATGGAAATGCTTGCAGGTAATGGGGCACAACCCCATTACCCAAGCATCAAACCTCTAAATAGTCCGGCAGATCAATTCATCAGCATCCATAAGCTAAATAAATCCATACCCTTCATCTAGATTTTTGTGAACCTTTTATTGATTGCCTTTACCCATCCGCCCAACGAAATCGATTCGTTCAAGGATGATACCGATACAGGCATTGAACGCATATAGGAAGACTTTCATTAAAAATAAAATTTAAACCATTCATTATTACAGGATGAAAACTGATCTGTTACTTTTCAAGGCCAGTCAAGAACCATAGCGAATCTTTTCCAACAGCATTGCCGGAACCGCTCAGGGACAGGGAGGCAGGTGAGCAATCAGCAATCAACAACTCAAGGCATTTCTTATTGCTGCACTCAACCCCTTCGGTTGATTCCCCAAAGCCCTAGCGCTCCGGCAAAACTTAAGCCCCGCAAAATGATTGCGGGGCTTTTTGATTTTATCCCTCTTGGCTATCCCAAAAGTTGGGGCAAAACATTCAATGGCTAAATTCATAGAATAAACCCAAATCCCCTCCACAAAACCTAAACAGCACCAGGTTGTATGTTCTCCAAAAAATTCGAATGAAAACGATAGAAATGGCCGCCAGATAAAAACCTTTCATTCTCCTCCATCTTCCATTGCTTGTAATCAAAGGAGGTCTTGAGGAAATATTCCCATGTTTTCCAAAAAGGACCTTTCAAAATTCTTGAAACACAACTATTTTGTTATCAGTACTTTATAATGAATTACACTTTTTTTAAGCCCTTTTCCCTTCAGGTATTATTCAATGCATTTCCTTTCTCCTATATTTGCAACCAAACGGTAGCAGATTGAAAAGCACTTTCACCACTTCTCTTCCTCCCTTCCCGCTTATGCACCAGGACGCGATTTACCCTATCCAAAATTTTCTGCCTGCATGAGACGCGATGTTTTTCAGGCCATTGCCGACCCCACCCGCAGAGCCATCCTCCTGCTCCTCGCCACACAAGCCATGACACCCAATGCCATCGCACAACACTTCGATTGCAGCCGCCAATCTGTCTCCAAACACCTGAACATCCTGAATGAATGCAATCTGCTCAGCCAAAAAAAAGTTGGTCGCGAAATATTTTATCAACCTAAAACCAAAGCCCTGAAAGAAATCGACCATTGGTTGAACAAATTCAAAAAGCAATGGGAAACACGTTTTCATCAATTGGACGATGTCCTAATATCCCTTAAAAAAAACAAATAACATGCATCCAGCACTAAAATTCGATTTTACAGTCGATAAAGAAAACAACCGCATCTACGTCAGCCGCGAATTCAATGCCTCCCTGGCCCTAATCTGGAACGCATGGACCAAACCCGAAATCCTCGACCTGTGGTGGGCACCAAAGCCTTATCAAAACAAAACCAAATCCATGGATTTCCGCGAAGGAGGCTCTTAGCTCTATTGCATGATCTCCCCACAAAACGAGATACATTGGTGCAAAGCCGATTACCAAAAGATTATAATGCATCAATCCTACTCAGCCAACGATGCTTTTTGTGATGAAAACGGAAACATCAACCCTGATTTTCCCCGCACTTTTTGGACCAACCGCTTCTCCGAAGCCAATGAGCGCAGCACAGTACATATCACCCTGCAATATCAACAATTAGCGGATCTCGAAAAAATTATTGAACTTGGCTTCCGCGAAGGATTCAGCATGGCCATGGACAATCTCGATCACTATTTTTTAACCGCATCCAATAAACAATAAAATGGAAAACCAACACCAAGCCAGGGTATGCACCTACCTTAACTTTCCGGGCAATACCGAAGAAGCTTTTCTCTTTTATCAATCCGTTTTCAAAACAGAATTTGTTACCGGCGGCATTCAACGTTTCGGGTCTATGCCTGCCGACCCCAACCAGCCACCCATGAGCGATGCGATCAAAAATATGGTGCTGCACGTTGAACTCCCTATCACCGCCAATCATATCCTCATGGGTACCGATGCACCCAAAGAAATGGGCTTTACCGTAATGCATGGAAACAACATGCATCTTTCACGCGAGCCCGAAACAAGAGAAGAAGCAAAAAGATTGTTCGATGAATTATCCGTTGGCGGTAACATTACCATGCCCTTGCAGGATATGTTCTGGGGCGCCTACTTCGGCTCCTTTACCGACCGCTTTGGTATTAACTGGATGATCAATCAACGTTCAAATCCCAACAATGCATAAGAACAAAGAAATTGCACAACGTTGGTTCAAGGCTTTTAACGAACAAAACCTTGATGCATTGCTCGAACTTTATCACGACAATGCCCAACATTATAGTCCGAAATTAAAAATTCATCAACCCCATACCCAAGGACTCATCATCGGAAAAGAGGC
Source organism: Bacteroidia bacterium (assembly GCA_044370375.1). Lineage (GTDB taxonomy): Bacteria > Bacteroidota > Bacteroidia > UBA4408 > UBA4408 > JBILVQ01. The sequence goes on from JBILVQ010000071.1 coordinate 3,325, forward strand.
GCTCCACCACTGGTGGGCAGATGCCTTCCAACGTTTGCCGGCATTGCGTTACCATCCGCAACAACTCATTGCAGATGATGATGCTGTCTTTATGGACTATCTGAGAACCACACCCGGAGAAGAGGATTTGCGCGTTGGCGAAGTACTCGAAATTGAAAACGGAAAAATAATGGCCTCACGGGTTTACCACTCCTGATCATTGCTTTCGGATTTCTTTTTCCAAAGCTTCTAGGGCTGGAAGATCTTTCTTGTATTGCTCAACATCCCACACCAGGTTCCAGTTCTTTACATAATCTGCAAGAGGCTGTAGGCCAACCTCTGCCCTGCGCTCATCTACATGATCCGGGTCTTCCAAGGGTTGAACATAATCGATACCCGTAGCAGGATTGGTGCCAATCTGACTGCCGTAAATTTGTTTCTTGCCTTGCCGCAAGGCAACCCGATCTTCCATCAAGGCCAAACTGCTTGGCCGCGCCTTTCCGGCTTTCACAGCAGCACGCAGCATAGGAATATACTTCAATTGTACCTGCAACGGAGAATGTTGAATCACCAAAAACAAAGCCGAATTTCCATTATTACCAACCACCTCCGGCCCCAACCATCCATGCGTATCCAAGATGGCAGATACCTTCAATAAGTTGATAGAATCTTTCTCCTCTATTTCTTTCCAAAGTTGTTTTACTTCTGCAGAATTTCTTCCATACATTTCTTCCACACTTCTTAACTTCAACCTTCCCTCTTGGTCATCTTTAAAAACACTGTCCAAAATCGTTACCAATTCGTAGCGATAATCTTTTTCTTTCTCTTGCTTATTCTTCTTTACCTTTTCCAACAACAATCCCCAACGTTGATCTTGGTACAAAGGAATAAAATCTTCATCCGATGAAATTTTGGGATAGTCAACAAAATCCATCAAATCAACCATCCTGTTCAACTGATAAAAAGCACTGTCGGAATTACCGGCCAAAGCCCATGAACAGGCTGCATTGTAACGATCCATTTGCAGACCTTTCCATCCTAGGCTTTGAAAGGCCTGCGAATAGGCTTTGGCAGCGCCTGCATAATCTTTTCGTTCGTAACTTCCTTCTGCCTTAACAATCCATTCTTTGTAAAGCGTTGATACACCTTGACCGAACAAAGCAAGCCCTTCAAAAAAAAACATAAAAATTAGGGCATAAAATCGCATCAGCAATCCGTTGGTTCATCAAAAATAAAAAAGAATTGTCATGCAAGCACAACAATTCTTTTTTCGTCCATCAAACACAAGGGGAGTTATTTTTTCTCCGCGGCTTTCTCTTGTTGGCGCTGCGTCTTTTGTTGCTCACGAATAGCCCTGTCATTCTCCTTCATCTGCCGATGCGCCTGTTTCTGTGCCCTTAATTTTTCTTTCTCCTGATGCACAACTGTTTTTTGTGCTTCAATCTGTTGTTTCGACTCGCGATGAGCGGACTTCCTGTCGGCCGGAGCTGGCGCTGTTGAACTTTGTGCCATCAAAACACTGCTCAACAAAAGCAATGCGCCAAAAGTGGAAAGAATGATTCGTTTTTTCATGATAATATTTTGAACCTTGGACAATGTACAAAATCAAAGGTTTAATGGAGGCCAAAAAAATCTTGTTCAAAATCCACAAAATCCACAAAAAATTCATTCATTTGTGTAACAAATCCAACCCATGAAAAAGAATTTACTGTTGTTAGCCCTGCTCCTTATCCACAACGCCTTATCAGCACAGTGGACCAATATTACCACACAAAACACACTTGTAAGCGATGATGCACAATTCGATGAAACCCTTCCCATGGCAGCACCTTCGGTTAACGGCTACACTTTCGTTTCATGGTTTCAGGCCAATGGCAGCGGCTCTTACAATGCCATGCTCCAGTTACTCGATTCCAACGGATACGCCCATTGGCCCAATCCTTTGGTGGTAAGCGCAAATCCCCAATCATCTGCCTTATACGTACACGACTTTAACACCGATCATGATGGCAACGCATTGTTCGCCTTTCAAGACATAAGAAACGGCAATACCGAAACCGTTATTTATAAAATTGATACAGCAGGAAATTTCGTTTGGGGCACCAACGGTATTCCGTTGCACGATGCCAATGCAACCTTTGAGGCAGCACCCAAAATAGCTGTATTCGATAACAACAACGTTGCCGTAGCTTGGTCGGCTTCTGCTAGCGGCAACAAGTGGGTAGCCTGGCAAATCATTGATGCAAGCGGCATTAGCCTTTTTCAAACACCGCAAATCATCGATTCACCTACGCTTAATTTCAGTCGCCCCAATCCGGTGATTACTTCCGATGGAAATATCATGTTGGTATATGTTCAGGAAACAGGAAACTTTCCCGGTTTAACGAGCCTGCTTTTCGTTCAAAAATACCTTGCCAATGGAAATCCCGCGTGGGTATTGCCAACTGCTGTATCCTCCTACGGATTAGGCTTTGTATCGAATCCTTTGGTGGTAAGCGATAACAATGGGGGCTGTTACATTGGTTTTAACTGTGGCACACCATCGGCCCCTTCCATCAACACAGCTTTTGTGCAGTACATTGGCGCTTTCGGTGTTACTGGTTTTGCGGCAGATGGCTTAGAACTCTGCGCGTTGAACGCAAATCATAAATTTGTTAAAGATCTCTGTTTCAGAAGCAGCGATAATTCGCTTTACTGCACGCTGAAAGTAACCGATGGCGGCCAAAATGGTGCAGGCGTTTATGCGCAATCCTTGGATGTGAATGGCAATTTAAACTTCGCCAACAATGCCCTCGAGGTGGTTCCAATCAGCACGGCCAACCCCTGCGAAGCTTTCACCATCGATGATGCAGGCAACGGCCTAATCTTAGCTTATTCAGAAGGGGGGTTTAACAATCAGCAAATAAAAGCACACAAAATCAATTACAACGGTAGTATCCTCTTTCCTGCACCGGTTACCCTAAGCGATGCATCTTCCGGAAAAAGCAGAGTCACCAGCAACCAAATGAACAATGCTCAACTTATCGTTACCTGGGAAGATACCCGATTGAATGCCGGTGTTTACGCGCAAAACATGCATCCTGATGGAAACCTTGGCATCATCACGGCACTTGGCACTCCTACAGGAAAAAGTTTCCAACTCTACTTGCCGCCCAACCATGATTTTATTACGCTCAATGCAAACAACAACGAGCAATTACAATTTTTTTCTGCCGATGGAAAATTGATGCAAACCTACCAAATCAATGCAGGCGTTCAACAAATCAATGTTTCAGACTGGTCAGCGGGTTTGTATCTGTACCAAACACAAAGTGGTCAATCAGGAAAAATCATCAAAACGAAACACTAGTACACTGTACTAATTATTTTGGGGGTTCCCCGTTGTACATTGTCCTAAATTTAGCTTTCACCGGCTAAAGCCACAACGGGTCGCGTTTTCCGCTCATACACCCGGGTTAAGTCCGCAATGTCTTGCGTCCTTTCCCCGGGGGGTATCCGCTTCAACCGCTAACCCAAAACCGCTTGCAGGCCAAAGAAAATGGCATTGGCCCCACCGCAGAAATGCATCCGAAATTTCTAATTCCCCAACTTCTTCACCACAGCATCCAACACTTCGCGCTGCACTCTTTGCATTTCCAGTACTTCCTGTTGTTGCCTGATGATCAAATGGTCAATCTTTTCATGAAGCATCCTAATTTCCAACTCCGATTTTAAGTTCACCATGTAATCTTTGCGTGCTCGCTCACGGTCCTTTTCCTCTTGCCGGTTCTGACTCATCATAATAACCGGTGCCTGCAAAGCCGCAATACTCGATAAAATCAGATTCAACAAAATAAAAGGATAGGGGTCAAAGCCACGATTGCTTAACCAGAAAAAATTAACACCAACCCAAATCAATAAAAAAATCAAAAAAGAAATAATAAAAGTCCAACTCCCCCCAAAAGAAGCAACCTTGTCGGCCACTCGCTGACCCAAGGTGGAAGGCTCCTCCTCCTCAGCATCAATCCGATCGCTCAGTATGGTTTGACCCGACAATGAATCCAACACCGCTCTTTCAAGGGCTGTTAATTCACCCACCTGCTTGGCCAAATAATCAGAAATGTATTGTTCCCGATATTCATTCAGCTCGGTTTCCGCTAAAAAACAAGCAGGACCAAACTCAGGATGGTCCTTCTGTATCAGCCCCAATATGGATTGACGGATGGTATTGGCAGAAACCTTTTCTCTTGTTGGATAATTCTTTCCGCTTAAATCACTGACAAAATTCTCTTCTTTTCCCATAACATTGCTTTAAAATGCAAAGGTACGGCATAAATCAATGATATGGCTTCTTTATATTGATTTGTACATTGTCCTAAAAAACAGACCTAAAACACTAACTCGAAGCGACCATTCTTCATTTTATAATCTCGGTTCCCAATGGTCACAATCTCCCCATCCTTCATCTTGGCAAGGTCCTTCAGTTGCTCATCAATAGTGTGCAAGGTGCCTTTGTTCTTATACACAAAATCCAAAATTCTTAAATTCACGCCACCCGAAGTGCCGCATAAAATGACATGCACCGGTTTTCCGATTTTGCTCATCAAGGCTAAATCGCGCGGTGTAGCAAAATTATCAGCGATCCAAACAATGTCTTTACATTCTTTGCATTTCTTTAGGCCGGCTAATATGGCTTCTATGTCATTCTCCGGAACATCTCCGCCTCCATTGCCATTCTTAACCACCAAATCAATGGCGCGTTCAATCGATGAAAAGCTAACCGAATCGGCATGGTAAATACCTCCCGTGCTGCCAACCAATTTCATGCGGTCGCTCTTTTTGTCTCCATCATTAAAAAATGTAAAATGTTTGAATTTCTTTTGCTCAGCCAAATTCAATTTAAACCACAACAACAATTGCTGGTTGTAGGGCGCCATGCTTCCCGTAAAATCAGAAACCACTAAAATATTATTCCATTCAGGATTATCCGCAAAGGCCTTATAAACTGTTTTGTCAACAGGCTTGCATGGAAATTCATCATAGCGGGGGTATTTTCTTACCAATACATGAGAGGTGTCTACAACCTCCACCATATCCAGGTTCATCACGCGCACATGGCTTTTTTTATCTGAATAACCCACTTTCTCTTTCTTTGAAGAGATAAAAAAACCTATCTTATATTGCAAGGTATTGCCATTCGTTTTACCCGGCTTCCAAGCAGGTGTGCTATTAATAACACTCACCAATTCGCTGTTGGTGTATTCATTCACGCCCTGGCTCACCGGGGCTGCATCAAACACCTCTCCATCGGCATTTACATAAAAGGTGTATTCATAATATTGGTCCGTCACCAGCTCATCCGTCTTTTTCAGTTTCTTATAATCAATCTGCTCTGCATAGTGTTTATACAAAGCTTTTCCTGTTGGGTCACCGGCAAATTTGGGCTCTGTTCGTATTTTGTAAAAGGCTTTCACTTTTGCCTTTTTGTTGCGGTTGCCATCTGTTTTATTGCGCCCTGTGCTGGCAGCCGTTACCTTAGCAATAATAACAGCAGCAGTATCTTTCTTTCCTTTGGTCTCGCAATCGAGAATTCGTTTCAATTCTGCCAATTCTTTTTTTATGGCCACATCGCTGGCGGGTCTTCTTACCTTTATCACAAATCCGTTAAAGGTACCGTAGGCGGTGCTTTTAATACTATCGCGTTGTGCTATTACTCGCCACTCAATGGTTGGCTCCGAAAACCATTTAGGATTCAAGGTCTTTAATGACATCAATCTCTTCTTGTTCAACTCCCTTTGATCAAAGGACTCTACTTCGCGAAAGGATGTATAAACCAAATCAATACTTACCACCGAACTTCTCTTCAGCTTTTGTATGGCCTCCGGATTCATGATTTCCCAGCGGGCAAAGGGAACTTGCAGGTAAACGGTTTCTGCCGTGTCTTTGGGATTTACTTTTTGATCCACCAATTTAGTGGTGTTCAAAATGAACTCAATTTGCTTATCCTGAGCGCCTGCAAAAGAACAGGTGATCAGCAACAAAAGCATTAAACTTACTTTTTGCACAGCCATACCTTCGAACCAATAGATTATAAAAAGAGGAGAGGTAAAGGTGCGCAATAAGAACTTCTTTTGCGAGGCTTACGAAAATTAAGTTTCAAGGTTGCAGTCCTGCCGACCTGTTTCGTTTTTTTAAAGAATTAAAATGAAGGCCAATGCCCACCGAAAATCTTAACTCAGAAAGATTAATCGGACGGTTGGTGTAGTGTTTTCCAAGGACCAAACGGCTGTTAAAAAAGAAATAAAAATAAGTGTCTTCGAAAAAACTATAACCGGCCATGATAGAAAACAAGGGATTTCTAGCAGGTTCAGCGAAAATCAAACCATGATTAACCGCCTCAAGTTTTGTTACCGATAAGCCGGGTTGCAATCCCACATAGACATCACTTCTCTTGCGACCCCAATGATAATTTGCACCCAGAAAAACACTGTTGTTAACATCAAATACTCTTCTGGAAGACAGCATTTGTGCCGGTGTAAAATAATAGTCACCACTAATGGAAAGCCTCTCACTAACAAATTTCTCGAACATGCCATGACCACCAACAAAAACCTCATCAAAGCTGAGTGATCGCGAAATATTTAGGGTAAAGTAAGTTCTAATTAACCCATTGCTTAGATATTCTGAGTCTTGAGCGCTAATAGTAGAACAGAATAAAAAGGCCATCATAAAGGCCCTGATACATTTTTTCATCGTTTAATTCCTTTGAAAATTTTATAATTTAAACTTATGGTGGTAAAAAAATGGCCCCTCAGCCCGGAACTCTTTTCTAAAAAAAAGTTTAGCTGTGTTCCGTCATACTTTGAGGATAATTGTTTGGCCAAATAAACCATGTACTGACCGTTGATTGACAAATCGAAACGTTCACCAAAAGGAACATGTGCCCCCAAACCCCCTTGAAGGGCTGAGCCCCATCGTGCTTTATTATTATAGCCATAAAGAATTTCTGATTGCCTGTTATAATCCAAACAATATCCACCCAAAATATAGGGCTTCCATCCTTTTAAAACGCGAAGTTCCATGGTAGGATAATACAAAAGCGATCCTCCGTACTGTACGTGTTCACTCTTTACCCTGTCGTTGACCATAAAATTATGGTATTCAACAAACCATTCTGTGTTTAACTTTGTGCTGACCAACACCCTAAACTGAGCACCGGTTCCAAGACCCAAACCGCCTTGGCCAAAAATTCTCAAACTGTTACGAACGCCCAGTGAAACTACCCTAGCATCGGTCCACGTTTTGGTGGGGACATATTGAGCCCGACTGGGCAAAAATCCTCCTAAAAAAGTGTATATCAATAGTATAAAAATCGATTTTTTCATATAAAATTCTAAAGGGCCAAAAATAAAAATTTTCATAAACATTTTTTACTACCTTGTGAGGCTCAAAGGAAAAAAAATTGTCAAAATATTGGTTATTAGTTTTTTGCATTTTTATCTTGGTGCCCATCATCCTTTGGGGTCAGGAAAAAAATCATTTTTCATTTCAAACCGATTCGATTCAGCGGCAACAAACCGTCATGGCCCACCAAACCATCATGAATCGTGGCCCATACCTCGACATGGCCACGCAAGGAGGAATAAACATCCACTGGCGGACCAATGGGAACACCCCTTCTGTGGTGCGTTACGGCACATCAATGGCTAACCTAAGTGAGCTAAAGGCCGACAGTACACCGGTCAAAAACCATGTCATCACCCTCAGCGGATTAGCCCCCAACCAAAAGTATTATTACAGTGTAGGAACCTTCCAGCAGAGCTACCAAGGCGATGCCAACAATTTTTTTTATACGGCACCTTCTGTCAATGCAACCGAAAAAATTCGCTTTTGGGTAACAGGAGATTTCGGTTTGGCCGGTCCTGAACAAACAGCCGTTGCACAATCTTTTCTTCAATTCAATGCCAACGAAAAAATAAACGGATGGTTGTGGTTAGGCGATAACGCCTATAACTCCGGTACAGACGCTGAATACCAAAGCCACATCTTTTCCGTTTTTCCGCACCTACTCAAAAACATTCCACTCTTTCCTGCCCTTGGCAATCACGATTATGGCAATCATCCTTACCAAAGTCCTCAAGCCCTTGGTCACAATTTTCCCTACTTTTCCATTTTCCAACTCCCCGAATTTTCCGGTACAGAAAAATACTATTCTTGGAACTACGCAAACGTTCACTTCATTGCCCTCGACAGCTATGGCGCCTTTAACTACCCCGGCAGCCCCATGTACCAGTGGTTGCTTCAGGACCTGGCAGACAAACAAGCACCATGGACCGTTGTTTATTTTCATCATCCTCCCTACTCCAAAGGCACCCATGATTCAGATGTGGAACAGGAGTTAATCGACATGCGCAACAACATTGTTCCCTTGCTCGAAGCCTATCATGTTGATTTGGTATTGTCGGGGCACAGTCATATTTATGAAAGAAGTTATTTCATGAAGGGACACACCGGTACTGAATCGAATTTCAATCCAGCCCTCTATCCCCAGGGCCATATAGTGCAGGCGGGTTATGGACCATTTTTAAAAACTTCTATTAACCCGCAAGGAACCCTTTATGTGGTAAATGGTTCGGGCAGTAAAAAATCGGGTTGGATGGAGTCGGGTTATCCGCACAGTGCCATGATACGCTCCATCGAAAACAAAACCGGAAGTTTTTTGCTGACCATTGAAAAAGACACCTTGCGCGGTATTTTCGTGCAATCAGACGGTATCATTGGAGACACCTTTGCCATCCATCGGCAATCCATCATTGCGCCTATGGAAAAGTCGAAACAAAACAATGTCCTAATTTTTCCCAATCCTTCCAACCATGGTTTTCAAATTGTGGTTGAAAACGATTTTGCTGAAGAATCCATTTGCAGCCTGGTGGTGAAAGATCTTCGCGGCAATGAAATTTACAGGCAAGATAAAAACTTGTCAGCCAAAAATTGCTTCCGGCATTTTATCGGCAAAAATGAACTGGAAAACAAAAAAGGACTTTACCTGATAGAGATCTATCAAAACAGCCAATTGCTAAAATCTGAAAAAGTAATCCTCGAATAAAACAAGCCAACAACATCATGAAAAAACTACTACTGTGTTTACTCCTTCCCTTCAGTCTGCAAGCGCAGGTTACACTATACAACAATGATTTCTCGGGCGGTTCAACCGGCTGGTCGTTAGGACAGGGCAATAATTTTGATACCTGGGCCGTTAACAGCACCTACAATTGTTCCGACCCAACACCCAATCAAGGTGGAGGAAATTATTTACACGTTACAGATGACCTAAACGGAGAATATTGCGCAGCGGCCGTCTTCCTTGGCCTTGGCTCGGGAGGAACCTGTTATGCCACCATGAGCACCGGCATCAACACCCAAGGCAGCAATACCGACACCATCCGTTTCGACTGGTTATGCGTAGGACAAAGCGGTCCGGTGTTGGCCAGTTACGGCACGCTGGATTATAGCATTGATGGCGGCAACAGTTGGATTAACATTACGGTTCCACAGGCACAATATAACGCCCAAAGTACCTGGATAACAACCACGATCACTTCAGCA
>JBILVQ010000072.1:0-12885 GCA_044370375.1 Bacteroidia bacterium
CTGAATCTAGAGAATTTGCTTTGTATTTCGAAAAAATAATTCAAAACAACGTAAATCCCAAGGCCGCCACTAATTTTATGATGGGGCCTGTTAAATCTTTTTTGAATGAAAGAGCCATTGACATTCTGGAATTTCCTATTCAGCCAAAAGGAATTGCAGACTTGTTGTTAATGATAGAAAAGGGTGTGATTACCAATAACATTGCCGGGCAAAAAATATTTCCGGCCATGATCGAAAATCCACTGTTGTCTCCATCTGAAATTGCAGAAAAAAATAATTGGGTAACTTCCGATAACGATGATGAACTTAATTCATTCATTGCGCTTACTCTCGACAAATACCCCGAAAAGGTGGCAGAATACCGCAATGGAAAAAAAGGCATTGCCGGATTATTTATGGGTGAAATCATGAAACTTTCCAAAGGGAAAGCCGACCCCAAAAAAGCCAATGAAATGTTACTTAAAAAACTTGACACACTTTAAAAATGAAATTGTCTTTCCATTTAATTCCGAAATGTTTTAGCATCATAGGAATGCTGTTATTTTTCTCTTGTCAGGGAGAAGGAAAAACAGGTTTTATTCAAGGCCAAATTTCCAATGCCGGAGGCAAAACCTTGTTTCTGGATGAACTTACCAGCCAATCCATCAATCCCAAAGACTCCATCAAACTGGATGATAGCGGAAAGTTTTCCTTCAATCCTGATATTAAAGAACCCGGCTTCTTTAGGGTACGTATCGACCAAAACAATTTTGCATTGATCTTTCTTGAACCCGGGCAACCCCTAAAAATTACAGCTGATGCGGCCAACCTAGGAAAAACCTACCAAATTCAGGAAAACGAAGAAAACCGCAAACTTTCTGAGGCCACAAAGTTTTTAATTAAAAATGGCGAAAGGGGCGATTCTCTGAATCAAGTTGCCAATAGTAATCCTAACCTTATGAGTGATACCTTGTTGTTGAAAAAACTTCAATCAAGGTTCGAGGAAATCAAAAACAATGAGATTCTTTACATTAAAAAATATGTGAAAGAAAACGCTAGTTCCTTAACTTGCATTGCACTCATTGACCGAATAAGTCCTGAAACCGACTTTGAAGTTTATAGAAATTTAGATGCCGGATTGATGAAAAAATATCCCCAATCAAGTTTTACTAAAGATTTTCATACCAAAGTGGAGGGACTATCCAAACTAGCCATTGGTAGTCCTGCACCCAATATTGAATTAGAAAACCCAGAAGGAACAAAAATTGCATTGAGTTCTTTGAAAGGCAAGGTTGTTCTAATTGATTTTTGGGCTTCCTGGTGCAGACCATGCAGGATGGAAAATCCCAATGTTGTACGCTTGTACAAAGAATACAAAGACAAAGGATTTGAAGTTTATGGGGTTTCCCTCGATAAAAGTAAAGATGATTGGATAAAGGCAATAAAAGATGATGGCCTTTCTTGGACCCATGTTAGCGATTTAGGTTTCTGGCAATCTTCCGTTGTAAAATTGTATAACATCACCGGAATCCCACAAACCTATTTGGTTGATAAAGATGGCAAAATCATTGGCAAAGGACTTCGTGGCGAAGAATTAGAAAAAAAATTAAAGCAGGTTTTAGTTCCCTAAGAAAGCCTAAGCTTGTTTAGTAGGACAAAACCTCTATAATTTTGGCCTTTAGCTTATCGGCATTGGGCAACATTCTAGCTTCCAAAACACTATTGAGCGGAATTGCCGGTACGTCTTCTGCTCCAATATAATCAACCGGTGCATCTAGAAATTGAAAACAGTTTTTCTGTATTTTTCCTGCAAGGGCCTGAGCAAAAGAATTGGAAATAGATTCTTCTGTTACCACTAAACATTTACCAGTTTTTCTTACTGATTCAAAAATCAAATCCTCGTCTAAAGGAACGATAGTGCGTAAGTCAATAACCTCAACTTTCTCTTTCATTTCACGGGTAGCATTCATGGCCCAATAAACTCCCATTCCGTAACTAATGATTGTAATACAATTGCCCTTCAAGGCATTCCCACTTTCAACAGCCTGCACGATTCTTCCCTTACCAAACGGTAAAACATAATCCGCATCAGGTTCAATGGTTTTTGCCTCTTCAGTGCCTTTGATCTTTGACCAATACAATCCCTTATGCTCTAACATTACCACCGGATTAGGATCATAATAGGCTGCCTTCATTAAACCTTTAAGGTCTGCACCGGTTGATGGGTAAGCAATTTTTATCCCTTTGATATTGGCCAATACCGACTCAACACTAGACGAGTGATAAGGTCCGCCACTTCCGTAGGCACCAATTGGCACCCTAATGATACAAGACACAGGCCACTTTCCATTTGAAAGATAACAAGACCTGCTAACCTCTGTAAACAATTGATTCAATCCTGGCCAAATATAATCTGCAAATTGTACTTCAACAATTGGTTTCAGTCCGGTAGCACTCATACCAACGGTACTTCCAATAATAAAAGCTTCTTGTATCGGTGTATTGAATACCCTATGGCCGCCAAACTGACCGGCCAACGTAGCTGCTTCGCGAAACACTCCACCTAATCGTTCACCAACATCCTGACCGTATAACAAGCATTCAGGATGCTTTTCCATTAATTCGCGAATAGCAAATAGTGCACTATCAACCATAACCGTTTTTGCTTTTCCCGATGGCTCTCGTACCCCGGCCTCCTCAAGAATTACTGTAGGTGCAAATGCATGTTGAAATAAATCTTCAGGATCAGGATCAGGCATGGTCAACGCCCGGTTATAATCTGCAAAAACTAACTGAGCAGTTTCATCTTCTATTTGTTTTATTTGAGACAAATCAAATCCGTGAATCAATAATTGATTTCTTAATTTGGGCAGTGGGTCGCGAAGTGCAGCACTTTCCAAATCATGGCGATACCATTCTTTTCTAACACCCGAAGTATGATGATTTAAAAGCGGTACCTTGGCATGAAGCATAAAGGGCTTAGACTCTTTTCTCATGACAGAAAAAATTTCCTGCAGGGTTTTGTATGACTTCAAAAAATCTGTTCCGTCAATGGATCTTACCTCTAAGCCTTTAAACCCTTTTGCATATTCCGAAGGGTCCTGTGCACGAAACTCACCGGCATGTGCTGAGATATCCCATTCATTGTCCTGAACAAAAAACAAGATGGGCAATTTCTTTAGCACAGCCATTTGCATGGCCTCTGCAACTTCACCCTCAGTAATGGATGCATCACCCAGTGAACAAACCACCACAGGATATTCACCTGGCAGAAAATCCATAAGTCCTTGTTGTTGCTTATACCAAAGTCCCATGGCCATTCCCGTTGCAGGAATAGCCTGCATGCCTGTAGCTGAAGATTGCATTGGAATTTTTGGCAGGTCGCTCCTGTTTAAACTGGGATGACTATAGTAAAGCCTACCACCGGAAAAGGGGTCGTCCTTTTTCGCCAACAACTGAAGCATCAAATCAAAAGGCCGCAAACCAAGGGCCAGCAAAACACTATCATCTCTATAATACAGAGACAAGTAATCCTTGGCCTCCATCAGCAATCCTAAAGCAATTTGAACTGCCTCATGTCCTCTGCTGGTGGCATGAACATACTTTGAAGTGATTTCACGCTGTGCCTCATACAATTCGGTCATCGACTTAGCGGTACACATCAATTGAAATGCGCGTAACAATAACTTTCCTTCTTCAGAATTCTGTTGCTCCATAGCAAATGGTTTAATGGCCTTGAATACGGCCAAACTTACAAATTTAATTTTTAAACCTTCTTTTCATTAAAAAAATCAATGAGGGAAAGAAAGGCTTCCTTACTGAGTTTCTCCAGCGGGTGATAGGTATTCGGTAACCCAATAACTTTTAAGAATTTATTCGATTCTGAAAACGTGGTAGTTTCTTCTAATGAAACCATCCTATCCAGTTCTCCTACTGCCAGTAAAACAGGGATCTTTAAGTCGTTCATAACTGAAGATTGAATCAAAGGAAATTCGCCTAACTTTTTCATTAATTCAATAACACACAATAACAAATTGTCCGTGTTTGGGCCATGAATTTTTACAAGGGAATCATAATATTCACGTGCTTTCAATATTAATTGATTGGGTTGCAGTTGAATCTCCTGTTTCTTTGCAAATTCTTGATTCCACGCAAGTTTGGTTCCCAAAGTAACAATTGACGAAAAACTCCCGGGATGAAGCCATTCCTGATAAATTGCCAGATACCCTCCTAAACTATATCCAAAAACCGGAATGTTTTTTAATTGATTTTCAAGCATAAAGTCTGAAAGAAAAGCACTTAATTCCTGAACAGAATTTACCCCATTCAATAATCCTTGGCCTCCATGACCCGGTAAATCAGGTTTAATTAGCGAGAAACGATCCTCTAATCCTGATATAAGATGGTCAAATGATTTAGAAGATCCAAGGGCACCATGCAATAATAATAATGGAATTTTGTGGTTGCTCATAATTTGAATAATTTTATACCATGAAGCAAAGTTATGATTTAAAAAAGGTTGTGGGATTTCTCATGATTTTAGCAGGGATTGGTTTGGTAATTCTACTTTTCTTTAAATACAGGGTGGCAACTTCCAATCCCTTGGATAATCTAACATTCATTAATAAAAATGAAGAATTTAAAGAGCTGTTTCACAACCAAAAAAAACCGATTATTTTAAGTTTCTATGCCGATTGGTGTGGTGAATGTTTAATGGAAATGAAAGAATGGAATGAATTTGAAGGTGGAATCATCAAAAACAATTTTGAAATACTTTTGGTTTCAGACAAAGAAAATGCAGGAATAAACAATATTCAAAAAAGATTTCCGGATTTGAAAAACATATTCATTACCCAATTGCCTTTAAGTGAATATTCTATTTATGCCTATCCAACGAATTATGTTTTTGATAAAGAGGGCAAACTTCTGTGGAAATCTGTTGGGTCATTAAGTCCTCAATCATTAAAGGAATTAATTGATGGTCACTGATAAAAAAATTTCGAAAATCTGGATTTACCCCTTTAAGTCCTTACCGGGAATTGAGATTGAGGAAAGCAAAATCCTTCCGTCAGGTTTGGAATTTGATCGTGACTGGATGTTAATCAATAACGCAGGCAAGTTCATCACAGCAAGAGAGTTTCCTTCACTGTTTAATTTTTCCATTGCCATTGATAAAATAAAAAAGGATATAATTGTTACCAACCCCTCAGGAAATAATACGATACAGTTTCCTGCCGTTCCAACTGAAGGAGTTCAACTCGATGCAGAAATTTGGGGGCAAGCCATTAAGGTTGTGCATCCAAGTGAAATCGTTTCTGATTTCTTCTCTGAGTACATGAAACAAAAGGTGAAAGCTGTTTATGCCAATCAAAATAGCGGGAGAATAATCAACTCCAATCAAAATTTAGCCTTTAGAATAAATTTATCAGATGGTTTTCCATTCTTAATTCTTGGAGAAGCATCCATCCATCAATTGTCAGCTAAATACCATGAAGCCATTGATATCAGAAGATTCAGGCCCAATATGGTTTTTTCAGGAGGAAGCCCCTTTGAGGAAGACTACTGGAAAAAAGCCAACATTGGCAGTAGTACTTTTTTCTGTGAAAGAAAATGTGCAAGGTGTGTAATGGTTTCTTATCAACCTGATACAGCAATCCCAGATCCAGAAATCCTAAAACTTCTCAATGTTGAACGCAGGGAAGGCAACAAAATTATGGTAGGAATGAATCTTAGTTTAATCGATGGAGATGTTATAAGGGTAAACGACCCTGTTTTATCAGCCTGATTTTTTTCTCAATTCTTTAACAAAAATGAAAAACGAAATTGCACCCGGCAGATACCAACATTATAAAGGAAATATTTATATTGTATTAGCTTCGGCCACCCATTCCGAAACACTTGAAAAAATGATAGTTTACTATCCCGAAAAAGATGGGAAAGATAAACTATGGGTAAGGCCGGAGGCCATGTTTCATGAGCAGGTGACTGTTGCCGATGGAAAAAGAGTTATGCGCTTTGCTTTTCTAAAACCATAACATAAACATTCCCGATAACCTAGCTTAAAGAATTTTAAGCAATTCCTCTAAATGATTAATTTCGTAAGTAGGTTTAGACTCTTCTACAAGTTTGTTTGGATTAAACCAAACCTGGTCCATACCTATCGACTTAGCGCCTAAGATATCTGCATGAAAAGTATCACCAATCATTAGAGATTGTGATGATTTGGCAGAGGCTTTTCTTAACGCATATTCGAAAATAATTTTATCAGGTTTATTGGCTCCTGCAATTTCAGATGTAATGATATTCTTAAAATACTTAGAGAGTTTGCTTTCTTCAATCTTTGTGTATTGAACCATCGAAAACCCATTCGTAATAATGTGAAGATCGTATTTCTCAAATAAATTCTCCAAAACCGGAATTGCCCCAGGAAATAAATTGGTCTTCCTTGGGCTTTTTTCAAGGTAATAATCAGCTACTCCTTCAATTAAGGGTTCATCGCTTACCTCAAATTTACCCAATGTTTTTCTAAACCTTTCATACCTTAAAAATTCACGGCTAATTTCCCCACGCAGATGATCCATCCAAAGCAATTTGTTTTCATGCTCATATAGCTCAATAAACGCATTAACAGGAACATTTAAAATATCGTTTAAACCAAACTCAAAAAACAACTCCTCTAACGTTTCTCTGGAATTACGTTCAAAATCCCATAAGGTGTGGTCGAGGTCAAAAAATATATTTGTGTACATGTCAAAAAATTTCCACCAATCCAGAAAAGGCAAAAGACCAAAAAAGAACCGAGGCAATTAAATAAATAATCAATCTAGGTTTGTTGCGAACAAATTTATCATTTAATCGCGAAGAAATAAAAGTACCTAGTGGAATTGATAAAATGGAGGGGGTAATAAACGCCAATCCTAATAATCCAAACCTTCTTGAAAACCTAACCAGAAACCTGCTGTATCTAGAAAATTTCTTTTTTTGGGGGGCCGAAGAATGATTCCCTTGCATACTATTTTTCGCGGATTGAAACCTGCGAAAGAATATCACCAATTTTTCGGAAAGAAAAACAAAAAAAAACACTCCCGAAATTCCTCCAATAACAGTGGCTAAAATGGTTTCCCAAAAATTCAGACCGCTTGTTTTTGCAAGTGGAAAAGCAAGTTGAAACTTTAGAGCACTTAACAACGCTACCAAAAGTATATGCCAAACAGTCTTCAAAAACTCTTTAGGTTTTCATGCCGAAAGCCAAATCACCCGCATCGCCCAAGCCAGGAACAATATAAGATTGAGCTGTTAATTCCTCATCAACTGCTCCTACCCAAATGGTACAATTTTCCGGAAAATTCTTTTCAACAAAGGCCACTCCTTCAACGCTTGCTATTACCGAAACAACATGCACATGACTAGGCTTCCCCTTCTTCAAAATTCCTTTATAAGCCAAAACCATTGAAGATCCGGTAGCCAACATTGGGTCATTTAAAATCAAAACCCTATCATCTAAGTCAGGACTGGAAAGATATTCAACTTGAATATCAAATGAACCGTCTTTATGGTGTTTTCGATAAGCTGATATAAAGGCGTTATCAGCCTTGTCGAAAACATTCAAAAAGCCCTGATGCAAAGGAAGACCGGCACGAAGAATTGTTGCAATAACAGGATGTTTGGCTGGAACCATTTCGTTGGATATCCCCAATGGGGTAACAACTTCAATTGGCTGATACTCCAAATGCTTGCTAATTTCATAAGCAAATATCTCGCCCATCCGTTCAAGATTTCTTCTGAATCTCATGCTGTCTTTTTGAATCTCAGCATCACGTATTTCAGCAATAAACTGGTTGAAAACCGAATTCTGCTTACTCAAAATATTAACCATAATTACTTTTTATTGCTTGACGAAGCGAATGTAGCTTTTTCGATCACCACTTTCCAAACCCAGATAGTAAATTCCTGCTGAAAGGGAAGAAATCCTGATTCTTTCAAAATTATAGGGTTGTCCCTCGGGAAGCAACTTCCTGCCGGATAAATCATAAAGTTGAATCACCAAATCAGCACTCAAATCATGTCCGGTCAAGGTTAAAAAATCCTGAGCTGGATTGGGTGAAACAGCAATGTTTAAATCAATTAATTCATTAGATGGCAAGGAATTAGGATTAGGAAAATTATGGTCGCCGGGACTTAATTTTCCACCATTTGGAAAGTTACTGCTTATTTCAAGAGGATCGAATTCAGAGGTGTTTCCTGTTCCAACCAAATCACCATTATACCAAGCACTAACAGAATTGGCTGTGTTGTTACCGTAAAACCTAACGGCCGCATCAGGAGTTCCTATACTTTGTGTGAGCGTTACTCCTCCATAAACCCTGCTGCTGGCGTCACCATTGGTCCAACCCATTGCATCCAAAACAACAGCACCGCTAGGTAACTCAAGGGTGCCATCATTGTTTGTATCGTAATCAGAACCCTGAACAATGGGTATCGTACTAAAAATTAATAAAAAGCTAATCGACCCATTTTCAAACACACCGCCAGGCACTCCAAATACCAGTGTGTCTTTGTAAATGGTTCCAGCAGGAACACTAGGATAACCAAGCGTTGTGCCAACAAAAAGCAACCCTGTACTCCCTAACGTAACATTGCGGATAGGAAAAACCCTGTCACAATTTCCGGCACTACCCGAGTCTCCTTCAAAAGCAGTGATGTATAAATTATTCAACGTTGCACCGGGGGTGCCTTTGATTTCAATAAATTCAAAGGGTTCATCTGTGGATGGCGGATTTACCTTCACTTCATTCAAGAGTGCCTGAGCATTGATGGCAGATATCTTTAGAAGAAGCAATAATACCGAAACAAAAATTCTCATAACCAACTATCGAATAATTGAAACATCTCCAATAAACTGAGACTCAAAACCATTCTCGTTGAGGTAGTCAACAATAAACGGATAAATGCCTTGTGAAATTTCTCCGGAGGCATCTCTTCCATCCCATGTTTGGTCAAGACCGGATAAGAAGGCAACTTTCTTTCCCCAGCGATCATAAATGGTTACCGTTCCCACCGTAATATTGGGCGAATGAAAAACTTTTAACACATCATTTAATCCATCGCCATTGGGACTGAAACTTCCTGGCACAAAAACCACAGGAATTATTTCTTCCTTCTGTACAAAGTGAGCAATAACCGTATCGTTCTGCGTCATTGAAATACCTACTTCTTTATTTAAAGTATCCGGGGTTAAGGCCTGATGAATTGATTTCCATTTTTCAAACTCAAACTTTCCGTTAGGAAATTCCACTGCCGACAAATTAATGGTAGTACCCATTGGAACTTGTTTATCATAAGGAAAACTAAATGGTTCGTATCCATCAATACTTACAGCTCCTACGCCAGGAGGTGTTACAAGTACTGTCAACGTTGGAGCAAACTCCGGTTCGAAGTAGGCAACAATCGTATCCGTGTAAACGACCTGAAAATTTACCAAAGAATCCAGATTTCCCGGCAACAAAGTATGATGGTTGGTTTCATACTTCAGAAAATTAAATCCTGTTGCAGGAATGGCAGAACATGTTACAAAAGAGCTGTCGGTATAAGTAATTACTTGTGGATAATTGGGATAGCCAAAGCCATTTATTTCCAATTGTCCTGCGCCCTGTGGTTGAACCACGTAAGTAACAGTGTGAGTGATGATCTGCTTGAAATGAGCTACAATAGAATCTGCATTCTGAATCATAAACTCCGTTAAAACAGAAACTGTGTCTGGCGTTAAAGTATGATTGAAAACTTCCCAATACCAGAAGTTATATCCGGTTGCCGGAGTTGCCTGCAAGGTACCATTTACATTTCCAAAGTAATCTCCAGAATAGGGATAAGTTGGAATGAACTGATTATTAAATTGGATATTTCCTGATAAGGGTGGATCAACATTAAAGGTCAACTCGAATGGTCCGGTTACCTGATAACAATCAATAATTCCCTGATTTATTACGCTGCACCGTCCGTTAATTTGACTACGAAGAAAGGTTAAATGAGCTTGCCAGGTTGCCATGCTTCCTCCCCATCTTGCAATTTGACCGGGCATCTCGGGAGTAAGAACATTAATCATACTATCAAGATGATTAATTACATAATTACAATCCAAATAAGTATTCAGCATTTCAGACCAACGATTCACAAAAGCATCTTT
Source organism: Bacteroidia bacterium (assembly GCA_044370375.1). Taxonomy (GTDB): domain Bacteria; phylum Bacteroidota; class Bacteroidia; order UBA4408; family UBA4408; genus JBILVQ01. The sequence goes on from JBILVQ010000072.1 coordinate 10,163, forward strand.
AAAGTCAGGATTATCCATCAGCTTCGTGAAAATATTTAAATGTCCCATGTTGGGTCCTGCATTTTGGTACTGAGGCAAAGTTGCAAGATCACAAGGATCAGCCGTGTAGTTGGTAGTTGGCCATCCAGAAAAATTTTGTCCGAGGTTAAAGGTGTTATCCATATCCCACAATGCATAACGCCATGGAGCGTTTGGCGTTCCTGTTCCCCTCCACCACATGGTATTCCAATTAATCCAATCACTGTTTACAGAGAATGTATTGATGATCATGTAATCAATTGCACTTTGAACATCAAGACGTGTAATTACCTGACTATAAATAACCGGATCTGCCATGTTGTTAGCCATGATAAAAGCATGAAGATTATTCCAATCAAGATTGCTTCCATAACGAATATTTAATCCTCCCCAGAAGGATAAAAAATCCAAATCCTCTTCCTCCTGATTGTGGTAAAAATCGGTATAGTCCGGGTCGTTAACCTTTTCTCTTATTTCATAAAGACCCCAATACTGACCGTTGATGTATAAAATAACATTCTCACCTGTACGATAATCACAATCTAATCCTGCATTGGCGGAAAGTGATTGAATAAAATGATCCCTGATATGGCAACCTCCACCCGGAGCACCAGTAAATGGATAATTATCTGAGGCTCCTGCCTTAAACATAATTCTCTGGAATTTTTGTCGTGGCTTTCGCTGAAAAATCTGATGTTCAATTTGATCATCATAACCCAAATTATCCCTAACAACAAAATCAATTCCTTTTTGATCATAAGCCCAAGAGTCGTTTCCATGAGGATCCGCTGTTCCATAAGATTCAAATTGCAATTGTTGATTGACATCAAAATATTCAAGACAAGTATTTATTTCAAAAACAGCGCTGTTAAACAATGCCGTATAATCACCACTACCAACAGAAACCACTGGCATGGTATGATTTACATTGATAAAATAAGTATTGGATTCAATAAACCCGGGCAAAATACCTGCAGTGCTAGTGAAAACCCGAGCTCTTACCAGGGTAGTAGAGACTATTGAAATGGGTGCAGCATATTGGGTTGAAGTTGCAGTTGGCTCGGAACCATCTAGCGTATAACGGATGGTTGAATTGGGAAATGTTGTGGAAAGAACAAGATTTTGAGATGAACCATAAAACCCTGCTGGCACACTAAACTGAACATTTCCTGCATAACCCAAACTTGAAGCTCCTCCATTGGCCGCACCGGGTGTGGGATTAGTATAAATCGCCCAATTAGCCCCACCATTGGGACTTTTTCCAAAAGAGTGATTCGCCATGGTTGGCCGAATGGTTATGGAATCAAGAATTGCACCCGTAGGATCTGCTAATACAAGCTCCTCCGTCTGACTAGATTGTACCAATTTAAAATTAGTATGATAATTTGTTCCTACCACAATGTTCCTGCCTGAAGCAAAGAAAATTGCATAACCACCCGCGTTAACCAAAATTCCATTCGGAATTTGCCACTTCATGGGCTGTGCAGCATCGTCACTTAAGTAATAACCGGTTAGGTTAAATGGGGCTGCGCCAGGATTATAAATTTCAATCCAATCCTCTCGCTCATTGTAGTTGTCCAAAAGAGTACTGACATTGGAGCAGGAAAACTCATTAATGACCACCTGAGCTTTAACATTATTCTGCAGTACCAAAAGGAAGAGCAGAATACTAAAGATTTGGTAAATACTTTTCATGGGAAGATATTATAACCTTGTAAACTTACGAAAAAAAAGCTTTGTTAGTGCAATTAGCCCTCAGGAAAAAAATATTTTATTGGGCTGACAATGAAATACTTATCTTCTTCTTCAACATCCAATAACCTTCTTTATTCCCGCCAAAGCCAAGGTAGTACCTCATCAATCCTTCTTGGTCAGAACCCTCAAAGTCTAAAACTCCTCTCGGGCTTAATCGCTCGGCAATAAAATGATCAATCATCCAAGAAAAAAAGCCTTTCTCCATTGCTTTTAAATTTCGTGCAGAGAAGAAAAATACCGATTCTTTATCCTTCAAAAACCAAACAGCACCAGCCAACAATTCTCCACTTTCATTTCTTAATTCTTGAAAAACAAAACAGTTCATTTTTGCACCTGTATAAAGCAATGTTTCAAGCAAGGCGATTTCGCTTTTTTTGAAATAGTTCCTCTTTGAATTATTGTTATTAACAAATAAATGAATGATTGAATCGGGTGAATCAACAAAATTAATTTGGAATTGAAACTTCTCGGCCTGCTTTAAATGCCGCTTAATCTGAGATCCATATTTTTGCCTAAAATTTGGTTCAACATTAAGTTTGCAATTCGTCCTTTCTTTTATGGTCCAAAGTTTGGGGTTAGCTTCTAGTTTAAAATTAACGCAAAAATGAGCCTTGATGAAATTGGCCTCAATCCAGCCAAAAAGCTCTTTTAAAACTTCTTCGGTAAACAACTCAGTATTTCCGAGGAGTGAAAAGTGCTGACAAAAGAGTGGTTGAACAATATAGGGGACTCCTAGTTTTCTCTTTCTTGGCAATACAATTCCTGCCCGGTAATCATTAATTTCAACGGCCAACCAATCAGGTTGCACAATGTCCAAAAACCATTTTGCAGAATATAATTTTTGCTCCGCAGAAGAATTTTCGACCAATAACTGCCACTTCAGTTCATTTACATCCTTGCCGGTGACAACCGAAAAAGATTTATTCTTTATCATTGTCAGACAGATAAGA
>JBILVQ010000073.1:0-12880 GCA_044370375.1 Bacteroidia bacterium
CGAATTTATCCGGGGGGGGGGGTGAGCCGACAGTCTTGCTGAGTGGTAATGGAAAGGTCTTTGTTTTTGACTAGCTCTTTCAAAGCCTTCTCAATGGTTTTCCACTCTTTCAAAGATTTATATTCATCGGATGGTAACTTCATGATTTGCAATTTATTTGGATACAGACGGTCTTCCTATTACGCATAAAAAGTTTTGCAGATTTGCCCTGAGCGGGTCAGGACAAAACTTTATTCGAAGATATGAGTTTTACTTTTCCGAAATTTGTCAACGAAGAATTTACCAGCTTAAGGCAAATGTGCTTTAATGTGTTCGGCTTTCTTTTTTGTTACCCGAGTTTAACAAAGTTGTCTTCGAGTTTTACGTTAAAATTAATTTCTGCTTTTAATGCTCTGAAAACTTTTAGAATAGTGTCGATTGTCGCACTGTTAGCACTGCTTTCGAGTTTTGAAATTTGAGCTTTCTGCACACCAACGAGTTTACCAAGTTGTTCTTGTGTCAAATGGCGTTCTTGTCTCGCAGATTTTATCATTTTTCCTAATACGTCCATACTTAGTTCGTATTCGTATTCGTCACGGTCTGCTGTCCCAACTTTCCCTATATACTTATCTTTCATTTCGGTAAGTGAATAAGTCTTGATTGCTTTCTTTGCCATGTTTTCTAGTTTTTAGTTTTGGTGTTAAAATATTTAACCCTCAGTCTTGCTGCACGGTCGATTTCGTTTGCTGGTACTTTGTCAATCTTTTTTATGAAACCGTGGGTCGCAATTACCAATGTTTCCTTGTTGTTTGACTTGTCCCAAAATGCGAGCAGTCTAATTTGAACTCCGCCACATTTTGTCCGAAATTCCCAAATGTCATTTTGCAATTTCTTGAACAATTTCGGGTCATTCGTCTGTTCGGCAAGGTCAATGTTATAAAGTATTTTTTTGATAGTCTTTGGGTCAAGTTCTGCTATGAACTGATTTGCTTCTTCCATAAACTTAGTCTCAAAATACTTCATTCGTAAAATTGACTGTTAAACGCTACAAAGATAAGTAAAGTTTCTAAATTTGGAAACAAAAGTTTTCGCTAATTCTGTCAAGCTCGGTTTTTAAGCTGAAGCATAACTTGATGGTTTCCACAACAAATCTCTGTTTTTATTATGGTTTTCTTTCATAGGTACCCAAAGACCCTGAAAACCCAATACCCCATAACTTTTGGAATCGCTTCCATCCGGTACCAAACGGATAACAAACGCTTCCAAACGGCTTTTTGATTGGGACCATGTGATCTGTTTTGTAATTTTGCTTTAAGGGGTGGGCCGATACGGCACCTTTAAGAAACGTTATTTTCCACCCTCAAACCTAGCAATACATTGCATCATCCGGAAAGAAGGTTGCACTAGGTTTACCGTGAGCGGCAATAGTTTCACTCAACACCAAACACAACAAAAAAGCCTCGATCATCCCTATGGCCGTCCGGAGGGACTTTTTCAACAACCCGGTCATTGAAGTAAATTAACGTCCCAATAAATGAAAGATGCTTAATTCAACCTATCAATTTGTTCACCCTTTCCTAACGCAACAAGGTCACCGTTCCAATGTATTCTTTTTTCGTTCCAGCCTTGTCCGCCACTAATATTCTGTAAACATAAGCCCCCTGTGGTGCGTCATTCCCGTCCCAATGCACCAACGCATTTTCATTCTTGCTGTAAATCATTTCTCCCCAACGATTGTAGATACTCAGTTGCATGCCCGCAATTTCTTTTCCGGCTGGCATAAACAAATCATTGTTTCCATCTCCATTCGGAGTAAAGGATTCAGGAATATAAAATGACGACTCAGGCGTAACAATAATGCATTGCCGCGTGCTGTCGCTGCATCCAAACTCATTACTTACCGTTAACAACAAACAATAAATGCCGTCCTCTGCAAAAAGGTAATCGAATTTTTCTTCACGCGAAATTATTCCTTGGTCCTCCAAAAGCCATCGGTAGTTCAAACCAGCAAAGGGTGTAGCCGCAAAATGTACCAGCGGATCTGCCGTTGAATAGCTTTCTTTATCGGTGCTGAAACCCGCCAACGGATTCTCATGCACCTCAATATAATCTGTTTGGGTAAGGTTTCTTTTGCATCCATTAGGCGCCAAAGCAACCCCCAACACATCATACAAACCACTTTGCTGATAACAATGATTCACCGTAAATCCATTGCCAGTATTGCCATCTCCTAAATTCCACAATACACTTACACCTGGAGTAGCCGAGACTCCCGTAAAACTATTGCAAAGCGGAGCACAACCACTCCTTAGGTCAACAGAAAAGCTAAAGTCCGGTGCCGGTAATACACTAACATCAAAGGTCTCCACATTGCTGATGCATCCGTTCTGGTCAATAACATTTACCTGAAAGATTGCATCAGCCTGCGGTAAGTATTGCAAAGGATTTCCTTGCAATTGCTGGCCATTGAGTGTGTTGGTCCAGTTCACCGTAAGCACACCGTTACCTCCATTAATGTTGGCAACAAGGATGGTATCATCATCTTCACAAATGGAAAAATCGCTGAGCGGCATTAACTGAAAAACAGGATCCGTTAATGTAAAATTAGCAGCAGCTGTGCAATTTAAATTATCGCTTACGGTTACCGTGTAGTTTCCGGCAACGGCATTTTGCAAAACCGCGCCTGTATTTCCATTGTTCCAAAGATATTGGTAGGGGAGGCCATTGCCCCCTGTAGCACTAACAGAAATACTTCCATTGTTATCTCCTGAACAAAGCGGTTCAATGATTTGCTGCATTGTAATGTTGATGCCTGTTGCCGGCTGCTGTATTTGAATCAAGGTATCGCTGCTACATCCCAAAGCATCGGTTACAATCACCGTATAGTTTCCTGCAATTAGGTTGTTGTATAAGACATTCGTGCTGGCCGCAGATCCATTCATCTGGTATTGGTAAGGTCCAACCCCTCCAATGCCTTGTATGCTCAAGGAACCATCATTGCCCCCAAAACAAGACACATCCACTACGGAGGTAATATTCATCAGCAGCGGAGGATTTAAATCTTGAACCAACACCTGCAATGAATCTGTACAACCATTCTGGTCACTGATATAAGTCATGTAGCTCCCTGCTGCCAAGTTGTTGAAAAGCCCGCTGCTATTGGTAATTCCCTGCAAGGTAAAGGTATAAGGTGCAACACCATTTATTCCATTCAATTGAATGCTGCCATCATTGCCTCCAGCACAGGCAACATCATTTACACTTCCTAATTGCAAGTCAATGGGATTAACAGGAGCATTTACCGTTTCCGTCAATTGAACCGAACAACCATTGGCATCCGTTACGGTAATGTCATATACACCAACAGCCAAAGCACTTGCCGTAAAAACATTTGCGTTTTGTGCAACCGTTGCAGGTAACGGATTCCAGACAACAGTGTAGGGGGCTGTTCCATTGTTTACTGTAAGGGCAATAACGCCCGAGTTACCACCATTGCAAGCATTGCTGACTACTGCATTCGCTGTTGGTTCTTCAAAAATATTAACAGTTTGCGTTTGGGTTGAGGTGCATAAACTTTGATCGGTAATCACCAATTCAACGGTGTATGTGCCCGGCAAGCTATACGTATGTTGCGGACTGGCCAAGTTAGAGTAGGTACCATCACCAAAGTCCCAAACGTAATTTACTATGCTGTTTAAACTCGATTGCGAAACGTTGTTAAATTGAATATTGGTGGTACCGCAAACATTAAAATTCGTGCCGGCTGTAAAGGCCGCATCAATGTCTAAACAAAATTGTTGGGTGTTGCTTAGTCCTCCGGTAGCCCCGGTAAAACCCCAGTAAATGTTGGCATTTGAGCCTCCAAAAATATTATTAATGATACCACCCGGAAAAGTAAAAGTAAACCTTTGTACTCCGTCAAAATAAACGGTCATGTTTTGGGTGCCGGCATTCCACACCACCCTGAAATCATGCCACAAACAATCTTCAATATCGCTGAGGGTTGCACTCGCTTGCACAGGAGCCACCAGGTTATGATTGATATTTCCCTGACTTTCTAACGCTATATGATCGTACCATGGGTCGCCATAATTCGAATTTTCGTAGGTGTCAATTTCAATGGCCACCGATTGGTTCGGAAAGCCCATGTATCCAAGTCCACCACCATTGCCCGATGAACCCGTGTTGGTATTTTGCAAAACAAAGGCAATGCCATCTGCACCGCCATTGTTACAACCCAAATTCACCTGAAAATTAAAATCAAAACTTTGTGCTAAATTCAACGGATTGTTGTTCCACACAGCTCCACCTTGGTAGGTGAGATTGGGCGTAAGCTGATAACAAGAACAACTTTGCGCAGTGGCAGAACCCACCGCATTAAACTGCTGCGCCATGGCACCCCGACAAAAGGCGGCCATTAAAAAGAGGATGAAGAATAAGTTTTTCACAGGGCTTACATTCCAAAATTAAGCAATTAATTTGAATGTGTCTCACTTACAATAAGAAATTTATAACTGCTTAATTAACAAGTAGTTAAATAGATTATCTTCATAATGAAAGGCCGTTTCAAGAGGCAGGTGATAATAATAAAGAGGGCGAAACCCCGCGTGGCAGAAAGCGCTTTCTGTCAAACAATAATCCCTCTTCATTTGGCTTCCTTCGCACTTTTCATTTCCTGCTCCCTATTTTCTGCCACACGCGGTCGGGCCATTCGCTTGTAGTCCTCGCCAGTCCCCGATGCCCGCCCACTCACCACCGCATCAGGGCCTGTCTGTGGGCTACCGCTGCTGTCCCTTTCGCAACAAGAAATGTTGGGTTGTAAACATCCATTAGGTCATTGTCCTAATTTAGTTCTGTTCTCTTTTAATTTTTCAACAGGGCACCTGTCAGTTGCAACAACAGCACTTCTTCTTTTTTTATGTTAACCTGCAAAGCAGCCAGGTCCACCGCAGCCTTAAAGGCTGTTTGCTCTGCTTCACGCAATTCTAGAATGGTACTGCTTCCACTTTTATAACGGTCTTCTGCAATAAGGCTAACTTCTTTCGCCAATGAAAGATTTTTTTGAATTACCGGTAACATTTCGCGAAGTGATTTCAAGTTCGCAAGGGCTTGTTTCAAACCAAGTTCTTTGCTCAACTTGCTTTCTTCCATGCGCAATTGTTCTGCTTTGCGGTTGATTTGAGCATTTTGTATTTTGGTTCTGTTCATCCAACCTGTAAACAGAGGTACACTGGCCGTAAGTCCATAGTTAAAGCCAAGGTTTTGATTGCTTAATAAAAAGCCGGCCTCAGCAGTATTTCTTGCATAGTTGTAGCCCATGTTCAAGCCAAGTCGTGGCAATTGTTGTCCGCGCAATTTTTTTATTTCTTTTTCCGATAATCCTACCCGCATGGCTGCCGACTTTAGTTCTGTGTTTTTTTCCTTCATGCTTTTTTCCAGACTAACTTCTTCAAGAATCATTGGCTCCGGAAGATTGGTTTCTACCTCATAATCGGGTTCACCTTTTAATCCCATCAACAGATGTAGGGTAAACAAAGCACTTTTGTATTGTTGCTGCAAAGCGAGGAGATTCATTTGTCCGCTGTTCTGATCTACTTCTGTTTGCAATACATCCATTTTTGTTCCTAAGCCTGCATTAAAGCGATTGGTAACATAGTTTTTACGGGTCGTCAGAATGTCGTTTTGTTGTTGCTGAAATTGAAGCAAATATTTTATTCTAACCGCTTCATAATATTGTGTCATCAAGGCGGCTACTGTATTCTCTACTTTTAATTTGTAGTCCAGTTCTCCCAATGCTTCTAAATCTTTGAGTTTGCTTCTTTCTACAAACATTTGCATTCCGTCAAACAGCGTCCAGTTCAGCGCTATACCTCCGTTCAAATTGGTTGACTGGGCCCCATCGCGGTTTATCTCCCTGCCATCCACAAATTGTTGTCGGGTATTGTTGCTGCTGTTTTGGTAAGCGGCCGAGGCACTCAGATCGGGCAACATGCCTGCATTACCGGGCCGGTTGTTGTTCTTGCTTAGGTTGCTTTCTTCCTGGGCAATTTTTATGCTGAAATTGTTTTGCAACGTTTGTTTCAAGCATTGATCGAGGCTCAGGATTTCACCGGCAATACCAGGTAAGGTGATCACCCAAAGCATCAACAGCACAAGGTATTTATTCCGTTTCATCATGTTCTTTTTTCTTTTTCTGACCCGATAAAAAAGTATAGATAGCGGGTACCACATAAAGGGTTAAAAATCCCGAAAATAACAAACCGCCAATAATTACCGCACCCATGGGTATGCGGCTGGTGGCTCCTGCGCCCAAGGCAAAGGCAATAGGAACAGCTCCTAAAATAGTAGCCATGCTGGTCATTAGGATTGGTCTGAATCTCGAAACTGAGGCAATTAGGACAGCGTCCTGTTTTTTCTTTCCTTCTCTTTGTTGTTGGTTGGCAAATTCAACAATCAAAATTCCATTTTTCGTCACCAATCCTACCAACATGATCATTCCGATTTGAGAAAAAATATTGATGGTTAAATCAAAATACCAAAGGGTTATCAGGGCTCCTGCTATTCCAAGCGGTACAGTAACAATAATGATCAAAGGGTCTCTGAAACTCTCGAATTGGGCCGACAAAACTAAATAAATCAGCAACAACGCCAGCAAAAAAGCAAAGGAGGTATTCGAAGAGCTTTCTTTAAAATCTCTTGAAGCACCACTTAAATCAGTAGAAAAACTTTCGTCCAACACTTCATCTTTAATTCTTTCCATGGCCTTTACTCCATCACCAATGGTTTTGCCGGGTGCAAGGCCGGCCGAAACGGTAGCTGATTTATAGCGGTTGTAATGGAATAACTGTGGAGGACTGGTGAGTTCGTTTACCTGAACAATATTGCCCAATTGAATCAATGCTCCTGCATTATTTCTTACATACAAAGATGATAGGTCCAGCGGTTCATCTCTGTTCACACGGTCCATTTGGCCAATGATTTGGTATTGTTTTCCCATGCGGTTAAAGTAACCGTAACGCACTCCGCTGTATGAAAGTTGAATCACCTGCGCAATGTCGGCAATACTAACACCCAACGATTTGGCTTTATCGCGGTCAATGATCACATCCAGTTCAGGCTTGTTAAACTTTAAATTGGCATCTACTCCCTGAAAGGTTGGATCTTTGCTCACGGCTTCCATGAATTGGGGCAATGAGTTTCTTATTTTTTCGAAATCTTGGTTCTGCAAAATAAATTGCACAGGTAAACCCTGGCGCATACCACCGGCAGAAATGGTTTGTTCCTGAATTACAAAAGCCTTGGCATCGGGGAATTTCATTAATCTGCCTTGCAATTGCTCGGCTACTTGCATTTGGGTTTTATTTCTTTCAGCAGGATTCTTAAGCATTACCCGCATAAAGCCGGTATTAACGGCTCCACTACCGGTGAATCCGGGTGCAACCACCGTTAGAATAATTCTCTTTTCTTCAATGGAATCAAGGGCCATGTTGGTGATAGAAGTCATGTAATCTTCCATGGCCTCAAACGAAGTTCCTTCAGGTGCTGTGGCCATTACCCGCATGGCATTTCTGTCGTCCATTGGCGCTACTTCCGATGGAATATTTTTTAACAGCAGGCCTATCAGGACAAAGGACACTACAATGATCATCCAGGCCCATCCTCTAACTTTCAGAAATTTTTCAAGGCTTCTTCGATAGGCTTCATTCATACCAACAAAGAAGGGTTCGGTGCTGGTATAAAACTTTGATGGAGTGGTGTCTTTTTTCTGCAAAACCACATTCAAGACAGGGGTGAGGGTAAGCGATACAAAAGCCGAAATTAAAACAGCCCCCGAAATAACAATTCCAAATTCACGAAATAACCGTCCAACAAAGCCTTCTAAAAATATAATGGGAAGAAATACCACGGCAAGCGTAAGGGAAGTGGAGATAACCGCAAACAAAATTTCATTGGAGCCCTTGATGGCTGCTTCGCGTGGACCCATACCGGCTTCCAATTTTTTATAAATGTTTTCGGTCACCACAATTCCATCATCCACTACCAAACCTGTTGCGAGCACAATGGCCAGCATGGTGAGCACATTGATAGAGAAGCCGGCCAAGTACATGATAAAGAATGCACCAATCAAAGAAACCGGAATATCAATCAAGGGTCGGATGGCAATCAACCAATTCCGGAAGAACAAAAAGATGATGAGTACCACCAATAGAAAGGCAATGACCAAAGTCTCCTGAACTTCGGTAATGGAGGCAATGATGAACCTGGTATTGTCCATGGCCACATTCAAAACAATATCGGCAGGAAGGTCTTTCTTTATTTCCTCCATCCGCTTATAGAACTCTTTGGCAATATCAACGTAATTGGCTCCCGGCTGGGGTACCAATGCCAATGCAATCATAGGGGTACCATTGCCTTTTAATACGGTTTCCTCGTTTTCTGCACCTAAAACAGCATGGCCAACATCACTCAAACGAATGGTTTGATTTTCATTCGAACGCAATATCAATTGATTAAATTCTTCTTCTGTTTTAAGTTTTCCTGATGTTTTTACATTGAGCTCGGTTTTGTCACCTTCAATTTTGCCGCCCGGTAATTCAACATTTTCGCGGTCGAGGGCAATTTTTACATCCTGTGGCGTAAGCCCGTAGGCATACAATTTTACCGGATCAAGCCAAAGCCGCATGGAGTATCTTTTTTGTCCCCAAATTTGTATGCTGCTAACACCCGGAATGGTTTGCAATCTTTCTTGCAAAACATTTTCTCCGTAGTCGTTTATTTCAAGGTGGTTGCGGCTGGTGCTTTGAACGGTCATCGAAATGATGGCATCCGAATTGGCATCAGATTTTGAAACCACCGGCGGACCGTCAATATCTTGCGGCAGTTGCCTTACAGCCTGCGATACTTTGTCTCGCACATCATTGGCCGCCTCTTCTAAATCTATTTCAAGATTAAACTCAACAGAAATCTGACTCGACCCTAAATTGCTGGAAGAGGAGATACTTTTAATGCCCGCTATTCCATTGATACTTTTTTCGAGTGGTTCGGTAATTTGTGATTCAATAATTTCGGCATTGGCACCGGTATAATTGGTTCTTACATTGATGATGGGCGGATCAATGGAAGGATATTCGCGAACCCCCAAATAATTGTAGCCAATTGCACCAAAGAGAACAATAATGATAGACATTACTGCCGCAAAAACCGGACGGTTGATACTGGTAGTGCTTAAACTCATTTGATTTGTACTACTTTAATTTTTGCTCCTTTTTTCAACTGCATCAAGGCACTTGTGATCAGCGTATCGCCTGGGGCTAGTCCTTCCGTAATTTGCAATGCATCCCCGGTTCTTAAGCCAATTTTTACCATTTTCTCAACCACCGAATCACCCTTGGCGGTATAAACTTTTTGTCCCTTCAGCACGGGAATAATGCTGGCAGTAGGAACCATAATCGCATCCGGAATTGTTTGCAATGCAACCTTCACATTAACAAATGCCCCTGGGAATAATTGCCCATCATTTTGTGCAATGGCCCTTATGACCATATTTCTTGTTGCAGGATCAATGGTTGGTTCAATGGCATACACTTTTGCATGATAGGTTTTATTTGATCCGGCCCCTACAAATTCAATATCGCTGCCCCGGCTAATTCTTCCTGCGTATTTTTCGGGTAGATTGAATTCAACTTTTATCTTTTGTATATTCTGAATGGCAGCAATGCGCGTTTCGGGCCCCACAACTGCTCCAACGCTCACCCATTTTAAGCCGATGGTTCCGTCAAAAGGAGCCAATAAGGATGTTTTTTTGATTTGCTCTCTAACCAATTGCAGATCGGCACGGGCAGCATCCAAATCGCTTTGTGTGCGCAAATAATCAATCATGCTGATTCCTTCTTTGCCCAACAATTCTTTTTGCCGCTTTTCTAAGTCCTCAAACAATTTAACTTGGGTTTTTATCTTTTCTTCCTGTGCTCGCAGGGTGGCATCATCCATTTTTACCAGCAGCTCGCCTTTGCGCACCGCTTTTCCTTCTTCAAAATGAATCGAGGTAATTTTACCGTTCGTTTCGAAGCGAAGTTCGGTTTGCTCATCTGCCAACAAGGTTCCGCCCGATTGTATATTTTGTGGCACCACGGTGGTTTTAATTTTTATTGCATTTACCGCCACCGGACCTTTCATTCCGGGTTTACCGCCACCACCGGCTTTTCCATTTTGCTTTTCTGCCTTTTCATTCATTTTTTGCACTACCAGAAATCCTATCAAAAGGCTTAGCAGCAAAGGCGTAATTATTTTTTTGAAATTCATTATTTTTTTTCGGCTTTGGTGTATTTTACAAAGTACTGGTCGGCAGGCAAACCACTAATGTTTTGAAAGATGCGGTCTAACTGGCGGTAAAAATCTTCTACTTCTTTTTGACTAAAACCTTTAAAGGCAAGGTCGTTCATGAAATGAAAATTTTTTTTCAATTGAGGATAAAAGTCAAGGGCTTTTTTGGTTGGTTGCAGAATGTGTTTTCTTCGATCGTCAGGATTGGTTTTTCTTTTTACATAACCCTTTTTGTCAAGGTAATCAATAATTTTCACCACATAGGTTTTTTCTAGACCTAAACAATCTGCAATGCCTTGCTGGGTGATGTGTTCATGATTTATGACCAAACTGATAATAAAGAAATAGCGGTCAATATCGGCTTCCTTAAATCGGTGTGTCAACGCTCCGTAATAATCGCGCGCCAGGGTATTAAAATGATGCGAAAGTGGAGTTTCACAATTTCCAACCTTTTCCCTGTCGATTAATTTTTTTTTGCTCAATGGTGAAGAAACTAAATAGTTAACAATGTTAACCATTTTTTTGTCAAAATGTTTAGATCTCTTCAATTTTAACTTTTTTTCCCGGAATTCATCGATGACCGAAGCTGGTTTGTGACGGTTTCCCCGCAAGACCCGGGTAATTGAATTTCAATCCTGTATTACAAGATCTTGGAGAAATGGATTAAATCTTGAATTAATTTTTTTATTGTAAGGGTAGAAAAAATATATAGGAATTTATTTCGTTATTAGGTTAACTCAAATTCAACCCTCAAAAAGTCGAATCATTTTTTATTTTCTCCTTGTTAGGGTTTAACCTTGCTAATTTCCATTCGAAACATTAGCTTATGGTTTATTTCCTTAATTTCGCAATAATTAGATAATTAGCTTATGATGAAATTGTTTGTTCTTTTGTTTGCCTCAATACCTTCGCTTCTTTTTGCGCAGAATTTCCCTCCCAATATTTATATTACGAATGTAATTGTTGATACTTCCCTTCAGAACATCAAAGTAAATTTTGATGTTCTTGATGGTATAGGTCCAGTTCCCCTTGATATTAAAGCTTTTCTTTCTGCTGATAGTGGTCTTACCTATATAGCACCAATGCAGAATTTGACGGGTATGGTTGGTTTTCCAATATTTCAAGGAAATAGCAAAAACCTGACGGTATGGTATAATAAAGATAGTTTATATCAAGCAGCCGGTGGAAATAGTAATGCCTGGTTCATGATTAAAATAGTAGCTGATGACCAGGAGCCTATTAGCATTCAAAACATGATTGATGATATAGATAGTAGTTTGGTTTACCAATACATGCAATACATTGCTCAACCGCGTAATCATATTGGAGCACCTTTGGTGTTAAGTGCTATAAAGGATAGCATTGAAAACAATTTCAATCGTTCCAATCTGCAAACAAAAAGAGATAATTTTAATTTTGGGATTTATGGCGGACAAAACATTATTGGCAGAAAACCGGGCCTATTCCAAGAGAAGAAAACAATTATTGTGGATGCCCATTTTGATGCAGTCAATAATTCACCCGGTGCCGATGACAACGGATCTTCATTGACTGCAGTTTTAATTGCTTCTAAAATTTTGTCGAATTTTCAGTTTGAAAAATCACTCAAATTTATTGCCTTTGATAAGGAAGAGAACGGACTTTTAGGCTCGTCCTTTTATGTTAACAACAGCATTCCGAATTATGAAGAAACCGAATCTGTGCTAAACATGGAGATGATTGGGTATTATGATGATGCACCCAATTCTCAATTAGTACCTAACGGTTTTTCACAACTTTTTCCCGCAGCCATTGATTCTATAAGCACCGGCGGTAACCAAGGTGTTTGGTTATTTACGGTGGGCAATGCGAACAGTACTTCCTTGTCTTATGCCTTTGATACCATTGCCAGAAATTATGTTCCTAATGTGAAATCTTTGGTGCTGAATGTTCCGGGTAACGGACAAGTAGCGCCTGATTTAAGAAGAAGCGATCATGCTCCCTTTTGGGATGCAGGTTATTCAGCCTTGATGCTAACCGATGGTGCTGATTTTAGAAACGCAAACTATCACACTCCGGGTGATTCATTGGAAACATTAAATTTTCCATTTTTGGTGCGGAATGTTAAAGCAGTAACCGCGGTTGCGGCCTCCCTTGCCAAGCCAATTTCAGCAAGTTATGCGGTGGTGGGCCCATGGCAATTGATTAAAGGAATGGGAACGGGTGTTGAAGAAAGCGAATTTAAGGTAAATGCTGAAGTCTTTCCAAATCCATCAAACCAAGAAATTTATTTGAAGTTTGATAGCGATATCAAATCCCTGCAATTAATGATTCATGATTCAAAAGGAAACCTGGTTTTTCAAAAAGAAATGCTGAATATCAAAAAAGGGGTTGCTTTCACTGTTCCTTTGGATGAAATGCCTGCAGGAGTATATTTTTTAAGTGCAAAAGGTGAAGAATTTCAATTCGCCAAGAAGATTGTCTTATCTGAAAAACACAATCATTGATCAATGGGTTTAGCCTATTGTCATGAAAAAGTCGCTTTAGTATTAAAGTAAAATTAGATTGTTAAATCTTGAAACCTTTTCTAAGCCTTTTG
>JBILVQ010000074.1:0-12873 GCA_044370375.1 Bacteroidia bacterium
TAAATCCAGTTTGATTTCTTTGGCCGCGTAACCTACCGATGAAAATCGTATGGTTTGAGATCCTTTGTTCAGTGAAATCGAATAAAAGCCATATAGGTTCGAAACCACGCCCTGGGCCGGGTTGTTTGGATCAACAATGGTGACTCCGGGCATTGTTTCACCGCTCAGACTGTCTTTTACAAATCCGCTCAGCGTAACTTTGTTTTGAGAAAAGGACCAACAAGGAAAGGCAAATAAAAACAGGAATAGCAGGAATCTGTTGTGAGTAATTTGCATGATGCAAAATAACAAAGGATAAGTCACACTTGTTCCTTCTTTTGTTTTTTTGTGTTTCGGGTATAATGATTAATTTCGCAGCGGATTCAATCATCCGAATCGGGGTGTAGCGTAGCCTGGTATCGCGCCAGCATGGGGTGCTGGAGGTCGTGGGTTCAAATCCCGCCACTCCGACTTATTAAAAGGAGAGCCTGTATTTACAGGTTCTCTTTTTTTTTGATGGCTTGCCCTATCTGGAAATCATTAGTTTTTCAACCCTCACCGGGCTGCTTCCTTCTGGCTTAACCCAGTATAGGCCCGCAGGAAGGGTGCTTACATCAATGCTTACAAACTTCTCACCAACTGAAACTTCTTTTTGTAATACCAATTGCCCAATAGCAGAATATAGGCCGATGCTTGAATACCTGGTCTTTTTTCCGGTGACAATGTTTACGAGGTTGCCGGCAGGATTCGGATACATGGCGAATTCAACTCCTTCTCCTTCCTTCAATTGTTGAATGATATCCCTGTCGATGCCTAAATTAACTTGCTCTGCCTCGCTTTGCGCATTGTTCAGAACAACCTTTACCGGATAGGTAAAATGATTAATCAGTTCAGGGTAAATGTAATAGCTTCCAAAGGGCAGATTGGCAAAGGAATAGGCACCGGAAGCGTTTGTTTTGGTATGCGCAATGGCAACACCCTGTTCGCTTAACAAGAGAATATCAATTCCCGGTAAAACGGGCCCCGATGGATTATTGATATCTTCATGAATGAAGCCACTGATAGATCCCGGACCCGCAGGAACAATGCCACTTATCAAATCGATGAATGCGGGAAAATAATCACTGTTTAAATTGGTACTGACCCCTGCCGGATGAATCAAAACTCCCCCATTCCAATATAGGTGTTCACCAAAGTAGGTGGGTAGATAATTTTCCGACAATGAATTGCTTTGATCCAGATCTCCTTTGATGAGATAATTACCGAAGGGCAGATTTTTATAATAAACATTTGTGCTATTGCTCAGCCAAGAGGTATCAATGGTGGTTAATTTTCCATCAGAGGAATCGTATTGCATGATATAAATGGTCATATCATTCAGGTAATTTGATAAGACATCTCTTAATCTGATTTCTAATGCAAGTTGGTTTGGTTGATAGTTAATGTTTAAACAAATGGAATCTGTGCAACCTGCAGTATTGGTTACTTTTAAGCAAGCATTGTAATTGCCGGGCAGGTATGGATGAAGCGCTAAGGCATTCGCTGTTTGTCCCAACACACCGGAATTGCTGCTGCCATCACCCCAATTATATTCGTAGGTAAGCGTTTCTCCATTGATAAACGGAGAATAATTAAAGTAAACCCTGGTAAGGCCGGGTAGCGTAAATGGTACGGTGAGTGAATCGAGCAGGAGATCACAGCCAAGGACCGGACTGTATAAGATACTATCACAATAAATATCCTGACAGCCATCTATTGTGTTGATTGTTAAACAAACATTGTTGATACCAACATTCGGAAAAGTGTAGCTAATGGAATCTGTTCCTGCAACCGGGTTACCATTAATATTCCAGGTCCAGTTGGTAATTATTGACGGACTAAAGCTACTGTCCTCTAAAACATAAGTTCCTGAAGGACCTGTATTATCCACCGAATAATTAAAGTAGGCATCGCAAAGCGGATTAATGGTTAGGGTGGTGCAAACCAGCGCAACACAACCGCTTGATGATACCATGTTGGCACAAACCTGATAGGTTCCGGCCTGCTGAAAAGAATAGGGATTGGTAATGTTGTTGGAATAAAATTCAAGGGTGTCCTGGTTTCCGTCACCGTAGTCGTATTCAACAGTAATGGTATCGCCAGTTATAAATGGATTAAAAGAAGAGTTGAAGGTTGCGGTATAATCAACAATTTGAGAAGCATAGAGGTTGGCTGTGCAGCCGCTTGAAAGGACAATGATGGAGTCGCAATAGGACGCTGTACAATTCGGCCCGTTGATGGTAAGACAGGCGTAATAGGTTCCGGGAGTGGGATAGTTGTATAGATATACCTGAGTAGGCAGGATAAAAGTAGGACTTCCATCTCCGGCATTGAAAGAAAAAGTTCCTCCGGAAGGCAGACTGGAAAGGTTTTGAAGTTGAATGCCATTGGGTCCGGCCTGGGTATTGGCAAACCAGGTGTATTGGGCCAAGCAGGAGGGTGTGAAGGAAACATTAACGATGCTGCAATAAATATCGAAACACCCGTTGGGATAAGTGGTGGTTAAACAAACATTGTAGGTGCCGGAGGCCGCGTAAACATGAAGGGGAGAAGTGGCAGTATCTGCTGGGGTGTTGTCCCCAAAATCCCAGCTATAGCTTATGGCACCCGGACTAGAATTATTGGTGAAGGAAACACTGCCGGGAGGGCTGGAAACTTGTGAGAAAGAAAAATCAGCGAGGCAGGCAATGGCGTTAAAATCTACTATGATGTTTACAAAATCTGCACAACCCGCAGCATTGATGATTGAAACGGTTGCATTATAAATCCCAAGTGTGTCGTATTGATGAATCAAACTGATGGGCGATAAGCTGGAGTTGATGTGCAAACTATCCCCATCTCCGAAATAGAGAGTAAAAGAATTAATTTGCGGGGTGCTGCCGGGAATGATTTCGCAGGTGAATACAGCGGAATTATTGGCCGTGTCAGTAATTACCGAAACATTGGCCAAACAACTTCCGGGGGCTCCTGAAATGACCGAATCGCAGGAAGTTTGCAAGCATCCATCGGAGTGAAGGGTGGTTAGGCAAACCTCAAAAACTCCTGTTGCCGGAAACATGTAATTGATGATGGATTCATTCGTTCCGGCTATGGAACTCCCATTGCTGAATTCCCATTGCCAGAAGTTAGTACCTGAAGTATTGCTGGTGTCAGTAAAAACAAAAAGTCCGGGTGCAGGACTATAGGGATTGTTGTAAAAATTAAAACCATTGCTGCAAGGTCCGCTGCTGCCAATACAAACATTAAGACTAGAAAAAGAAGAATCGATGCTTCCGGAACCATTGCCGGTTTGGGTAGAAAAACTTTGATTGCATCCGTAGGTTTCAATGCGGTAGTTAATGTCCTGTCCGGCAAGACTTCCATTGTTCACCAGGAAATAGAAGTTGCCATTGGCATCGGTATTTAGCAAAACGTTGAGGGCGGGCAACAGTGAGTCGGCTGTAATCACCAAAGGATAATTGGGCACGGGCAGAAAAGTACTGTTATTGATCAGGGTACCTGCAATAATCATGTCATTGGGCTGCTGGGCCTGACAGGTCAAGCACCTGAGAACAAGCAAACAACCGAAGAGCAGAAACCTTTTCATGATTCAATAAAGATGCAAAGATAAATCTAAAGCAGCGCCAATTTGCATGTTACCACCTTGGAAATGCGTTAAATGAAAGCGAAAGTTTTCTTTCCTGAAGGTTTAAACGTAAAATGGTTTGGGTAGGGGACAAAAAAAAGGTGATATTGCTATCACCCTTTTTTCAAACAACCCCAATTTTTTTAACCTAAGACTGGCTCCAACAATCTGGTTCGGGCTTTGGGAGCCCTTATATGAATTCCAACATTTCCAAAAACCGTGAATTTATTTCCTTCTTCAAAAAACCTACGGTTTAACGAGCCGATGAAATAACCCTTCATCATCCGTTACGACACTCAACGAATGGATGTGAGTGAAAGGGCAAAAAAAAATCTCCTTTTGGGAGATTTTTTTCTTAAAGAACTGATTTTCAATAAATTAAAATTGAATCTTTTTTTCAATTTTTTTCGTTGACAGGCTTTTGGGGCCTTTAATTTTTAATTTTCAGCTCGTTAATTAGGTTTTGGGCCCCTGCATATTGGTCCATAATAAAAAGTACATAGCGGATATCCACGCAAATGGTTCTTTTCAATTCCGGGTCAAATACAAGGTCACCGGTCATGGCTTCCCAATTACCATCGAAGGCTACCCCAATTAATTCCCCTTTATCATTAATTACCGGACTTCCGGAGTTACCTCCTGTAATGTCGTTGGTAGTAAGGAATGCCACATGCAATTCTCCATTTTCGGCATACTTACCAAAATCTTTTTTGTTGAGCAGGTCAATGAGTTTGGCAGGCATATCAAATTCATCATCTTTGGGTATGTATTTTTCAAGAATACCATCCGATGTGGTATAATAATCAAAGCTAACAGCATCTTTCGGCTCATAGGCCTTTACATTCCCGTAGGTCATGCGGAGGGTTCCATTCGCATCAGGATATAATTTTGAATCCTTTTTGAATTCCTTGTAAGCTTCAAGAAAATTTCGCTTTAATAAATCGGTTTTTTCAAGATATGCTCCGCTAACCGGAGAGATCACCTTGGTTTGATAAGCATTAAAGTCGGCATTGAGCATCACAAGTTTATCTTTCCTGAATTTTTTAACCGAAGGATTTTGTAGAAAAGCTTTCATGCTTTCCACGGAAGCAAAAATAGATTTGGCGAATAGGTCATCGGTAAATTTTTTAACCTTCTCTTCAAGATTTTTTCCTTTCCCATTGTGGACGGCAGCAAGCATTGGAGGGAGTTGGTCAGCAGGGATGTCTTTCAGATAAAGGAGGAATAACTCATAAGCAACTTCATGATCGGTGGCAGGGTGATAATCATTGAAGAATTTTTCTTGAGCGGATAAAATTTTGTTTTTCAAAGAATCAATCGCTGAGGTTTTCTCAGGAGTTTTTTCCATTAAATTCACCAATGGCTCCATGGCAGTCACCATTCTTAAGGCTTCGCTGGCTTTGCCGGCAAGCGCCAGATAAAGTTGTTGCGGAATAATGGCTTCGTAGGATTTGATGGCCTTATCGTAATCGCTCAAAATGCTGCCATATTTTTTGGAACGTTCTGCATCTGCATCGGCCCATTTTTGGAATTCACTTTCCGTTTTCTTTTTGTTGGCAATAACATTTAGTCTTTTTAAACCTTCATTTTGTCCAATGGCATATTTCCAACCATTAGCCGTAGAGGCATATTTAGAGGAATATTGAATTCTTACCGCAGTGTTGGCCTCCATGTTTTTTTTCCAGGTTTCCAATTTTTTTCCATTCAATTTGATTTGAACAGGGTTTGATTTTTCCATGATCAAACGAAGGGACTCACTAACGGCATAACGGTTGGTACGGCCCGGAAAACCGAGAATCATTGCGTAATCTCCTTCTTTGTAACCCTTCAGGGAAACAGGCAAGACATGGCGTGGTTTGTAAGGAACATTATCGGCCGAATAATTGGCAGGTTTGCCATCTTTGCCCATGTAAATTCTCATGAAAGAGAAATCACCGGTATGGCGGGGCCACATCCAGTTGTCGGTATCGCCACCAAATTTTCCGATGTTTTGCGGAGGAGCTCCAACCAAACGAATGTCTTTGAAGGTTTCGTAAACAAAGAGGTAGTACTCATTGCCATTAAACATATCGCGCACTAGCGCCCGGTAAGCTCCTTTTTCGCTTGCTTCCTCTTGAATGGCTGTTGTTGCTTTTTTTACGGCAGCTGCTCTTTCTTCAGGTGTGCTGTTGGGTTTTACCTCGGCCAATACCTTGGCGGTAACATCTTCCATGCGTAACAAAACGGAGGCGGTTTGACCCTTAACCGGTAATTCTTCGGAAAAGGATTTGGCCCAAAAGCCATTATCCAGATAATTATTCTGCTCGGTACTGTTGCTTTGAATTCCGCCATAGGCACAGTGATGGTTGGTAAGCATCAAGCCATTGTCGGAAACTATTTCAGCGGTACAAAATTCCAACCAAACAATAGCATCCTTCAGCGATGAATTGTTGATGGAATAAATTTCTTCTGGGGTAAGTTTACAACCCGATTTGGCAATTTCCTCAGCATTCAGCCTTTTAATGAAAAGTGGTAACCACATGCCCTCATCGGGATTGGCCATAATCGGGTTATTCCCTGCCAGCGCGGCAAGAAGCACAACAAGTAAAAATTTTCTCATGAAAGTTGGTTTGGGTGAAAGAAAAAAAAACTAGAACAGTCCGTGAATTTCGGCATCAATTTTATGAAGGATCAATCCTAAATCTTCGGGGTTCTCTGCAAAATTATTGTTATCTACATCTACAATCAACAATTTGCCGTGACTGTAGGTCGAAATCCATGCTTCATAACGCTCATTCAATCTTTTCAAGTAATCAATCCGAATGGCATTTTCATAATCGCGGCCCCTTTTCTGGATTTGATTCACCAGCGTTGGAACGGTTGCCCGGAGGTAAATGAGCAAATCAGGGGGTTGTATAAATTTGTCCATCAGCGAAAACAAAGAAAAATAATTTTCAAAATCTCTGGTGGTCATTAATCCCATGCTGTGAAGATTGGGTGCAAAAATGAAGGCATCTTCGTAAATGGTTCTGTCCTGAATGACCTTTTTACCACTTTTTCTGATTTCAACCACTTGAGCAAATCGGCTGTTGAGGAAGTAAATCTGAAGGTTAAAGGACCATCTTTGCATATCCTCATAAAAATCTTGGAGGTAGGGATTATCGTCAGCATCTTCGAAATGTGCCTGCCAATTGTAGTGTTTCGCCAATAAACTTGTCAGCGTTGTTTTGCCCGAACCGATGTTTCCTGCTACCGCTATATGCATATTCTTGCCCGATTAGTTGATTTTTTTTTTGGAAGGGCAAGTATAGTAAAATCTATGCATTTTGGAAAGGATAAAATGATTGGCTTTGAATTGTTTTTTTTAGAATTTTGCCCCCCTATGGAAAATGGATTTGTAAAATCGGAAACAGCCGATGGAATTTGCACGGTTGTATTTTTTCACCCGCAAAGCAACTCTCTGCCGGGCCTGATTCTTAATCAATTAGCTGAAGCTATCACCGCGGCCGGTCAAAATCCGGAAGCAAGGGTAATTCTTTTGAAAAGCGAGGGCGACAAGGCATTTTGTGCCGGAGCCTCTTTCGATGAATTGATTGCCATTAATGATTTGGAGGGTGGAACTCGTTTTTTCTCAGGGTTTGCCAAGGTGATCAATGCCATCCGCAAAGCACCAAAATTTGTTATTGCCCGTGTGCAGGGTAAAGCTGTGGGTGGTGGTGTAGGTATTGCTTGTGCCGCAGATTATACGCTGGCTACTACCGATGCTGCCGTAAAACTCAGCGAATTGGCTGTCGGTATAGGCCCTTTCGTGGTTGGTCCGGCGGTGGAAAGAAAAATTGGTACAGCCGCATTTACACAATTGTCAATCAATGCCACCGAGTGGCAAAGTGCTTCTTGGGCAATGCAAAAAGGGATGTACGCCTCGTTGCACGAAAACACCGAAGCCCTCGATCTTGCCGTTTTAGAATTGGCCAATCGCCTCAAAGCCAGCAACCCAGAAGCCATGGCCATGTTGAAAAATATTTTTTGGGAAGGTACCGAGCATTGGGATGATTTGCTGCTGAAAAGAGCCGGCATGAGCGGAAAACTGGTATTGTCTGATTTTACCATCAACGCCATCAGTAAGTTCAAAAAGAAATAAAGCTTGCCCTGAGCATACTTTTCATTTTCTTTAGCTGCAATTTTTTTTCAACAGGAAAAAGTTTTTAAGAAACATTTTTCAAAGGCATTGCGTTGAATCAAACGGATTCCATTTCATCCGTTTAATTTTTTGACCCTATGGCCATTTCAAACCTGAACCGCGACTGGGTAACCGAAGGAACCCTGGATGTTGAATACAAAAAATATTTGTTGCTGGCTTATCTTCAATTTGTGCAGCAAAATTTTTCTGAAAAGAAATTGTACCCGCCTCTTTCTGAATTGATAGAGCATTTCAGGCATCTTCAATTGTTAAAGAAAGGGGTAAACAGTTTGGAGGATAGTTTTCCCAAACAGTTGAGTGGTATTGACTTACAAAGTGCTCGTTTGATTTTTGAACAGGTTTCGAAAAAAGACGCCTCTATCACCAACCTTTGCGAGATTATTGATTTTGCCCTGCAGTCCATGATGAAGCCCCTCGAAAACGGTAAGGATATTTTTGATTGGGTAGAGCAGCATTTGAAAGTTGAAACGGTTGGACTTGAACCCTTTTATAAGGCCGAAGGTTACATGATGATTTATACCGACGGACATCCTGAAATTCCTGTTTACCGCTACCAGGTTTCATCCCTTAGTTTTTCAGATGAACGCTATAAAGGAATGTCGCTTCAATATGTTAGCACCGAACAAAAATCAATCAGCAATACTTTTGAGCAAATAAAATTAAACTTAATCCGACAGCGGAACGACCTTCCGAATCCTGCAACCTATCTGTTTCTTAGTGATTTTCCCATTCCCTTTCAGGAGACATTATTGCCGGTAAGCAAACGAATTTTAATGCGCATGGTTTCTACTTAGTACAATGTACTAAAGTTAACCACCAATGCTGATCATACTCCTGTTTTCGGAACCCAACAAAAGATTTTGTCCGCCCGTTTTCTGGTGTTTTTCGGCAACACTTTGCTGAATAATTTTGGCGATATCTTCTCCTTTGCGCAATGCGCTAAGCAAGTCTAATTCGGTGGTTCCGAACAAGCAGTTTTTAATTTTACCATCGGCAGTTAATCTTAATCGGTTGCAGCCCTGGCAAAAGGGTTGTGTGATGGTGGAAATGATGCCAATGTTACCTTTGGCTCCTTCTATTTTGTATTTTTTATCCGTGTCATGCTGGCCGTCTTTCAATTTTTGCAAAACAAATTCTTTTTTTAGCAGCAGGAGTATTTCATCCAAACCAAAAACTTTTTCTAAGTTCCATTCGTTTTTAAAAAAAGGCATGAATTCAATAAATCGCACACTTAAGGGGTAATCAAGGGTAAGAGAGGCAAGTTTTAATAGCTCATTTTCATTTACTCCTTTTAGGGCAACAGCATTAATCTTTACCTCCATGCCACGCTTTAAACACAATTCCATGTTGTTTAAAACAGTTGAAAGTTTGCCGGATTCAGTGATGTTTTTAAAACTTTCTGCCGACAAACTATCCAGACTAATATTAACCTTTTGAATGCCCGATTTTTCCAGATCGTCCAAATACTGATGCAAAAGCAGTCCGTTGGTACTGATGGCCAATGCAACGTTTTTTTGGGCTAAGCCCAAGGCAATTTCTCTAAAATCCTTTCTTAACAAGGGTTCCCCACCGGTTAATCTGATTTTTTTGATGCCCCATTCCACAAAAACCTGTGCAATAGACAGGATTTCTTCTTTTTTCATTTCAAGACCACCCTTCAATGCTGCAAAATCACCGTGTGGAACACAGTAATTACAACGCATATTGCATTGGCCGGTGAGCGAAATCCTCAAATAATCATGTATCCTGCCAAAGCGGTCTTGTAATTGTTTCATTTCTGCTGCAAAAATAGGTCTTCATTCCTTATCTTCGTCCCAAACAGGTGAAATAACTGAATGGATTTTATTGCACTGATACTTTTCTTTCTTGCTTTAGTGGCTTTTCTTTATGCCTCGGTTGGACATGGTGGCGCAAGTGGTTACCTTGCTGTGCTTACCCTCGCGGGGTTTTTACCTAGTGAGATCAAGTCTTTTGTACTGATGTTGAATTTCTCGGTAGCTTCCCTTGCTTTTTATAATTATTACAAAGCAGGTTACTTCCGATGGAAATTACTTTGGCCCTTTGCCTTGTTGAGCATTCCCTTTGCCTATCTGGGTTCGCAAGTGGTGGTGGATGCAAGTGTTTACAAAAAGTTGATAGGGGTGGTTTTAATTTTATCGGCCCTTTACATTGCCTTTCGTTCCCGTATCACCATCAATGAAGATGACGAAGATCATTTTGATTTAAAGAAAAATTTAGCTTTTGCCATCGGATTGGGTGCCTTGATTGGTTTTCTGGCCGGCATTGTTGGGGTAGGAGGAGGTTTGTTTCTAAGTCCCCTGTTGTTATTGCTGGGTTGGGCAGGCTTGCGCCAAACAGCCGCCACCTCCGCTTTGTTTATTGTTGTGAATTCATTGTCGAGTTTGTGGGGCCTGTATTCAGTGAAGAATTTCAACTGGTCGGACTGGTATTATTTGGGCTTTCCTGTTGTTTGGCTATTTGGTTACATTGGTGCAAAATGGGGCAGTAATATCAGAAATGCCAATATATTGAGGGTGGTGCTGGCCAGTGTACTGGTGGTTGCCGCACTCATTTTAATGGTGGAATAAGATGTTGATTCAACAAGTTTCCATCCATAGGATTGGTGGGTCGTTAACAGAAGACCAAAAAGACATTGTGGCCGTTGAAGAGCCCTTGGAAATAAGACTGGAGGCCGATTTTGAAGGCAAACGTGAGGAAACAAAAATAGCCATTACCATGCGAACTCCCGGCAATGACGAGGAACTAGCACTCGGTTTTTTGTTTTCGGAGAATATCATCCATCATTTTTCTGCCATTTTATCGCTCGCCCATTGTCAAACGGCCATAGCGGAATCGGGTAAAAAGAATGTAATTCGTGTAAAATTGAAGCCGGGTATACGTTTTGATTCGGCTAGGTTGCAGCGAAATTTTTTTGCCAACAGCTCTTGCGGTATTTGTGGAAAGGCAAGTCTTGATGCAGTGGAAATGAATTGTTCAAGGAAAGAAGACAATCATCTACAAGTGTCTTCCACCTTGCTTTGTCAGTTGCCTGAAGCATTGCGCATGGCCCAGTCGGCTTTTCGTTTAACCGGAGGAATTCATGCAGCCGGATTGTTCAATCAAGCCGGTGCTTTACTGGCCTTTCGCGAAGATGTAGGCCGGCACAACGCACTTGATAAATTGATAGGGTGGGGCCTGATGCATGAAATTGATTTTTCTGACAAACTGTTATTGCTCAGTGGAAGGACTTCCTTTGAATTAATTCAAAAGGCAGCCATGGCCGGTGTTCCGCTTGTTGCAGCCATAGGTGCTCCGAGTTCATTGGCCGTTGACCTGGCCTTAAGAATGAATATTACCTTGGTAGGATTTTTAAAATCTACGGGTCTGAATGTGTATTCGAATTTCAGGAACATTGTGTAAATTCGGGAAACAATTTTATTGTGAAAATCAGAATGCAGTCTCGTTTTTTTAGTATTCGCATCAGTGCTGCCGAATTGTTGCAGTTGCATGCGTCAGGTGGTCTGGAACAGGACTTCCCTTTGGGATTGCATCATTCCATGAAAATTTCTTTGCAATGCATAGAAGCTGAAAGATTTTCGATGGAACACAATTCAACTCAACTGTTGATTCAATTGCCGCGGGAAATTATTGCGCAATGGATCAGCCAAACGCAAACCTTGGGTGTGCGATACGTTTTAAAAAAAGAACAGGAAAAAGCGTTCGAGTTTATTCTTGAACGGGATGTGCAATCGGGCTCATCCGAAAAGAAGAAATTGCCCGAACATGCCTATCTTCCTTTAACTTATTGATCATGGAAAAAACTAACATTCAACCGGAACCCAAGGCGCAACCACCTGCCCGATTTACCGGAATAAAATTAACCAAACCTTCAGATACAGCCGCAGGTATTCCTGCTATTTTGGTTTCAGCGCAGCACATTTTGCGAGAAACCATCCCGGGAAAAGCCTTTGCCACTTTGCTGAAGTTAAATCAAAAAGATGGTTTCGATTGTCCGGGCTGTGCCTGGCCCGATCCTGATGACCACCGAAGCGCTATTGGTGAGTATTGCGAAAATGGGGTGAAAGCGATTGCCGAAGAATTGGATAAAAAGAAAGCTGATCCTGCCTTCTTTTTTCAAAATAGTGTGTATGATTTATCGCTGAAAAGTGATTATGAATTGGGCAAGAGCGGACGCCTTACGCATCCTATGGTGATTGAACCCGGTGAAACACATTACAAGAAAATTACCTGGGACGATGCCTTTGCCCTGATGGCAAAAAAACTCAATCAACTTTCTTCACCCGATGAAGGAGTTTTCTATACCTCCGGCAGAACCAGCAATGAGGCGGCTTTCCTGTATCAATTGTTTGTTCGGGAATTTGGCACCAACAATCTTCCCGATTGCAGCAATATGTGCCATGAATCAAGTGGAGTTGCATTGAACGAGGCCATTGGTATTGGCAAAGGAAGTGTTAAATTGGATGATTTTTATAAAACGGATTTGGTCATCATTCTCGGTCAAAATCCCGGTACCAATCATCCCCGCATGATGAGCGCCTTGCAAATCGCCAAAAAGAAAGGAGCAAAAATTATCTCGGTAAACCCCTTGAAAGAAGCTGGTTTGCTGGCTTTTAAAGATCCTAAAAGTCCGATGGATTTGTTGGGACGAACGCATCCATTGTCTGATTTGTACTTGCAGCCCAAAATAAATGGCGACATGGCCTTTCTGAAAGCGCTGATGATTTTATTGGCAGAGGCTGACCAGCAACAGGAGGGGAAGGTTTTCGATTGGAAATTTATCCGCGAACAATCTACCGGAGCGGAAGCCTACTTAGCATCATTGAAGAAATATTCTTTTGGTCAATTGTGCCGCGATGCCGGTTTAACCGAAGAGGAGGTTCGTGCTGCTGCCGCGATGGTTCAATCTTCCACAAAAATTATTGCCTGTTGGGCCATGGGACTTACCCAGCATAAAAATGCAGTTGCCACCATTCAGGAAGTGATGAATCTATTGTTTCTTAAAGGAAGCATTGGCAAAGAAGGTGCTGGT
>JBILVQ010000303.1:0-3634 GCA_044370375.1 Bacteroidia bacterium
AAACCGAGTGACTTTGTGGACGACCTCATTGAAGAAGTAGAAATTTTGCCAGAACAAATCACTGAATTCAAAGTAAATTACCACAAAAATTATCTTGACAAGTGGCTTGACAAGAACAAAGAACTCAATTATACAATGAACGATATTTGGAAGATTAGAGAACAATGTATTCAAGACTTATCGGACAATTGGGCGTAACAACAAATGCTAAACATTTAGCCTGGCAGCTGCAAAATCGCTGTATTCAAGAGGCATTTTTGTTTTATTGAACATTGCATGAAACTAAGGCTTCGCAAGGCTAACACTTGAGATTAACTTCTCCAGCCCTTCCTTTCCCCCAAACCCCACAATACCAATCCAGCCATCAGCAACTTCATGCTCGCTCCGGGGAAATAATCCATAGCGCCTAAACGAAAGGCAGAAGCAAGGTCTAAAGTAGTGGTCATCAACAGTCCTAAAATGCCTAAGGTATAGATGATGATTTGTCCGATGAGCAAGGCAAAATACTTGCTTATGCCGGCTCTTGTTTGGTACCACCATCCTGAAACTCCGGCAGCAAGTAAAAAGCCCAGCAAATAGCCTCCAGATGTTCCTAACAGCACCTCCCAGCCGGAACTTGCCTCGGCAAATACCGGTAAGCCGACAATCCCTAAGAGCAAATAAAATGTCAATAATAACAAGCCTGTTCGTGCTCCTAAATAACAGCCCCAAAAGATGCTGAGCGTATCAGAGAGTATATAGGTGTTACCAGCAAAGGGCATCTCAAACTGCGCACCCAAGGCAATTGTTAAAGCAGCAAACAAAAATAAAAGAAGGGTCTTTTTATCCAAGTTCATACGACAATTTCAACGGTAATTTTCTTTATAGCTATTGGCCGTTTGCGCAATGGAAATAATGTTCACCGGC
This sequence comes from Bacteroidia bacterium, assembly GCA_044370375.1. Classification (GTDB taxonomy): domain Bacteria; phylum Bacteroidota; class Bacteroidia; order UBA4408; family UBA4408; genus JBILVQ01. The sequence goes on from JBILVQ010000303.1 coordinate 907, forward strand.
TCAATTTTCTCCCCGGAAAGCAAAAACCGGTGCAGCACAGCAGCATCTGCCGCTGCATTTCCGCTCAAGGATTGAAACTGCGCTATTTCGAAGCGAATCCCGGCTCCCGCACTGAATACCTTGCAACCCATCTGCATCGCCTCTTGCATCACCATGCCCTGACTTTCGAAATTAGCACAATGTACTAAACAGATAGAACGAGCCATCCATTGCTTTACTTCTTCTCGTGACATTTTGGGCAGTATGCTCACCGTTTCTTCCAAATGGTTTTCTTCAATATAAGTGTTTAAACGTCTCAATTCATCTGTATCATGCTGCTCACCTATGATCAGCGCCCTTAACGATTTCATCTCCGTTTTGAGGATTTTGAGTATTTGCAAAAAATACAAATGGTTCTTCAAGGGAATGATGGCCCCAACACTCAGCAAATGAATTTCTCTTTGCGGAACAAAAGGCAAATCTGCTTCCGGCAATCCGAAAGGATTCACCGCTACCCTCCTACCCGTAGCCTGAAAAAATTTTTCGGCCGCGAAATCAGAAAGGGCAAAACATTGCATGCGATGAAACGGTAAAAAACGGTCATACCATTTACCCAAAGAGTCTTGCCCCATCAGGGTAAGCAAATGCTTTTTTCTTTTCCCCCAATTCCACAGCAGCGTCCATACACTGGTATCCGCCAACCAAAAGGAATGCAGAACCTGAATGCTTAATGATTGATCCAGTTTTCGCAGCAAAGAAAAAAGTTTCAACCCTGTCTGCACGCGCTTCCATCCTTTCCGGTTCTTGCCGCCCAATGCGTAAACAGCAATGCCATGCCATAAATATTCTTTCTTTGCCGGTGGATAATGCAAAGCAACAATGCTTAGTCTTATGTCAGGGTCCTTGGTTAATTCAAGGGCCAAATCCTGCAATGTAGGGATGCAGGTAGAATCATTTTCATCGGCTGCAAATCCCGAAGTTATCCAAACAACATGGCGGGGCTTTATTGTAGTCGCGACAATTGCCATCCTTTTGAAAAATTCCTGACAAATATTAATCGACCGCTTTCTTTCATGCGCAAGTAATTAATCATGGGATTCTTGCCACGCCATTGTTCGCGAAACTGCTCCTCGTTAAACAAAACCAAGGCACCCGATTGAAAGGTATCCAACTCATTTCGCCATAAATTGATATAATTCATTTCAAGCCCTCGTCCCTTGAGGGCAATGTCCATGTCGAAGACATATAAGGTTTGTCCGTCATAACTTTGCATGGCGTCAACAATTTCCCTTTCCAAGTGATTCCGGTTTACCATGGGTTGCATGGCTCGGTAAATCATGAAAAAGGAAATCAATACAGCCACGGGCACCAGAAAACCACGAAAGAAAAGTTTAGCCTCCATCATCCGTGAAAAAGCCGGATAACTCAGCAGCAACCAAAGGGGCAACATGGGCAAAAGAAATCGATCATTCTGGTAGGGAATCCCTGCCAAAAAAAACAAATACAACAGCAAGGAAAGAAGAATGATTTTTGATGATTTACTTTGCCAATCACTCTTCCGGTAAAAAATCAAAAACAAACCCAAAGGAAGAAAAAAACCGGGATGATAAAACACCTTCAGTACCTGCAAAAAATTAGGCAAAATATAATGTTGTATGCCTTCGTTGGTTTCAAAATCGTATCGAAAAAAATTCAAAGGACTCCATTGCTGAAGCCATGCATGTTGAAGACCTCCTGCCGCTGTTGACCAAAATAAAAAGTTGAAAACCAAGGGCAAAACAAAAAGCAAGGCGGCACCAAAAAATAATCCAATCTTCTTCTCTTTCCAACACTCATAACTTAACACCAGCAATACCGGCACAAGCAGCGGTGCCAAGGCATAGCGCGTCAACAAGGTAAATGATGCCAATAAAAAAACACCCACAATCCGCTTATGGCCTGTTGCAGTAAAGAAAAAGTTAAAAACCATTAGCAGCATCATCATCGCCAAGGCATCGCTCATGATTAACAATCCGGAACGCAATACAAAAGGTGCCAGCAAAAAAAACAAGGTCACATATAGGGACAAATATTGTTTTTCGGGGTAAAGCCGATACAATATCCTTAAGAGCAGGAAACCGGAAACCACGAGCGAGAGAATGCTCAGCAATTGCAATGAAAAAATCAAAGGCAAAAATCCAAGACTCAATACATTACCCAAAAAGGGATAGAGTGGTGGCCAAAACCCACTTTCTTTTTCCGCTGAAAACAAGGTGCTGCACTGTTTAAGATAGTCGTAGGCATCTTGTCCGTATAGTCCGTCAAAATCGAAAATAAAGGTAAAGCTTAACATCAGGGCTGTGTAGGCCAAACCGCCCAACCAAAAATGTTTCAGGTACAATGCTTTCATGCAACAGCCTTTTTTGTCGGATTCAATACTTCAAAAATGTTCATGATATAGCCTGATGTTTTATAACGCAAAAAGCGTTTGATAGCAGCCGGTGACCAAGAATTCCCATTCACTTTATCGCGATGAAAATTTACTTCGTTCACTACTTTCGCTACTGCAAATTTATAGTAAGCCTTTGGATAAACCCTAACAAAATCTCTGTCACGATCGGTACTTTTTTTCCAATCGGGCAGTTGGATTTGAACGGATTCAATTTGCTTAAACAAGCCTGTCCCTTTAATGGGATAAGCAACCGTTATTGTAAAATGATCGGGCAAAGAATCTTTCAGGTGATCGATGGTTTCTTCAATATTTCTGCGG
>JBILVQ010000075.1:0-12729 GCA_044370375.1 Bacteroidia bacterium
AGATTCTTGTCCTTTTTTTCCGTTCACCGGAATCCAGTATCCTTCACCAAAGGTGTTGTCGAAGAAACCATGCCCGGAATAATAGATGAGCAAATTGTCGTTAACGCCAACGGTTTCTACCACTTTTTTAAAAGCATCCAATACACCTTGCTTGGTGGCAGCAGAATCAAGGACAGAAAAGGTGTTTTCAGGTAAAAATCCGTACTTCTGTTGAAGCAAGGAAGTTAGCGATTGGGCATCATAAACAGCATTGCTTAATTGCGGCCAGGAGCTGTATTTATCAATACCAATCACCATTAAATAATTCTTGGCATTGGCAAGCAATTCAGACTCGGGAATAGAATCCTGACGAACGATTCTGAATTTTTTGATGGCCTGATTGCCATTGATATCATCGGCTTCAACGTTGTAAAGGTTTTCTCCAATCGAGAGTTTTACCGATATTTCAAATTCACTGGCTGATGACAATTTAATTTTTTGTCCGTTAAGCGTTGCATTGTTCACTCCATAATCATCCATGGCAAATCCTCGGATGGTAATTTCTTCACGGGCTGTGATGAAACGGTCCTTTACAAGGGGCGGGTAAGAAATGGCAATCTGCGGAGGCGTATTGTCTTTTTTGTTTTTGATTTTTGTTTTTTGAACCGGTGTTGCAGCAGCTACCCTGAAGTCGTAAAAATTAATTTTGTTGGAGAGGTTTCCTGTAAAAGTTAAATAGCGACCATTGGGCGATGTATCGAAGGCTTTGACGGTTTGTGGTTTGGTTACTCCTTTCCACAAAGGTTTTGAATTGTCAACGGTATATACAATGACATTTCCTTGGTTGGTGCCTGCTACAAAGGTTTTTTCTCCGGTGGAGTAGCGCAATCGAGTAATGCGGCCTGATTGGGTTTCGATGTAACCGGTAAAAACAAAGTTAGGTTCATCGTAAATGAATTTGTGGATGATTCCACCATCATCACCTACCATCATCAACATATCGTCTTCAGAAAATTCGATGCAACGCGACCAGAAATTGAAAGTGTTGGTAAAAACAACCCGCATGCTGTCGGTTTTATAAACCATCAGTTTTTTATTTGAGCCGGTGATGGCCAGTAAAGTTCCATCGTTTGTAGTTACGGCATCGGTTACGTAGAAGTCGGGCAAGGGTAGGTTCTTTACTATTTTACCTGAACTTCGTTCAATCACCGAAACGGTTTTGTTTTTTTGATAAACGGTTATGAATTTGCCGTCTTTGGAAGGATGAATAAAAATCACTTGACCCTCGATGGAGGTAATTTTCTTTGATTTTCCTTCCGGGATGGAATACTCTTCAATCAGAATGGTTTTTGAAAAAGCCTTTTCCTTTCTGGCCACAAACGCGGTTGATCCAACCGAACTGGCATGAAGAATATTTTTGACCTTTATTTTTTTTAATTTTTTGGGTGCATCGCTGGTGTTCCAGATGGTGATGCCCTTGTTGCTGATGGTGGTAAAATATTTACTATCGGCATTGTAGGTGCCATCGAAAATTTGCTTTTCGGATCCTACCGAAAAATCCTTTTTAAGTTGTGCCTTGGTGGTCAATGAGATCATGAATCCCAATAGGCACAGGAGAGTGGTTTTCATGAATTTTTTCCTCGTTTTCATTTTTTCTTACTTAAACCAAGTTTGAAACAAAGTCCTATGTTGATGTTCATGAAGGATAGAGCTTCCTTTTGAATGGTGGCTCCCGATAAGTACAATTTACCATCCTGCAAACTGGAGGTTAGCTCAACGGTAGAAGCTCTGTAAAAGGTAGCATCTCCGAAAGGTTTGTACCATTGTCCTTCAACAACAATGGAAAAACTGCGAGAAAGCAGAACATCAAATCCTCCTTCCAGCATGGTACCGGCACCACTGGTATTGGTTAATCGTGCATCAATACTGGATAGGGGAGCAGCATCATTGGCCTTGTTAACGGGCCTGGCCGACATAAAAGCCAAAGAGGCACCCAAAAAAGGGTTGATGGTTTTTACTCGGGTAAAAAAGTATCGTCCACCAATGGATAACTGAGCTATTTTAAGGTATTGTTTGCGGTTGCGGCTTTCAAAGGCTGAGTCACCGGCCAAAACTCCATCATTCAGTCCAAAGTAATAACTCTTTACCACTTGGTTTTTTTCTGCCCTTCCAATGGCACCGCCAATGGCATCATTCATCGTTTGAAGTCCGATACAAAGTTGCCAGTTTTGATAAACTTCTTTTTGAAATTTAAGTTGTAAACCGGCCACCAAAGGGTGGGTTCCGAAACTACCACTCGCAGTACTTGCTGTGGCAAAACCAAATTGCAGTGCAGCTCCATACGTGTCCTGGGCCTTTGAATCCGTTGTTGCAAACAACAAAGCAAGGTTCAATAGCAATATGCTGAAAAAAGACTTCATGAGATTATGGCTTAAATTTGAATACATAAACTTTCCCCGGAGTTGATGGATTAACAACCATTAAATAAGTATAAGGCGCAACAAAGGCAAAGCCCCTGCATATACCGGTTTTTAAAATGCTTTCGTAGCCCGTAGCTGAATTGGTAACATTGTAGGCTTTTTTTAAGCCAGTTTGTTCAGTGAAGGAATTGAGAAAAAGCTGCGGATTTGCCGGATTATTACTAACTGGATTAACGGCCTCTTTCAACGTGTAATAGGTGCCTCCGTGCTTAAAGATAAAAGAAGTATTCATCAAGGGTTCACCGGAAGTTAAATCGGTATAAAGATGGCATTCAGGCGGACTACCGGGGGCAGGCCAAGTGAAGTAATACAACTTGTTGTTCGAAATTGTTAGCGTTAAAAAAACTGTATCGCGAAAAAGAAAGCTATTTTTCACTGCTCTTGAGTAATAGTTGTAATCATCACAACTACTGCTGAAAGGGATGGTTTGCGCTACCTGACTGGGGCAGTAATCATCCGCATCTGAGAGGTTAACTTTATAGGTATTGTCCTCTTTTGTCAAAGATGTAATCAGTTTTGATTGAATGTTGTAAGCGAATTTTGTAAAGTGTCTCAAAGTATCCGAAGGTGAACAGGTGGTACCTTGGGCGGTCCATAAATTAGCTGCAATGTCGTAGGTGGCCCTGCTATAGGGTTTTTTATTAAGTGTTCCGTTTTTTTGTGCCAGATAATTAATTTTTCCTTCGTTGTCTAAAAATGCAAAACAGGATTTTGGATATTCAGCATTATTGAAGGGGGCCTGTGCGAGGGTTTGATAATTGCTGCTGCCAAGAGAATAGGCGTACAAGCGCGGAATACTGCTTAAAGTGTCCACTAACAAATAGACGGTGCTGTCTTTAAAAATAAAACTGGATGGATTAAATGGAAAAGACAAGGTGGTAACATACTCCAGGGCTTTTTTGTCAAGCGATTTGATACCAATAGCCTTAGAATAGATCAGGGTATTCGCTGATTTCATATAAGCCCTCACGATATAGCCGTTGTTGCGATTTAAACTGTCCAATACTACTTCTTTCTGTGTAATGATTTCACCTGATTTTACCTGACCCAAGGACCGCACACTAAGCTGTCCTTTCAAACGGTTGTTATCGGTTATGTATAGGTCAACCGAGTTAAGATTTTCAACAGCCGCCAGGGTTTGCTCGTAATAGTTTTTGTTGTCGGCACTGTCAATAGAAATTAAAAGGAAACCATATTCACGGTCTTCTGAACCGGTGTTGTTTACATTTAATAACAAGGAGGCTTCGTTTACACCGGAGGGTTCGAATTGTTTGATTTCTATTCCGGGTTGAATAACCTCTTCTTCGCCTTTTTGGCAGGAATTAAGCAGCAATAGAAAAACACCTGAAAAAAGGCCCAAACAGAGAAAAAGATGTCTAAATTGGCTCATGGATACGCATAAATTATCAACGAAAGGTACGGATTTTTTTTAATTGCTAGTTTATTCAGTATTTTCAAGGGTTTCAAAGGGTTGGAAAAATAAGATTTTGATGGTTCAAACTTTTTTTGTTAATTTCGATGAATGTGGCTCCATATAAAATGGGGCTTTTGAAGGATTGTTCATTAAAAAAAACAGGTTTATGGGTCAGTTTTTACGCGGATTTAAAGCATTTTCTCTTTTCTTTCTCCTTGGTTTTTTTTCCAAGGAACTCAACGCGCAATCGGTTTTGTTCAATGAGTCTTGGAATAGCAATAATTTTACCTCAGGAGCTTGGTCGTTTTCTCCCTCACAGGCTAACTGGACCACCGGAGGAAGTTATACACCCACCGGAGGAACTAGTCCGAATGCTTTTTTCAATTGGTCGCCAACCCAGGGAAATTATTCCTTCGCCCTCACCAGTCAGGTGTTTGATGCCACAGCCATAACCAATCTAACACTTGATTATTTGTTGCTGTTGAACAATTACAGCACTTCAACGCTAGAGCAGTTTGCCGTTGAATACAAAACCACGGGTTCAGGCTCATGGAGTATTTTGGAGAATTTTAATAATTCGACCGGTTCCTTTAGCATTTCTAGAACCAACCAGTCTTTGGCCGGAATGGACGGACAACAATTCCAAATCAGGTTCAGGGTGTATGGGCAAAATAGTTTTAACCTGAACGGGTGGGGACTGGATAACATTGTCATCAAAGGCACGCCTACAACCATCCCCGGAAACCCTTCTCTATTTATTCCTGCCGATCTTTCTACTGGAGTTTTTGTGAACCAACCATTGATTTGGGCAACCCCTTTTGGTGCTGATGGATACCGCCTAACTTTAGGAACCAATGCTCCCAATTACAATAATATCTTAAACAATGTTGACATTGGAAACGTGTCACAATATTTCAATGGTAACTGGAACCCCTCTACCACCTATGGATGGAGAATCATCCCATACAATACTTTCGGCAATGCCACTGGTAGTGTTTTCAGAACCTTTACCACAGTGGCAGCAGGTTGCAATGCGATAAGTTATTGTCCGATCACCTATGCTGCTGTTAACAATGGAGGAATTGCAAATGTGAATTTTGCGGGCATCAACAACAATTCAGGCAATGAGACTTCACAATATGGAGATTATACCGGCTTGGGCTCATTTCCCGTTTCTAGAGGAGCCACCTATCCCATCAATATTACGCATGGGCCATATAATTATGTGCGGGTGTTTTTTGATTGGAATCAGGATGGTGATTTCAGCGATGCCAATGAATTATATGATTTAGGAGCATCAAATTCCTCTACCCAAAGTACAATTCCTGTATTGGTCCCTTCAACGGCAAATCTTGGCACAACCCGCATGCGTGTGGTAATTAACAACAGTTTTACCCCTGTAAGTTGTAATTCCGGTTCCGGTAACGGACAGGCAGAGGATTATTGTATCGTTGTTAATTCGCAACCTTCTTGTTTGCCACCAAGCAATCTTACAGCAACGGTTAACTCATCCGCTTCAGTAACCTTAAGTTGGACCGATGCAAATCCTTCCTCTGCAGGTTTTCAAATTGATTTTGCTCCGCAGGGTGTTGCGCAAGGCTCAGGAACCATTTATAATTCAACCACACTTAGCCGAACCATTAGCTCTTTACCCTCGGCCACTTCATTTCGATATTTCGTTAGGGCCGATTGCGGTTCAGGCAATTTCAGCGAATGGGTTGGTCCCTATTACGTAACCCCTAACAATTCTTGTGTTGGCGCAGCAGCACTCGGTTCAGTCACAGCAGCTTGCACCCTTGTTAATCAAATCGGAACGCAGTTGAATCAGGATTCATTTGTAGGCTGTGCAGGAACGTATGATGCTCTTTACTATTCTTTTGTGGCTTCTTCAGGGTCTACAGAATTAACCATAACCAGAAATAATTCGAATATTTATTATCTGGAAATTATTGAAGGAAATTGCGGCACCCTTTCTTATTTGTGCTGCGATTATTTTAGCTCCGGAACAACCTACACGCTTTATCCATCAGGGCTTGTGGCCGGACAAACGTACTATTTAAGAGTGGTTTCTTATTCACCCGTTGGTGCATCTTTTTTTGATATCTCGGTTTGTTATCAAAATGATTCCAGGACTTGCAGCATGCCTGCATTGGCCAATTATACCGAGACTTTGGAAAATTGTGGACAGACCAATTTGAATGATAATTGTACAGATGCTGAACCCGTTAGTTTTAGCGGAAATTATGTTATTCAAGGTTCTACTTTTTCTTCTTGTCTTGATGAAGACGACAGAGATCTTTATTTGATTACGCTCCCTCAATCAGGAGTTTATGATGTAAATCTTTTCTCTGGAGCACCTGTATCTGTTGATTTATATCGCTTATCCAACACTGACCCTTGCGGATCTACCAATTATATTTCTTCAAGCAACGTTTCTACATTTTGTTCGGGTGCTAATCTTTTAAATAACACCACACTTAATGCCGGAACTTATTTGTTGTATGTCTATTATGATGGAAACATAGGTCAATTTCCATGCGGGAGTCAAGGTATCAACAATTACCAGATATCTTTTACCTTGGATGGTTGTGCCCCTCCTTTGGTAGCTTCCATCAATGCCACCGAAACTACGGCAAGCGTGAGTTTGGTTTCGGTTTCAGGTGCTACTCAATATAGCTGGGAGGTTGTTCCTGCAGGCAATGCACAAGGAGTTGGTGTCATTAGCTCCGGAAATAGTATATCTACTAATTTTAACATTACAGGGCTTACTGCCGGCAACACCTATTCTTTGTATTTGCGAACCAATTGCGGAGGCACATTTTCAGCCTATTCCGCTGCCAATGTGTTTGTAACCTTGTGTGGTTCCCTTTCCCCAATCCTTCTTCCCTTCGAGCAAGTTTACGATGCTTTATCCACTGCCATTGTTATTGGTCCTGCCTTTGTGATTAATGATCCCGATCAATGTTGGTCTTTTAGCAACGGGCAGGTTATGACCGGAACAGATAACGTAATGTATAGTGCTACAGGAAATTTGGGTGTCACTATAGGCAACGAAGAGTATGATGTTTGTAAAGTAAGCGAGTTGATATCTACCTTCAACCTGAGTTCCTATTCAGGTGCTAACAATATTTTGACCTCTTTCGATCTTGCCATTGCAGGCAATTACAATCTTGATCCTGAAGACAAAGTTTTTGTAAGAGGCTCTGTAAACGATCCCTGGCTTACCCTTTTTGATTGGGGCACCAACTACTCTTTAACGTTCAATCAAGGTGTTTTTGAAGCGATTGCTGATATCGATTTGGACAGTGTCCTAAGTGCCAATGGCCAAAGTTTTTCAGCCTCCACCCAGTTTAAATTTTCCATAAACAGTTGTTATTATCCCTATTATCAATTTGGTTATGAAGGAATAACCCTTGATAATTTTAAGATTTATACCTGCCCTCAGCCCTTGAATGCTGTGGTGTCTGGTATTACTTCGTCCTCAGCAACTTTTGCCTGGGAAGCTCCGGGAAGCTTTCAGGATTTCGAAGTTTATTTCGGTGCCGATCCACTTCCTGTCCCAGATGCTGCTACGGTCCCAACCCAACTTGTGGCAGGTGACACATCTTTGGTTTTTACCGGACTAAACGCTGCTGCTGATTATCAGGTTTACGTTCGTACCGATTGCGGCAGTGCGAATAGCAACTGGACAGGTCCTGTTAACTTTTCAACCATCTGCCCTGCTTTTGTGCCTGCGGCACTTCCTTTGACAGAGAATTTTGATGCCCTGCCCAACGAAACAATCAGTAACACCGAGGTAGTTGTTTGTTTTCCGTCCAATGGTTTTTCTTTTGAGACAGATAATATTTACGGTCGTGGATTCACCGGTACAAGTTCTTATCAGAGTGGAATCGGTTCACCTACTTTTACCATGGCCAACGATGGTTCCGGTAATTATGCCGACAATAGCTTGTATTGGAGCGTCAATCTTGCTAATTTTTCCGCCTCTTCCAGTCTTCTTTTCGAAATGGAATACATGGATTTGGGTGACGAGAATGACGGAATAGACAAAGTTTATTTTAGAGGATCTTCTACCGATCCGTGGATTGATGTTTATGACTGGGCAAGCGGTACCGACAACGTGCTTCAAAACATTACACTCGATGTAGATTCTATTCTTATCAATAATGGACAATCCGTTGGAGCAGGATTTCAAGTGAGAGTAAGGCAGTATGATAATTTTCAGCCCGGCACAGATGGCTTGGCCATTAATAGCATGCGTATATTGCAAGACAACTGCGGAACAGCTCCCGTTAATTTAGATGCCGAAGTTACAGGACCAACAAGTGCAAACCTCAGCTGGGCAAGCACAGGCTCTGAAACCTTATGGGACATTGTTGTAGGCCCATATCCGCTCACAGTACCGGGATTAACTACAACTCCTACCCATAACGATGTAAGTGCGCAACCTTTCGCGGTAAGCGGTTTAAGCAACAACGGAACCTATGAGTTTTATGTGCGTGCGCAATGTAATGCAGGGGTAACAAGCCTCTGGGAAGGACCCTTTGCCTTTACGCTGAATGATACCTGTATTGGTGCGGCACCATTAACACAGACTGCCAATGTTAGCTATACTTCCTTTAATGAAAGAGCCGCTACCATGGGATTAGTACATTGTGCTAATGCCTTGGGTGCGGTTTATGGTAAAGATGTTTGGTTTTCCTTTGTTCCAACCACAAGCCGGGTTAGAATTAATATTTTATCCTCTTCCTCTTATCCCATAGGCTTTGAATTGTTGGATGGCAACTGTACAACAAATTCTAACATTTGTTGTACCTACAATCCAAGCAATGCAACATCCATAGAAACCGTTACTCCCAACTTGGTGATTGGTCAAACCTATTTCATCAAATTGGGTATTGCTTCCTTTATTAGCAATCCGGTTATTAATGTTTCTGTTTCTAATCCACCAACGGCTGCCTGTTCTACAACCGCTCCTGCTCCTAACTACACAGAATCTGAAGCCTGCGGAAGTTTTCTCAACCAAACTTGTTCAACAGCTGAAAGCATTAGTCTCAGTGCAAATCCATTTTTCATCTGGGGCGATGCGGTGAATCAATGCTCAAGACATGATACGGATGCTTATGCTTTCAACATTCCTACGGGTGGTGTTTTTCAATTCGATTTAACCGCTCCGTTTAATTCCAGATTGCAAGTATTTAATACCACTTCCGGTTGCGCTTCATTGGTACAGATTGGGAATATTTTGGGTAATGCCTGTGTTTTAACCAGTGCTAACCTTAATTTATCGGCTGGCAATTATGTGGTTATGGTGATCAATAATGGCAACAACAATAGTCAAATCAATGCTTGCGGAATCAACTCCCGGTATGAGTTAAAGATAATAGGAAATTGTTCTTTGTCATCTACCTTTATTACGACTTCTCCCGGTGGAACGCTTTGTGCCGGAACTCCTTTAACATTAACCGCAAATCCTGCCGGAGCTTCTTATGCATGGAACACAGGAGCCTCCACCCAGAGCATCGTGGTAACCAGCAATGGAACTTATGCTGTGAATATTACCGATGCTAATGGATGTACAGGGTCATCTGCTGTCCTCGTTAACTTTTTATCCTTGCCATCTGTTTCGAAGAGTTCCAATTCTCCTGTTTGTGAAGGAGCTAGTCTTCAATTGAATGCCACCGGAGGTGTAAGTTATTCTTGGAGCGGACCGAATTCTTTTTCTTCAAGTCTCCAGAACCCAACGATTTCAGGGGTAACGGCAGCAGGAGCCGGAACTTATTATGTTACCGTTACAGGCTCCAATGGATGTTCACGCTTGGATTCATTAACCGTAAACATTAACCCATTACCCTTTGAAATTGGTGAAGCACCACAGAATTTAGGTATTGCAGGAAACAATCAGATTATCTGTGCGAATAATAGTGCCGTGGTTACATTAAACAATTCACAACCTTCGGTCATTTATCAATTGCTTGATTCAGCCACCAATGCTTTAATTAGCAGCGCAAACGGAACAGGAGGAGCCATACAGTTGAATACAGGAATTCTGAATACAGACCGTGTCTTTAAAATCAATGCACTGTCGGGAACCTGTTCCAATCAATTGGATTCAATCATCCACATCAACATGAGTGGCGGTGTTTTGGGCATTGGTATCAATGCCTCCGGTCCTCTAACTTTTTGTCAAGGAGAGGATGTTACCCTCACAGCACAACCTTCGGGGGCAAGCGCTTATGCATGGAATACAGGAAGTACAACGCAACAAATTGTTGTCAATGCCTCCGGAACGTATAGTGTAATTGTTGCCGACAATGGAGGCTGTACGGCAAGTGCATCGGTGGTCGTAAACGTAGTTACGTCACCTGTTGCCAATACCAATCCATCGGGAGTGGTTGGTTTATGTGCCGGAAATTCAGTCCTTGTTACGGCTTTACCATCTGGTGGAGGCAATAGCTTTTTATGGTCGGATGGTACAAGCGGATCAACCAATACATACAGTACTCCCGGAAGCTATTATGTGGTGGTGAGCAATACAACAGGATGTTCGGATACCGCTTTCTTCAATGTTAATTTATTGACCACACCAACGGTTACGGCTAGCAATACCGGGCCATACTGCGCGGGCAATGATATCGCGTTAAGTGCTAATGGAAGCGGAATTAGTACGGTACTTTGGACAGGACCCAATGGTTTCAGCAGCACATCGTTGAATCCGCAAATTATATCTTCGGTGCTTGCAGATGCAGGGGTTTACACGGTAGTAGCAAGTAGCTCAGGCGGATGTACCGCAACGGCAACAACAAGCATTGCCTTTAATGGAAGTGCTCCTGTAATGTCCTTCAGCGGCAACACTGACTTTACTGCACATGTTGTTTATCCTTTGGTTGATAATCCATATAGCATTTACCGTTTTGAAGTAAATTACAGTGATGCAGATGGTAACCTGCCACAAAACGGATATCCTAAAGTGTTGATGGATTACGAACCCAATGGATCCTTCAGCAATGGGAATGACCGGGTTTTTATCATGGCCGAGGTTGATCCGCTCGACAATGATGTGAGTGATGGTAAAATTTATTTTTACGAAGGAACCGCTTTCCCGACCACAGCCAACTGGCAAACCACCATCAGGGGTATTGATGCATCAGGTTGTGAAACCAATTTCGGACCCGCAGCAGAGCCTGATGTTTTGGATGATGCAGATATTTTTATTTTTGCTAATGATATTACTTTTAGCAATCCTTCACCGGATACCTCAGAGACCATTGTTGTTTCAGCAGTGATTCATAATGAGTCTGATTATCCGGCACAAAATTTTGTGGTGCATTTGGTGAATCAGTATGATCCGGCAATTGTTTACCCTGACATTAATGTTCCTTTGCTTCCTGCCCATTCTACTACAACGGTTCAATGGACCATTGTTACGCCCAATGTTCCCTCATGGAATCCGATGCAGGTTTTCATTGATTATACCAATCAAATTTCAGAACCTAATGAACTGGATAATCAGGCAATTCGACCTTTTATCAATGGCCCTTATAATTTACCCGGTGGTATAACGGTGAATGCTTCACCCAGTCCGGCAACATCTTATGCCGTCAATGGAAATTACGTTTCAATATTGGGCAATGCAGTGTATTATGGAACTCCCGTAGTGCTTGCCAATCCCGGTGTTGCAGGAGCAACGGTGAGTTTAACGCTTGTTGAAACAGGAGCGGTTTACAATGGTTACACCAATTCGAATGGTTTTTATAATATTGGGTTTTATACTCCGGTTACACCGGGTTTGTATCATGTGAACGTATCGATTACCGACTTTACGCTTACCGGTGATACATCTACGCAGTTTGTATTACTTGTTCCTCCTTGTTCGCCCGACCTGTCCTGTAATTTGATTTTAAGCCCGAATTCAGTATTGTCGAATGGTACCGTTAATGCCAGCGTGGTGGTTACGAACACAGGTTGTGCTGATGTAACTCAACCGACCTTGTTAACCTTTACGTTAAGCAATGGGTTCTCAACGCCTGCACCGATCATTGTTCCACCCCTTGCAGCCGGACAAAATTTCTCAACGCCATTACCGGATCTTACCGCGGGTGTGTCAGGTGTTTTGTCCATGACAGCTACTGCCGATGCCTCCAATTTAATTGTTGAATCCAATGAGGCAAATAATATCAATACGGAAAATGTTAGCATTGTGATTCCGGGCATTGACCTTTATTTGTATAGTTCCAACATTAATCAAATTAATTATTACCTCTGTCAGAATCACACCTTTTCATGGACCATTAGAAATGGTGGAGTTCTACCTTCAGGCGCCTTTAATGTCTTAATCAGGCTTTATCGTTCAGGGGTATTACAAACTACTTTTACTCACAATGTTTCAAACCTTGGCGGATTGGATTTGGTTACTTTAAGTGACAATTATACCTTTTTGCAGGCCGGAAGTTATACGTATGAGGTTGAAATAGACGCTCCTGTTGCAACGCAAGGTTTGGTGTCTGAATTGAACGAGACCAATAATTTTAATAATTTATCTACAACAGTTACCATTTGCCAGCCTGACCTAACGGTGCTTGGTTGTGGCCAATTAACCGTTGCAGGAACCGATCCTGTTTTTCCGGGAAATATAACGTTACAAGCCAGAATTTATAATTCCGGAACAGATGTTGCCACCGGTCCCTTTGATGTTGAATTTAACGTGGCAGGTATTGCCTATACCCAAACAATTAATTCAAACGTAGCGGCAGGTGCCATTGAAAATGTTTCCATAACGGTTCCCAATCCATCACCGGGTAATAATTCATTGGTGGTGTTTGCAGATCCTGCAAATCTAATTGTGGAAGGCAATGA